>CALJLA010000106.1 GCA_937983055.1 uncultured Pseudomonadota bacterium
AGCTCTTCCAACGTCTGCTGCTCCGCGAGCAACGCCTGCTCGGGCGGGTCGATGCCGCAGCAGGCGATGAGGTCTCGGTGTTCGACATTTCGCTCGACGTCAATCGCGAGGCGCTCGTGCGCACGCTCGCCGCCGGCGCGCGCGTGCAGTGGTTCGATCATCATCACGCCGGCGAAATTCCCGCGGCCGCGACACTGCGGGCCTATATCGACACCGATGCGAATGTCTGCACCAGCCTGATCGTCGACCGCCACTTGCAGGGGCGTTTCCGCAAATGGGCGGTGGTGGCCGCCTTCGGCGACAACCTCGAGCGGCCGGCGCTCGCCGCCGCCGCGGCGGCGGGCCTGGGCGCCGACGAGATCGCGCGGCTGCGCACGCTCGGCGTCTGCATGAATTACAACGCCTACGGCGAGACGGTCGAGGACCTGATGTTCGCGCCGGCCGAGCTGTATGCGCGCCTGCGCCCGTTCGACGATCCCGCCGATTTCCTGGGCGAGACCCGCGACCTGGAACGGCTGCAGGCCGGCCGGCAACAGGACCTGATCATGGCCGCGGCGCAGCCGGTGGAGCGCGTGGGCGACGGCGCGCGGGCCGTCGTACTGCCGGATGCGGCCTGGAGCCGCCGCGTCATTGGCGAGTACGCCAACACGCTGGCGAGCGAAGCGCCTGCACTGGCGCACACGGTGCTGGTGCGCCGCGCCGGCGGCTACCTGGTCAGTCTGCGCGCGCCGCTGGCGAAGCCCGCCGGCGCGGTGGCGCTGGCGCGCGGCTTCGCCTCCGGCGGGGGCCGCGAAGGCGCAGCCGGCATCGACCTGCTGCGCGAATCCGATGTCGACCGCCTGCTGGCGGCGCTGCGCGAGGCTTACCCGCGACCAGCGGCCTGAGCGCGTGCAGCGGCGTTCAGCGCGCCTTGATCTCGGTCCAGATGCGGCTCATCTGGCGCCGCTCGCGGGCGTTCATGTCCTTCAGCATCTCCAGCTTGGCCGCCATTGCCTCGTCCGGAAAGATCGCCTTGATCGACTTGATCTCCGGCTTGATGTGTTGCAGCGCCGCCTTGTTGGGGTTTAGCGAGCCGATGATGTTGGTCAGCTCGGCGGCGTTGCGGCCGTCCATCATGAAATTGATGAACTGGTGCGCAAGATCGGGGCGCGGCGCATTCTTGGCGATCACCATCGCGTCGAGCGCGAGCACCGCGCCTTCCTTGGGCAGGCCGAATCGCACGCGGAAATTCTGCTTCGCCTCCTGGGCGCCCTGGTCGGCCTGGAAGATGTCCACCGAGTAGCCGTGCACCAGCCAGATGTTGCCGCTGGCCAGTTCCTTGATGTAGCCCTGCGCCATGAACGCCGCCCAGTAGGGCTTGGCCTTGAGAATGACCTTCTTGGCTTCCTCCCAGTGCTTCGGGTCGCGGTCGTTGACCGAGTAGCCGAGGTACTTCAGCGCCGCCGCCATCAGCTCGTTCTGGCTGTCGAGCACGGTGATCCGGCCTTTGAGCTTTTCCAGAACCTTGGGATCGAAGATCGTGGCCCAGGAATCGACCGGCACGCCAAGCTCGCGGATCTTCTTGTCGTTGTAGCCCAGCATGGTGATCGACATCGCGTACGGCGCCGAGTAGCGGTTTCCGGGATCGAACTCGGTATCGAGGTACTGCGGCAGCACGTTCTTGAAGTTCGGCAGCTTGCTGTGGTCCAGCGGCTGCAGCCAGCCTGCCTTCGCCATGCCCGGCACGTAATTCATGGTGGGCACGTAGATATCGTAGCCCTTGGCGCCCGCCGCCAGCTTGGCGACCAGTTCTTCGTTGTCGCCGAAGTAGTCCATCACCACCTTGCACTTGCACTGCTTCTCGAAACGGGCCACCGTTTCGTCGGCGATGTAGTCGTTCCAGTGGTAGATGCGCAGTTCGTTCTTCTGTGCGAGCGCCGGCCACCCGATCGTGAGCAGGGCCAGGGCGAGCAGAAGTTTCTTCATGGCGGGGTTCTCCGAAGGAGGCGGAATGCGGGGGAGATTAGGGCAAGCCGGTCCGCGCGTCTAGCGCCCGCGCAGCGATCCCGGCGACAGCCGGGAGGCGATCAGGATCAGGGCCAGCGTCAGCACCATGAGCAGGGTCGACACCGCGTTCACCTCCGGCGTGACCGAGATCTTGACCATGGTGTAGATCTGCAGCGGCAGCGTGGTGGCGCCGACCCCGGAGGTGAAGAAGGTGATCACGAAGTCGTCGATCGACAGCGTGAAGGCCATCAGCGCGCCGGCGACCACGCCGGGCATGATCAGCGGCAGGGTGACCAGGCGGAACGCCTGCCAGGGCGTTGCCCCGAGATCGCGCGCAGCTTCGGTCAGGCTCTCGTCCAGCCCTTCCAGGCGGGCCCGCACCACGATGGCGACGAAGCCGATGCAGAACGCGATATGCGAGAGCATGATCGACACCAGCCCGAGCGCGATGCCCACCAGCACGAAGAACAGCAGCAGGCTTACCCCCATCAGGATTTCCGGGATCGCGATCGGCGCCAGCACCAGCACCGGCAGCAAGCGGGTACGGTAGCGGTACAGGGCGAAACCGGCCATGGTGCCCAGCACGGTGGACACGGCACTTGCCACCAACGCGATGAGCAGTGAATTGCGTGCCGCGAGCAGCATTTCCTCGTTGCGGAACAGCTTGCGGTACCAGTCGAGCGTAAAGCCGACCCATTCGGCGTTCAGCCGCGAGTCGTTGAACGAGTACGCGATCACCACCACCAGCGGCGCGTACAGGAAGGCGTAGGCGAAAAAGCCCGCGACCCACAGCCAGGGGGAGCGCCGCATCATTGTCGCGAGCGCCTGGCGTAGAGCGCGGCGAGCGCCGCCAGCAGCACCGCCATCACCGTGAGCACCATCGACAGGACCGACCCGAAGGGCCAGTCGCGGGAATCGAGGAACTGCTGCTTGATGACGTTGCCGATCATGATTCCCTCGGTGCCGCCCAGCAGATCGGGAATGGCGAACATGCCGAACGCCGGGATGAACACCAGCGCCGCGCCGGCGTACACCCCCGGCAGCGACAGCGGAAAGGTCACCCGCCAGAAGCGCTCCCAGGCATTGGCGCCCAGATCCTGGGCCGCGTCGAGCAGGGCAGGGTCGTGCTTCTCGAGATTCGCGTACAGCGGCAGCACCATGAACGGCAGGTGCACATACACCATGCCCAGCACCACGGCAAACGGGGTGTAGAGCAGCGTGACCGGCCCGGCCCCGAACCATGCGAGCACGCCGTTGAGCGCGCCGACGAACACCGACTGCGGGCCGAGGATGAGGATCCAGGCATAGATACGGATCAGGAAGTTGGACCAGAACGGCAGGATGACCAGCAGCACCATCACATCGCGGTACTTCTTCGGGCTGCGGGAAATCAGCAGGGCGAGCGGGTAGGACAGCAGCAGGCACGCCAGCACGGTGATGGCTGCATACAGCAGCGACTTGAAGAACAGGCTGAGGTAGAGCAGGTCGGCGAAGAAGCGCTGGTAGTTCTCCAGCGTGAGGTCGAGGTGGCGCCCGGTCTCGTCCTCGTAGACCAGCGGGGAGAGCCCGCCGAACTCGCCCGGAAACCGGAACGAGGCGACCACCATGATCAGCACCGGCGCGGCAAAGAACACCAGCAGATACAGCAGCGGCGGGCCGCCGATCAGCCATTTGTACGCGCGCATGTGCCAGCCGGGGCGCATTGCTCAGGTCCGCGCCGCAAGGGCCAACAACGAAACACGAAGGCACGAAGGCAAGAAGCAATCGGCGGACGGGAACTCTCCCGCGCCTCGGCCAGAGTCACGTTCCGCTCGCGAGACAACCCGAAGCGCATCGCCTTGCCTTGTTTCCTTCGTGCCTTCGTGCCTTCGTGTTTCGCTTTTCATGCTCGGCCGGTCAGTCGTCGAGGAAGTGCCCGGCGTCGTGCCGCCACGCGACATCGACCGCATCGCCCGGCTCGAAGAAGCGGGCGCGACCGGCGGCCGAATTGGGCAGCAAAGCCTCGATGCGGGCGCCGCTGGCCAGCTCGACGATGTAGACGGTCACATCGCCGAGGTAAAGAAAGTCGCGCACCTTGCCGCGGAAACGGTTCATCTCCGGGTGCTCGGGCAGTTCAGTGCCGATCGCCACCTTCTCCGGCCGCAGCGCCAGCACGCCGCGCTCCCCCGGCCGGTCGCCGTCGGGATTGACCGCCGCCACATCGCCGATGCCGTCGAGGGCGACGGTGATCCGGCTGCCCTCGGCCGCAGTCACGACCCCTTCGAGAAGATTGCACTGGCCGATGAAGTCGGCAACGAAGCGGTTCTTCGGAAAGCCATAGATCTTCGACGGCTCGTCCACCTGCTCTACCCGGCCATGGTTCATGACCGCCACCCGGTCGGCCAGCGCCAGCGCCTCGCTCTGGTCGTGGGTCACGTAGACGAAGGTAATGCCGATCTCGCGCTGGAGCTGGATCAGTTCCAGCTGCACGCTTTCCTTCAGTTTGGCGTCCAGTGCGGCGAGCGGCTCGTCCAGCAGCAGCAGCTTCGGCCGGTTGATCAGCGCCCGTGCCACCGCCACCCGCTGGCGCTGGCCGCCGGACAGCTCATTCGGGTAGCGGCGCCCCATGCCGGTCAGGCGCACGTCCTCCAGCACCTCCTCGACCCGCGGCCGGATCTCGCCGGCCGGCACCCTGGCCATCTTCAGCGGGAAGGCGATGTTCTGTTCCACCGACATGTGCGGAAACAGCGCATAGCTCTGGAACACCGTGTGCACGTTGCGGTGTTCGGGCGCGATGCCGGTCATGTCCTTGCCGTCGAGGACGATGCGGCCGGCATCCGGCGCGTCAAACCCGGCGATCAGCCGCAGCAGGGTGGTCTTGCCGCAGCCGGAAGGCCCGAGCAGTGTGAAGAATTCGCCGGCCTCGATGCTGAGGCTGACATCGTCCACCGCGGTGAAATCGCCGAAGCGCCGCGTGACGGCGCGAATTTCGAGAAGTGCCATGCCCGGCCCGATTTGAGAAGCCGGAATTCTAGCAAGCGCCCCGCCCGGCGATTCGAAAGAAAAGCGCGCAGGTCCCTGAGGGACCTGCGCGCCAATCCAGCTTAAGCCAGCGTGCGGCGGACTACGGACGGATCAGAAGGCGAGCTGCGCGCGCAGCGTGATCGCCTTTTCATCGTTCCGCGGCGCGCCGTTAATGGTAATCGGTGTATCGAAGTCGGTCTTCACGTAGTTCAGCATGAACCGGGT
Source organism: uncultured Pseudomonadota bacterium (assembly GCA_937983055.1). Taxonomy (GTDB): domain Bacteria; phylum Pseudomonadota; class Gammaproteobacteria; order Burkholderiales; family Eutrophovitaceae; genus CALJLA01. Next base: position 5,215 of record CALJLA010000106.1, read on the forward strand.
CATGCTGCCGGGATGCCAGTTCAGGCCAAGCGTGACGGCGTCCGCCTCATTCGTAGAGGTCGCCGTCGACGCGAAATCGCTCGCATCCAGCTTGCTGTAGCGCAGGCCGACCGTCCAGGCGCCCAGCCCGCCGTCCTTGCCGTAGGGCTTGTTCGGCTTGATCCCGCCGAACACGCCGTTGCGGTAGGTGCTCGCATAGCTTTCGCCGGTGATCGCCCACACGCCGTAAACATAGTACGTGTCGATGTCGCGGCTACCGGCCAGGGTGTCGAACTCCGCCTTCATCCACTCCGACTGCAACTTGAACGGCCCCACGGCGAGCGCCGCTTCCAGCCCGGTGCGCTCGCGATCGAATTCGGTCCCGCCTGACGCGCCCGGGGAGAAGAAGGTGCTGCCGCGGCCTTCGGTGCGCCAGCCGCCCGTCAGGTTCCCCGCCTTCATCGTCGTCGTTGTGTAGGCAACGCCGAGATGGCCGACGACGTCCTGGATGCCGATCATCTCCGGCACGTTGACGGTCAGGCGGCCCATGTAGTCCTTGTCGTCCACAATCGGCGCCGTGTTGCTCTCCGCGCCGTTTTGGCCTTCCCCATTGGACACCGCCAGCGCATAGGTAAAGCCCGTCAAGGGGGCGCCGTGGACCATCAGCCCGCGCTCCTTGCCGGGGAAGAGGGTGCTGCTGAAGGAACGCTCCTGGAAGTCGATGCTGTTCGAGCTGATCAGGCTTTCAAGGTTGTAAGGCATCTTGAACTGGCCAACCCGCAGCTCTGCGTTCCTGATCGCGCCATAGTTGATATAGGCAACGTCCAGCGCCGGCGTGCCGGCGAATTCGCCGATCACTTCGAAGGTGGTTGTGCCGTAGACCTTGCCCTTGAGGCCGATTCGGGCGCGCCGGATGTCGAAATCGCTGGCGCGCGCGTCAGACGGCGAATAGCTGCGAAAATCGGCGTGGATGCGGCCGGTCAACCCGAGCGAGTGCTGCTTGTCGCCCGACTCCAGGGTGAAACCATCCTTGAACGTGACCCGGGCCTCGTCCTTGCGCTTCTCCGCCTCCGCCGCTTCCTGCGCGCTCTCAAGCGCCATCTTCCGCTTCTCCGCGCGGACCTCGCTGCGCATCTCCTGATATTCCTCCTCGGTAAGCACGCCTTTCTCGCGCAGCTTGTCGACGATGTCTTCCAGGTCAACCGCAAGCACGGGCGCGGCGCCGGCGCCGAAGATCGCCGCGATCGAAGCGGCAAGCGCGAGTCGTTTCGTCTTCGCATTGCACTGGACTGCCATCATTTCTCTCCTGTAAGTGGTAACGCGGTGTCCTACTGCCCTGCGCACGGCCCTGCGGCGGCGCGGCGACAACGGGTGTGCGCAGGCCGCCATCGCGGCGCTGCATCAACGGGGCGGATTGTGGACGGGCTATGTGACGGTTTTATGAAACGTCACAGAGGAACTGCGCAGGCGGTAACAATGTGGCTTCAGCGCAACACAACGAAGGTCAGCAGCGCGAGCCCGAGGCCGAGCAGAATGGCGACGATGGCCAGCAGATGGTTGCGGGTGCGCTGGCCCTCGGCCAGCGCGCGCACGGCCGCTTCCAGCGCTTCGGCGCGGCGCGAGGTCAGCGCACGGTGCAGCAG
>CALJLA010000107.1 GCA_937983055.1 uncultured Pseudomonadota bacterium
GTACGAGATGATCTCGCGCGCCGACACCGTCGGCGTATTCCAGATCGAGTCCCGCGCGCAGATGTCGATGCTGCCGCGGTTGAAGCCGCGCTGCTTCTACGACCTGGTGATCGAGGTCGCGATCGTGCGCCCCGGTCCGATTCAGGGCGGCATGGTGCATCCCTACCTGCGCCGCCGCCAGCAGATCGAACCGGTGACCTACCCGTCCGAGGCGGTGAAACAGGTGCTCGACCGCACGCTTGGCGTGCCGATCTTCCAGGAGCAGGTGATGCAGCTCGCGGTGGTCGCCGCCGGCTTCACCCCCGGCGAAGCCGACCGGCTGCGCCGCTCGATGGCCGCCTGGCGCCGCCGCGGCGGACTCGAGCCGTTCGAGCGGCGGCTGATCGACGGTATGCGCGAACGCGGCTACAGCGAAGCTTTCGCACGGCAGATCTTCCAGCAGATTCTCGGCTTCGGCGAATACGGTTTTCCGGAATCGCACGCCGCCAGCTTCGCGCTGCTGGTGTATGTCTCCGCCTGGCTGAAATGCCACGAGCCCGCCGCCTTTACCGCCGCGCTGCTGAACAGCCAGCCGATGGGCTTCTACGCCCCCGCGCAGCTCGTCCAGGACGCCCGGCGCCACGGCGTCGAGGTGAAGCCGGTGGATGTATGGATGAGCGAATGGGATTCGATACTTGAAGTTCCGAGTTCCGGGTTCCGGGTTCCGAGGGAAGGGAAAGTGCTGCGTGCTGCGCGCTGCGTGCTGCGTAAGGGCGCGCCTGTGGCCCAGGACTCGCTGGAAGACCAACGCTCGGTGCTCGGTGCTCAGTGCTCGGAAGGCCGGCCGCAGGCCGGCGCACACAGCACGCAGCACACAGCACGCAGCACCTTGGTTAAGCCGGCGATAAGGCTTGGCTTGCGCATGGTCGATGGCTTGACCGAAGCCGGGGCTCGTCGGCACGTCTAGGCGCGCGTGCGCGGCGGGTTCGAGTCGGTCGAGATGCTGCTGCGGGCGGCAAGACTCTCGCGCCACGATCTGGAATGCCTGGCTGCGGCCGATGCGCTCGCCTCGGCCAGCGGCCACCGGCGCAATGCCGCCTGGACGGTCGCCGGCATCGAGGCGCCGCCACCGGTGCTGACAGATGCGCCGTTGCACGAAGGCGCCGTCGAGCTCGCGGCGCCCACCGAGAGCGAAGAGATCGTCGCCGACTACGTCAGCCTGGGCCTGACACTGCGCCGGCATCCGCTGGCGCTGCTGAGGCCGCGGCTGAAGGCGCTCAAGGTAACGAATGCCGAGGATATCCAGCGCGCGCCGCACGGCCGCCGGGTACGCGCTGCCGGCATCGTCACCGGCCGCCAGCGGCCCGGCACCGCCAGCGGGGTGGTATTCGTCACGCTGGAAGACGAGACCGGCTTCGTCAACGTGGTGGTCTCGGTCCGCACCGTCGCCGCCCACCTCCCCCCGCTGCTCGCCGCGCGCCTGATGGCGGTGGACGGCCATTTCGCGTGCGAAGGCGAAGTCGTGCATGTCATTGCGGGCCGCATCCGCGACTTCACTGCCCTGCTCGGCGAACTGGAGACGCGTTCGCGGGACTTTCATTAAGGACTTTGTTCACCACAGAGGCACAGAGAACACAGAGGAAACTCGAACTAACCCACGCCTCTCCCCACCGCAACGACTTGACCGTGCACTCTGCACGACATCGGACCACGGTCTGGGCAGGTTCGCGCACGATGGAATCCGTTCTTTTCTCTGTGCCCTCTGTGTCTTTGTGGTCAAAATCCGATTCACCACAGAGGCATAGAGTACACAGAGGAAAGGCAAGCTGAAGCTCAGTGGGCAGTCCGCACGGCATTGAGCAGGCCACCGACACCAGTCTGCAGGTTCTCTGTGCCTCTGCGTCTCTGTGGTTAAATCCAGCCCCATGCCGAAACAACAAGCATTCGACTTCGACACGCCGGTCGACCGCAGGAATACCGCCAGCAGCAAGTGGGAGAAGTACCGCGGCCGCGACGTGATCCCGATGTGGGTAGCGGACATGGACTTCCGCGCCGCGCCCTGTGTTATCGACATGCTCGAATCGCGCGTGCGCCACGGCGTGTTCGGCTACACCAATCCGCCGGCCGAGCTGCCCGGGGTGGTGGTCGAGGCGATGCGGCGGGATCACGGCTGGGCAATCGAGCCCGACTGGATCGTGTGGCTGCCGAGCCTGGTGGTGGGCCTCAACGTGGTCGCGCGTGCCTTCGCGGCGGACGGCGAGGAAATTCTCACCGCGGTGCCGATCTACCCACCGTTTCTGTCGGCGCCGGAAAATGGCAACCGCCGCGCGGTTCGGGTGCCGATGCAGGAAGCCGGCGGTCTTTGGCGCTGGGACCTTGCCGCGCTGGAGGCGGCGGTGACGCCGCGCACCCGGATGCTGCTGCTGTGCAGCCCGCACAACCCGACCGGGCGGGTATGGACGCGCGAAGAACTGACGGCGCTGGGCGACTTATGCGAGCGTCGCGACCTGGTGCTGGTATCGGATGAGATCCACGCCGGCCTGGTGCTCGATGCTAACGCCCGGCATCTGCCGATGGCGGCGCTGGGCGACACAATCGCCGCGCGCACCGTCACGCTGCAGTCGGCGAGCAAGACCTTCAACCTGCCGGGACTCGGCTGCGCCTTCGCCATCGTGTCGAATGCCGGGCTGCGCGCGAAACTGCGCCGCACGATGGCAGGCATCGTCCACCATGTGGGTGCGCTCGGATACTTCGCTACGCTTGCCGCGCTGCGCGACGGAGGGGACTGGCAGCAGGCTCTTGTCGAGCGCCTGCGTGACAACCGCGACCGCGTCGTGCAGGCCATCGCCGCCATGCCCGGCCTGCGCACCTGGCACGTCGAGGCGACCTATCTCGCCTGGATCGATGCGCGCGCGCTGCCGGTTGAGAAACCCGCCACCTTCTTCGAATCCGCTGGTGTCGGCCTGTACGACGGCGCGCTGTTTGGCGCCCCCGGCTTTCTGCGCCTCAACTTCGCCTGCCCGCCGTCAGTGCTCGACGAGGCGCTTGCTCGCATGCGGGCTGCGATGGCGAAAGGCTGATTCCAGGCGCAACGCCCTTGGAAAGAGGGTATTTGCCGAACGACGCTTGCTCTGGCCAACCATCACCCAGCGGGTGAAAACACACAACGCGCCGCGAGGCGGTTTGTTGTGCGTTTCACTTTCTGCTCATGCCCCGCCTGGAAGGCTCGGCCGGTGACCGGCCCGTCGCCCGCACTACCGCTCATCCCCTGCCCCGGTTTTTAATGGCCAAGCACACCCGCCTCGGGTGCCGTCAATTCGGCTTGGGTGCATGCCTGGCAATGTACCCACAGACCCCTGTGGACGACTGGTAGAAAGGCTGTGGATAACGTGTGCACATTTTTCCTCCACACCCGCGTTCTCGCTTTCAGAACCACTCTGTAACCTGTTGTTTTTGCCAACTGAGTTACAATATGACAATTATTCGTTTTGTAAGATATTAGGGTTTTCCCTGAGTGTGAAGCCCACCCGATGCCGGTACCATCACACGACCGTTACTAAAGGGTGGAACCGGCCATGGAGCGCTTTACGATTTCGCTTAGCGACGACCTTGCCAATCAATTCGACGAACTGCTCAGAAAGCGCGGCTATCAGAACCGCTCGGAAGCCGTTCGCGACATGCTGCGCAGCGAGCTGGCGGCGGCCAGCATCGAACGCAACGAAGCGCCGTTTTGCATTGCGGCGCTGTCTTACATCTACAACCACCATGCGCGGGGCCTCGCCGAGCGGCTGACCGAGCTGCAGCACGCCAGCCACCAGTTGGTGCAGTCGGCCATGCACGTGCATCTCGACGCCGAGAACTGCATGGAGACGCTGATCCTGCGCGGTGCCACCAACGAGGTCAGCCGCTTCGCCAACGCCTTGATGGCGGAGGCAGAAGTGCGCCACGGCCGGCTGAACCTGGTTCCGATGGATATGGCCAAAGGCCACCATGCGCAGGGCAACAATGAGCATCACGAGCACCATTACCGCCACGACCATCAGGACCATTCTCATGGCGCCGCGATGGTCGGCGGCGCGGCGCTGAGTCTGCGCGCCCGCCGCTAGCAGTCGGAGGCCGCCGCCCGGCGGCCCCGCGTTTTCGTTGCCGGCGGGTCCAGCCGGCGCATTACGGTTTGCCCTTCCGCCCGGCCTGGCGTTAGAGTCAAAGCCGTTCGCCACACGCACGGGCGGTTTGCTTCTTCGTCCCCAGGCACTCCATGGCCCCCACGCCACTGCCTTTCACACCCACCACAGTGCGCGGCGTGCAGTTCAGAAATCGCATCGTCATTTCTCCGATGTGCCAGTACTCCGCGAAGGACGGCTTTGCCGGCGACTGGCACCTGGTGCACCTCGGCAAGTTCGCCCAGGGCGGCGCCGGCCTGGTGTTCACCGAAGCCACCGCGGTCGAGGCCGATGGGCGAATCACCCATGGCGACCTGGGCCTGTGGTCGGATGCGCAGGTCGAGCCGCTGGCGCGCATTGCCGCCTTTCTCAAGTCGCATGGCAGCGTGCCCGGCATGCAGCTCGCCCATGCCGGGCGAAAGGCGAGCATGCAACGGCCCTGGCACGGCAACGGACCCATCGACGACAGCGACCGTACCCGCGGCGAGGACGTGTGGAACATCGTCGCGCCGAGCGCAATTCCGATGGACGCCGGCTGGCTGATGCCGCACGAGCTGACTATCGAGGAAATCGAGCGCCTGCAGCAGTCCTGGCGCGCCGCCGCGAGGCGAGCGCACGCAGCGGGGTTCGAGGTGATCGAGATGCACTGCGCGCACGGCTACCTCGGTCACGAATTTCTTTCGCCGCTGTCCAACAAGCGCACGGATCGCTACGGCGGCGACCTTCGGGGGCGTATGCGCTTCGTGCTGGAGCTGGCGGAAGCGCTGCGCGATGCCTGGCCGGAACAAAAGCCGCTGTTCGCCCGCGTCTCCTCGGTCGACGGTATCGATGGCGGCTGGACGCTTGACGACACCGTCACGCTCGCCCGCGAGCTCAAGGCGCGCGGCGTCGACGTGATCGACTGCTCCTCGGGGGGGCTGATGGGCTCGGCCACCGCTGCGCGCATCAAGCGCGGCCCCGGCTTCCAGGTGCCGTATGCGGAACGCGTTCGGGCCGAGGCCGGCATCGACACGATGACGGTCGGCCTGATCATCGAGCCGGCGCAGGCCGAGGAGATTCTCGAGCGCGGACAGGCCGACCTGATCGCGATCGGCCGCGAGGCGCTGTACAACCCCAACTGGGCGCTGCATGCGCAGATGGCGCTGGCCGGGCCGGGCCAGTTCGAGAACTGGCCCGTGCAGTATGGTTGGTGGCTAGACAAGCGCCAGCAGATGTTTGCCCGCGATGCCGCCCGGGCAACGTTCAGCGCCTGAGAGCGTGCGGCGGCGGTGCATCGCGTTGCTGTGGTGCGTCGCGGCGGCGCTGCCGTCCG
>CALJLA010000108.1 GCA_937983055.1 uncultured Pseudomonadota bacterium
GCCGAGGCCCACCACCAGCATGCCGGTGATGGCGCCGCCGCGGAAGGCGACGTTGAGCGCGGCGTTGATGCCGTTATTTGCGGCTTCGGCGGTGCGCACGTTGGCGCGCACCGAGATGTTCATGCCGATGTAGCCGGCCGCGCCCGAGAGCACCGCCCCGACCAAGAATCCGATCGCGGTCAGCCAGTCCAGCGCAAAGCCCAGCACCAGGAACAGCACCGCACCGACGATGCTGATGGTGGTGTACTGGCGGTTCAGATAGGCCTTGGCGCCCTGCTGCACGGCCGCGGCGATCTCCTGCATGCGCGCGTTGCCGGCCGGCTGCCTGAGCACCCAGCTGATCGAGATCCACCCGTAGGCGATCGCGATGATCGCGCACACCAGCGCGAAGATCAGTCCTGAAGACATTGAGTCCCCCCTGAAAGAATTGAGTTATTGGCGGGGCCGCGCCGGGCGGGCCCCTGACAGCAAGCAAACGGATTCGGTACAAACCCGCAGCGCCCCGGGCACAGGGGCCGCCGCCGGTAGCGCGCGATTGTAACCGAAACAGGCGCGAAAACTGAGGCGCCTAAACGCCCCGGCCGGCATGCAAGCCGGGGCCTAGAGCTTGAAGTCTCCAGGCAGCTTGCGGGCGACCAGGGTGTTCTTCAGCACCACGTACTGCGGCATGCCGTTGCGATACGGCGGATAGGCCTCGCCCCGGATCAGGGGGGCCAGGTACTGGCGGCATTTGGCGGTGATGCCGAAACCGTCCTCGGTGATGAAGTCGCGCGGCATCATCTTTTCGACGTTGGCCACGTCCTTGAGGTCGGCGCTGCCAATCGCCCAGCGGTAGGGCTTGTTCGACTTGCGCACCACCGTCGGCATCACCGCGTTCCTGCCCTTGAGCGCCAGATCGACCGCGGCCTTGCCGAGCGCATAGGCCTGATCGACATCGGTCTTCGACGCGATGTGGCGGGCGGCCCGCTGCAGGTAGTCGGCCACCGCCCAGTGGTACTTGAGCTTGAGCTCTTCGCGCACGATATTGGCCACCACCGGTGCCACGCCGCCCAGCTGGGCGTGCCCGAAGGCATCGCGCAGGCCCTGGTCGGACAGGAATTTGCCGTCCGCGCCCTTGACGCCTTCGGAAACCACCACCGAGCAATAGCCGTACTGGCGCACCAGGGCGTCCACCCGCTTCAGGAATTTTTCCCGATCGAAAGTGACTTCGGGAAACAGGATCACCACCGGCAGGTCGGTGTCCTTGTCGGTCGCCAGCCCGCCGGCGGCGGCGATCCAGCCGGCGTGCCGGCCCATGACTTCGAGCACGAACACCTTGGTCGAGGTCTTCGCCATCGAGGCGACATCGAAGCTTGCCTCGCGCGTCGACACCGCGACGTACTTCGCCACCGACCCGAAACCGGGACAGCAGTCGGTTATCGGCAGGTCGTTGTCCACTGTCTTGGGCACGTGAATCGCCTTCAGCGGATAGCCCATCGACTCGGAAAGCTGGGAAACCTTGAGGCAGGTGTCGGCCGAGTCCCCACCGCCGTTATAGAAGAAGTAGCCGATATTGTGCGCCCTGAACACCTCGATCAGCCGTTCGTACTGCGCGCGGTTCTCGTCCAGGCTTTTCAGCTTGTACCGGCAGGAGCCGAAGGCGCCCGAGGGCGTGTGGCGCAGCGCCTTGATCGCTGCGGCCGATTCCTTCGAGGTGTCGATCAGTTCTTCGGTGAGCGCGCCGATGATGCCGTTGCGCCCGGCAAGCACCTTGCCGATCTTGTCCTTGTGCTTGCGCGCGGTCTCGATCACGCCGGCGGCGGACGCATTGATCACCGCCGTCACCCCGCCCGATTGGGCGTAGAACGCATTCATCTTGGCCATGGTCTTCCTTAATGTGCGATTTACCACAGAGACACAGAGGGCACAGAGAACGACGAAACCTCTCTGTGTTCTCTGTGTCTTCGTGGTGATCCGCCTATTTCAGCGCCGCGAAGATCCGGTCGCGGATCGATTCCACGGAACCGACCCCGGGAACGTGCACATACTTCGGCGCGCCGGGTTTGCCGCTCGTCGCCCACTTGGAGTAATACTCCACCAGCTGGCGGGTCTGTGAATGATAGACCTCGAGGCGCTTGCGGATGGTGGCTTCCTTGTCGTCGTCGCGCTGCACCAGCGGTTCGCCGGTCACGTCGTCCTTGCCTTCGGATTTCGGCGGATTGAACTCCACGTGGTAGCTGCGCCCGGAACCGGGATGCACGCGCCGGCCCGACAGGCGCTTGATGATCTCCGCATCGGGCACCTCGATCTCGACGACGTAGTCGAGCATGACGCCGGCGTTCTTCATCGCGTCGGCCTGCGGAATGGTGCGCGGGAAACCGTCGAACAGAAAGCCGTTGGCGCAGTCCGGCTGTCTGATGCGCTCCTTCACCAGGCCGATGATCACTTCGTCCGGCACCAGCCCGCCGGCATCCATGAACTTCTTTGCTTCCGTGCCGAGCGGCGTGCCGGCCTTGACCGCGGCGCGCAGCATGTCCCCGGTGGAGATCTGCGGAATCGAGAATCGTTCGGTGATGTAGGTGGCCTGCGTGCCCTTGCCTGCGCCGGGCGCGCCGAGCAATATCAGTTTCATTGTTCTCCCTGTCGAGCGAAGCGGGTTCCGCGATGCCGCGGAAGAGGGAACAGCCGCCTGTGACCGGCGGTTCTCGGGTTCGAGGGCGGGATTATAGCCGCGCGAAGGCCCGGCGGGCGCGTTCCAGGTCCTCGGGCGTGTCGACGCCCGGTTCGGGCGCCTGGTCGGTGATGGCGCACACGATTCGATAACCGTGCCATAGGGCGCGCAGTTGCTCCAGTGCCTCGTAACGCTCCAGCGGCGAGGGCTCGAGCCGCACGTACTCCCTGAGGAACTGCGCGCGGTAGGCGTACAGGCCGAGATGGCGGTAGACGGGCAGGCCCTGCGGCAGCGACTCGCGCGACGCGGCGAACGCATCGCGCGGCCACGGAATCGGCGCGCGCGAAAAGTACAGCGCGTAGCCCTCGCGGCTCATCACCACCTTGACGGCATTCGGATCGAGCATCTCGACGGCGGTATGGATGGGATGGCAGGCGGTGGCGATGGCCGCGTCGGCGTGGTCTGCCAGCCGGCCCGCGACCAGCTGGATCAGCTCCGGCGGCAGGCGCGGCTCGTCGCCCTGCACGTTCACCACCAGCGTCGCGTCCGGCCAGCCGCGCTGCGCCACTACCTCGCTGATGCGATCGGTTCCGGAGGGGTGATCAGCACGGGTCATCGCGAAGGGGATGCCGTGCGCGGCGACGGCCGCGGCAATGCGCTGATCGTCGGTGGCGACCACCACGTCGGTCGCGCCCGAGGCCATCGCTCGTTGCGCGACATGCACCACCATCGGCTTGCCCGCGATGTCGGCCAGCGCCTTGCCCGGCAGCCGGGTGGAGGCGTAGCGCGCCGGAATGACGACGACGAACTCGGTCACGATGAGCTGGCTGGCTGCGTTGGCGGGGCGCCGGCGCCGGCGGCCGGGCGTGCGATGCCGGTCACACTTCTTCTTCGGGGGCGAGCTTGCGGGCCTCTTCCTCCAGCATCACCGGAATGCCGTCGGTAATCGGATAGGCAAGGCGGCAGGGGCGGCAGATGAGCGTCTGCTCGGCCTTGCGATAGACGAGCGGGCCCTTGCAGAGAGGGCAGACCAGGATGTCGAGCAGCTTAGCGTCCACGGGCTGGAAACAGTCGCTCAATGATGAAAGTGGCGAGATCCGGTTCGATGCGCGCGCTCACCGGCAGCATCCACCAGTTGCTGCGGGCGAACCCACGACATTTTATCGCATCCTTTTCGGTCATGAGGACTGGATGGTCGTCGCCGAAGTCGAGATCCGCCGCGGTGAACGGATGATGGTCGGGAAACGCATGTGCGGTGAACGACAGCCCGGCGTCGCGCAGGTGGCCAAAGTAACGCTGCGGGTTGCCGATGCCGGCGACCGCGTGCAGTTGCGTGCCCGACAGCGAGGCAAGCGGCGTTTCCAGTCCCGGGACGCGCAGATTGCGCGCGACCGTGCCCTCGAGCCGCATCGAGAACACCGGCGCGCGCAGCCCGGTGCGCGTTCCGCCGTTGACGACCACCGCGTCGACGCGGTCGAGCCGTGCGGGCGGCTCGCGCAGCGGGCCGGCCGGCAGCAGCCAGCCGTTTCCGAAGCCGGCGCCGGCATCGATCACGGCGATTTCCAGATCGCGCAAAAGGCGATAGTGCTGCAGGCCGTCATCGCAGACGATCACTTCCACGCCGGGGTGCCGGGAGAGCAGCGCCCGGGCCGCCGCCGCGCGATCCTTGCCGACGAAAACCGGGCACCGCGCGCGCGTCGCCAGCATCACCGGCTCGCCGCCGGCCCTG
>CALJLA010000109.1 GCA_937983055.1 uncultured Pseudomonadota bacterium
GTGATCGCCAGGCCCTTGGCCGACATCGGCGCGCCGCTGCCGTGGCCGTGACCCTTGGGCGCCGGGGGCATTGCTCCGGCCTTGGGCTTGGGCGGCGGCGCAGGCATCTTGATCGGCGGCGCCGGCCAGGTCACCTCGCCGTCCTTGATGACGGTAAGGCCGCGGATGGCGTCGTCTTCCATGTTGATGTTGATGACGCCGTCTTTTGCCTTGCACAGCTCTTCGGCTAGGCGCAGCAGATTGTTCGAGTACAGCGTCGAGGACTGCTTGGCCAGGCGGCTGGCGAGGTCGGTGTAGCCGACGATGGTCACGCCGTGCCTGACCACGGCCTGGCCGGGTTCGGTCAGCTCGCAGTTGCCGCCCTGCTCGGCGGCCATGTCCACGATCACGCTGCCCGGCTTCATCGACCGCACCATGTCCGCGGTGATCAGCCTCGGGGCAGGTTTGCCCGGAATCAGAGCGGTGGTGATGATGATGTCCACTTCGCGGGCCTGCTTGGCGTACATCTCGCGCTGGGCCTGCTGGAAGCCCTCGCTCATGACCTTGGCGTAGCCCCCGCCGCCGGAACCTTCTTCCTCGTAGTCGACCTTGACGAATTCACCGCCGAGCGACACGACCTGGTCGGCGACCTCGGCGCGCGTATCGTTCGCGCGCACGATCGCCCCCAGGTTAGCGGCCGTGCCGATCGCCGACAGCCCGGCGACGCCGGCGCCCGCGATGAACACCTTGGCCGGCGGCACCTTGCCCGCGGCGGTGATCTGGCCGCTGAAGAAGCGACCAAAGGCATTGGTCGCCTCGATCACGGCGCGATATCCGCTGACGCCCGCCATCGAGGTCAGCGCGTCCATCTTCTGCGCCCGCGACAGCTGGCGGGGCAGGCAGTCGATGGCCAGCACGTTGGCTTTCCTGGCCGCCAGCTGCTTCATCAGCTCGGGATTCTGCGCCGGCCAGACGAAGCCGATCAGCGTGCCGCCCTCGCGCATCAGCGCCACTTCCGCGTCGGTCGGCGGCCGCACCTTGAACACGATGTCGGCGCCGCCCCACAGGGCGGCAGCGTCGGAGACCACTTCGGCGCCGGCAGCGCGATACGCGTCGTCGGTGATGCTCGCGGCAACTCCGGCGCCGGCCTGTACCTTCACGGCAAAACCGAGCTTGATCAGCTTTTCAACAACCTCGGGCACCGTGGCGACGCGCTTCTCGCCTTCCAGCGTTTCCTTCGGTACGCCTATTGTCTGTGGCATCGCTTTCCTTGAACTTGGTATGAGAGTCGGACGACGGCAGAATCAGACGCGGGCACTGAAGCGCCGCAATGCCAGCATCAGGAACCTGGAATCGGGGCTGATTATACGAAAAACGCAGCACAGCACCACCTGACGCGCTGATCGAAGATGCATATCTTTATAATGAAAACCGATAATGTCACGGATCCACATCCTCCCCGATCTGCTGATCAGCCAGATCGCCGCCGGCGAGGTCGTCGAGCGCCCGGCTTCGGCGTTGAAAGAGCTGTTGGAGAACAGCCTCGATGCCGGCGCCGGAGAAATCTCCGTACAGCTCGCCGATGGCGGCATTCGCCAGATCCGCGTGACTGACGACGGTCGCGGGATCGACCGCGATGAACTGGCGATCGCCCTGGCGCGGCACGCCACCAGCAAGATCGCCAGCCTGGAAGACCTGGAATCGGTGGCGAGCCTGGGTTTCCGGGGCGAGGCGCTGGCCTCGATTGCCTCGGTATCGCAGCTTGCGCTGACCAGCCGCGCCGCAGGCAGCGCGCACGCCTGGAAGATCGAGGCGCACGGAGGCGCTCCGGCCGGGCCGGAACCGGCCGCCCTCGCTGCCGGCACTTCGGTGGAGGTGCGCGATCTGTTCTTCAACACCCCGGCGCGGCGCAAGTTCCTGCGTACACCCGCCACCGAGTTCGCGCACGCCGAGGAAGCCTTCAGGCGTCTTGCCCTGTCGGCGCCGCGCGTGCGCCTGTCGCTCGCGCACAACGGCCGGACGCTCTGTCGACTGGCCGCCGCTACAACGGAGGAACTCATCCACGCGCTGCTGGGCGACGCATTCAGCGAGGCGGCGGTATCGGTGGAGGCCGCCAGCGGCGCGCTGCGGCTCAGCGGGCTGATCGCCCAGCCGGCGTACTCGCGCGCCGGCCGCGACGCGCAGTACTTTTTCGTGAACGGCCGCTTCGTGCGCGACAGGGTGCTTGCGCACGCGGTGCGCGAGGCCTACCACGACGTGCTGCACCACGATCGTCACCCGGCTTTCGTGCTGTTCCTCGACATCGATCCGAAGCGCGTCGACGTCAATGTGCACCCGACCAAGTCCGAAGTGCGCTTTCGCGACTCGCAAGCCGTGCACCAGTTCGTGTTCCATGCGCTGAGCCGCGCCCTGGCGCAGACGCGAGCTGGGGAGCCGCCCGCGGCCGCCGCCGCGCCGACGCCCCAGGCGCCGGCCGCCTATCCGCACGCCCAGACCGCCATGACGCTGCACGCCGCCGAGGCGGGCAGCTTCTACGCCACGCTGTTCGGCGGCGAACAGGCGGCCAGTGCGGGCAAGGCGCCGGCGGCCACCACGGTTGCGCTGCCCGCCGGCGAGCATCCGCTCGGCTTTGCGCTGGCGCAGCTGTCGGGCGTGTACATCCTCGCCCAGAACAACGCCGGCCTGGTGGTGGTGGACATGCACGCGGCGCATGAACGCATCGTCTACGAGGCGCTGAAATGCGCGCTCGATGCCGACCGCATTCCCACGCAGCAGCTGCTGATCGCCGCGACCATGGCAGCGAGCGCGCTGGAAGTCGCCACCGCGGAGGAGCACGGCCCCCTGCTCGCGCAGCTCGGCTTCGAGATCGCCATCCTGGCACCCAATGCGCTGGCGATTCGGGCGGTGCCGTCGATGCTGCGCGAGGCGGACGCCGCCACGCTCGCCCGCGACGTACTGCGCGAGATCGCCGAGTTCGGCGGCAGCCGCGTGCTCACCGAGCGGCGCAACGAGATGCTCGCCACCATGGCCTGCCACGCCGCGGTGCGCGCCAACCGCAGCCTGACCGTGCCCGAGATGAACGCATTGCTGCGCCAGATGGAAGCCACCGAACGCTCCGGCCAGTGTAATCACGGCCGGCCCACCTGGTTCCAGGTCACGCTGGCCGAGCTGGACCGGATGTTCCTGCGCGGCCGCTAGCGCCCGACGCACGGGCGCCGGCACCGGACGCCTGCCCGCAATCGCCTTGACCGCCCAACAAGCCCTGCCCGCCAGCCGATCCCCGGTGCCGCTGCCGCCGGCAGTGGCGCTGATGGGCCCGACCGCATCGGGCAAGTCGGCGCTGGCGCTGGCGCTGTGCGAGCGATTTCCCTTCGAGATCGTGAGCGTCGACTCGGCGCAGGTGTTCCGCCACATGGATATCGGCACCGCCAAGCCGGATGCCGCCACCCGTGCGCGCCATGTCCATCATCTGATCGACCTGGTCGACCCGACCGAGACCTACTCCGCCGCACGCTTTCGTGACGATGCGCTGGCGGCGATGCAGGCCATCGCGCAGCGTGGAAAAGTGCCGCTGCTGGTGGGCGGCACCATGCTGTATTTCCGCGCGCTTGCCGCCGGCCTGAGCGAACTGCCGCCGGCCGACCCGCGCGTGCGCGCGGAGCTCGATGCGCATGCGCGTCGCGCCGGCTGGCCGGCCCTGCACGCGGAACTGTCGCGCCTCGACCCGGTCACCGCCGGACGACTCGCGCCGAACGACGCCCAGCGCATCCAGCGCGCGCTGGAGGTGCACCGGCTTACCGGGCGGCCGATGTCCGACCTGCTGGGCGAGCGGCGGGCGACGGCGCCGCCGTTCGAGCGCATCGAGATTGCCCTCATCCCGTCCGATCGCGCGGTGCTGCACGAGCGAATCGCGCGGCGCTTCGACGCCATGCTGGACGCCGGCCTAGTCGCGGAAGTGGCGCAGCTTCGGCAAACGTTCGCGCTCGATGCCGCGCTGCCCTCGATGCGCTGCGTCGGCTACCGCCAGGCCTGGGAATATCTGGAGGGCGCGCTCGACCGTCCCGCCCTGCGCGAGAAAGGCATTGCCGCCACCCGCCAGCTCGCCAAGCGCCAGCTCACCTGGCTGCGGGCAATGCACCCCGCGCGGGCATTCGACTGTCTTGCCGGCGATCTGGTCGACCAGGTTTGCGCCTGGCTGCAGCCGGCCGTCCGGCGCCGGCCGGCCGCGCCCGGCTAGCGCTTGAGCGCCGCGATGCCGGCCTCGGCGATCTGCGCGTCTTGCTGCGAGGTCACGCCCGATACGCCCACTGCGCCGACCAGCTGCCCGTCGACCATCACCGGCACGCCGCCCTCCAGCAGCACCGCGTCAGCGCCAATGCTGACGATGGAAGGACGCGATTTCGCCAGATCGTCGAACACCTTGGTCGGACGCTTGAACGCAGCCGCCGTCTTCGCCTTGCCGATGGCGACGTCGATGCTGCCGGTCTGCACGCCATCCATGCGCTCGAGGTAGACCAGGTGGCCGCCGTCGTCGACGATGGCGATCACCACGTTCCAGTTGTTCTTGCGCGCCTCGGCCGCGGCGGCGCCGGCAATGGCGTTGGCGGCGGCCAGGGTCATGACCTTCTTGTCGGCCAGCTGCGCCTGTGCCCCCGCTGCAAACAGAACCATTGTGGCGCAGACGGCAGCCAGGATTGCTCGCGGCATCTTCATGATCGATCTCCTCCGGTTATGGGCCGGCGTCTGAGTCCCGGCCGATCTTGTTGTCGTCCGGCGCATGCTGCGCCGGGCGCCTAAGATAACGCGGCTTTCGCCGCGCCGCCAGCGCCAGCCGCGGCGTCAGTCCTTGCGCTCGATACGCGCGCCGGCGCGGCCGCGCGCGAAGGTGAGCGACACCGCGTCGCCCGTGTTCACCTCGCCGGCATCGCGCACCACGCGGCCGTCCTCGCGGGTCACGATGCTGTAGCCGCGCTCGAGCACCGCCTGCGGGTTGAGATGGGCCAGCTGCGCCGCCAAGCGGGCGACCTGCTGCTCGCGACGCTCAAGCGACAGCAGGCCGGCCCTGTGCAACCTTGCCGCCATCTCGGCGCGGGCCGCATCCAGCGCATCGACGTCCGGCCGCGCCGCCGCCCGGCGCGCGGCCACCGCCTCGAGTCGAAAACGCGCCGCGTCCAGGACTCTGCGGAACGTGCCGCGCAGGCGCGCCGAAAGATGGACAAGCTGCTCGCTGCGCCGGCGAATGCGCTCGCCCGGGTGCAGCAGGCGGCGGCCGAGAAAATCGACCTGCTGCATGCGACGCTCGAGTCCGCGCGTCAGCGCGCGACGCAGGGTCTGCGCGATGCCGGCCACGCGCAGCCCGAGTTCCAGCCGGTCCGGGCAGGCCAGCGCCGCGGCCGCCGTCGGCGTCGCACCGCGCTGATCGGCCACGAAGTCAGCAATGGTGACGTCGGTTTCGTGGCCGACCCCGCATACCACCGGGATCGCGCAGTCGGCGATCGCCCGCGCCAGCACTTCTTCGTTGAAGGCCCACAGATCCTCGAGACTGCCGCCGCCCCGGCACAGGATGATCACGTCGACTTCGCGCCGGGCCGAAGCAGCCTCAAGCGCCTGCGCGAGCCGCTCGACGGCGCCCTCGCCCTGCACCGGCGCGGGATAGAGCACTACCGGCAGCGATGGCATGCGGCGCCTGAGCGTGGTCAGCACGTCGCGCAGCGCCGCGGCGGCCGGCGACGTCACGATGCCGATCGCGCGCGGAAATGGCGGCAGGGCGCGCTTGCGCTCCGGCGCGAACAGGCCCTCCGTCTCCAGCTTCTTCTTCAGGCGCTCGAACGCCTCGAACAGCCGCCCCAGGCCGGCGCGGCGCACCGTTTCCACGCCAAGCTGGAACTCGCCGCGCGGCTCGTACAGCGACGGCACCGCGCGCACTTCCACCTGGTCGCCGTTCTGCAGCGGAAAGTCGATCAGCGCCGCCTTGTGCCGGAACAGCACGCAGCGCACCTGGGCCTGCGCGTCCTTCAACGAGAAGTAGCAATGCCCGGAGGCGGCACGGGTGAAATTGGAGATCTCGCCGCCCACCCACATCAGCGGCAGGCCACGCTCGATCAGCTCACGCGCCTTTCGGTTGAGTTCGGAAACGGTGACGACCGCGGCCGGGTCGAAGATTGCGCTCACCGGCGCATTCTAAGCCGCGAAGCCGCCGCCGCGCCCGCGGCTTCGCGCGCACGGCACGCCGATCTTTAAGAAGCCTCGTGCATTCTGCCCCCTTGACAATGCCTTGCGTGTGCGCGCCGGATCGTCCACAAGGGTCATGAAACTGTCACTCGCGCCGGACGCGCGCTGGAAACGCACTGGGCAATGTACCGCAACACAATGATTTCATGACGTAAATTTAGTCGCACATTTTTTCATCACACAACGAATTTTTGTTCTGCGAACGCCACTTAGGATTTTTTTCTACGATCTATGCACAAAGTTATCCACAAACTTTGTGGACAATTTCCGGGGGCTTGAACAACGTTCTTTTTCCGCGTCAAGCGCGCTCGCGCGATGATTCGTCGGCTTGCCGCTGCTATCGATGCGGTTTAAAGTGCGCGCTTTCAAAATTCCGCCGGAGCAGTCGCGTGATCGAAATCATTCAGGCAGCAGGATGGCCGATCTACCCGATCATCCTGTGTTCGATCATTGCGATCGGCATCATCGGCGAGCGTTTCTATACCCTGCGCCAGTCGGTGGTGGCACCGCGCGACCTGCTGCCGCGAGTGGTGCAGGAACAGCGTCAGGGCGGCGTCAGCAACGACATGCTGACGCGCCTGTCGCAGCATTCGATGCTCGGCCGGGTGCTGGCCGCCGGCCTGAAGAACGCCGGCAGCTCGCGCGAGGTGATGCGCGAGTCGATCGAGGAGGCCGGTCGCGCGGTGGCCCAGGAGCTGGAGCGATTTCTCACGACGCTCGGCACCATCGCCACCATGTCGCCGCTGCTCGGCCTGCTCGGCACCATCATCGGCATGATCGAGATCTTCGGCGCCTCGACGCCCACCGGGATCACCGATCCGGCCCAGCTCGCCCACGGCATCTCGATCGCGCTCTATAACGCCGCCTTCGGCATCATCGTGGCGGTGCCAAGCCTGGTGTTCTACCGGCACTTCCGCGCCAAGGCCGATTCGCTGGTGGTCGAAATGGAGCTGCAGGCGGTAAAGCTGGTCGAAGTCGTCCAAGGCGAACGCACCGCCTGACGCCGACATGAACTTCCGCAGGGGATCGTTTCGCGAAGAGCCCGAGATCAATCTCGTGCCCTTCATCGACATCCTGATCGTGATCGTGATCTTCCTCGCGGTCACCACGACCTACTCGAAGTACGCCGAGCTGCAGATCAACCTGCCCACCGCGGACGCGACCGCGCCGGCCGAGCGCCCGAACCAGGTCAACGTCGCGGTATCCTCGGGCGGGCAGTACATCGTCAACCGCAGTCCCGTGGCGTTCACCACGCCGGCGGCGTTTGCCGCCGAGCTGCGGCGCGCCGCCGGCGGCAATCCCGACCCGGTCATCGTCATCACCGCCGACGCCAACGCCACCCATCAATCCGTCATCAGCGTGATGGAAGCCGCGCAGATCGCCGGCTTCGGGCGCATCACGTTCACCGCGCAGCAGCGCCAGTAGCCCGCACCCGCGGGGAGCTCGCGCCCGCCGCGCAGCGCCAGGCCCATCGCACCGATGCCCGCCCCCGGTTTGAACCGATTCGTGCAGCAGCACTGGCAACGGGTCACGTGGCTCACCCTGCTGCTCGCGCCGCTCGCGGCGATATTCGGCCTTGTCGTGCGCCCGCGGCGGCGCGCCTATGCAGTCGGCGCGCTGCCCGGCCAGCGGCTGCCGGTCCCGGTCGTCGTCGCCGGCAACATAAGCGTCGGCGGCACCGGCAAGACGCCGCTGGCGCTGTGGCTGGTCGAGGCATTGCGCGAGCGCGGCATGGCGGCCGGCATCGTCAGCCGCGGCTATCGCGGCGGCGGGCTGCCGATGCAGGTGCATCCGCACAGCGACCCGGCCAGGGCCGGCGACGAGCCGGTGATGCTGGCGACGGGCGCGCGGTGCCCGGGTTTCGTCGGGAAGGATCGCGCGG
>CALJLA010000110.1 GCA_937983055.1 uncultured Pseudomonadota bacterium
ATACACGTGCGCCGCATGGTACGGTTCCGCCTCGTTCATGATCAGCTTCCACATCTTGAGGCTTCTGTAATTGAGCTGTTTCTGCGCCGACCTGGCTTCGAATACGGACCAGGCCCGCTCCAAAGCGCCTGCTTTCCGATCAATGGAAACATGGTACCCGGCTTCGCGCGCCTGCCGGATGTTGCGGCGCGCTACCGTTTGAAAGCTTGCCAGTACCGCTTCGTCATCGGGAGACAGGTCGACGAAGAGTTCACTAAACGGGTGCGGATAGAACGGGACGCCATCCGTTCGCTCGACCTCTCCCAGAGTCGCCAGATAATCCACATATTCCGGATCGGGGTGGGTCACGCGAATCGCCAGGTAATGATTACGCCGCGCCCAATTTAGCAATTCGCTGAATTCCCGAGGTTCCATCTGACGGCCGGCAAAGGTGACCGGGCCATCCACAATGCAGCCCAATCTCAGTCCTGGCATGCCAATGCCTACGACCACAGCATAACTGGTGAGGTCGCCGCCGGAGCGATACGCCAGATAGCGTGTGGTTGTTGTCTGCCGTCTGCACCACTCGATAAGCCTGGAATAGGGCTTGACGAAGTTAATCCAGATGTGTCCGGAGAGGCGGTGGCCTTCGTTCAGGAGGGGGTACTGACGAATCGATGCGGTGGGTTCGCGAAGAAGGCGCTGGTTCCATGCGGCGAGTTGCGCCCTCGGAATCTCCTGCCAGCTCATGAACGGTACCCCACGACCCATAAGGTCCCTTTATCAAGGCAGGGCTCCGCGCATTCTTCCGAGGGCTGCATCCAGCGAGGACATACGCCAACAGGTGACGACTGGATTCTACCTGAGCGGCGCCGATTGGCCTGGCTTGGGGCGGGGCGGATCTGGGCCCCAGGGGGGGGCGAACCAGCCTGACCCGGGGGCAGGGGGGCACTGCACCGACCGGTCGGCGTTACGGATCAGTCTTGAGGGATCTGACGCGCGTTAATGGGTTCCGCTCGCCTGCCCTGAGGCGGTTGGGTCGTCTACTGCTCGCCTGACTGAAGCATATTGGCATGCTTGAGGCCATCAAATTCTGGTCCAGAGACCTGGTTCCCTAGTGCATCACGGAAGGGCGGGGCACGTCTGCCCGAAGGCTGAATGGCGCGGCATGGCACGGAACTGGCTGCTAACCTACAATCCACATCCAGGTTCGTCGCCACGTCGAAGGGCAATGCTCGATCGCTTCAAATTCCATGGCTCGTTCTTGAGCCCGAAGGTCGCGGCCAGGCACGTTTCCCTTCGTCCCCGACGGGCGTCGATAGACGCAAAGAGAGCTTCGCAGTCCGCTGTCAATTGGATAAGCATGGCGCGGGATTCGTGCGGCAACAGAGGCAGTACAAGCAACCGCCTGTCAGTAGCGAGTTGCATCTCAAGGGACACCGGCGGTTGCCTTCCTACGCGCTTGGTCCAGGGAAGACGATCTAGATACCATTCGGCCAGTCGAAAAGATGGCCTCGCAAGACGATTATCGACGTGGCGCGGGAACAGAGAATCACGCCAGCAATAAAGTGCGCAGCGTCATTGTGAAAGCATAATGCGAAGGTTCAAATGAAAACAAGAAAAGCGATCGAGATGACAAAAAGTATCTGGACATCCCTTGGTGTCGCGGTTTTCGTTTTCTTTTTGCTTGAAGTATCGTTTTCCCTGGCGTTTCGCACAAAAGACAATTTCTTCGGTAGTGCGACTGCGTACGTAGATCCGAGAGAAAACGCGGATGCTTATGAAGATCGCACCTGGGTCGCTAGCTACTATAGAGAATTCGCAAGATCGCAAGTGGCCCAGTGGAGACCGTATGTCTACTGGCGTCAGCAGCCGTTTGAAGGAGAATACATCAACATCTCCAAGAGCGGTTTCAGAGTGACACCATCTCCCTTGCCGTTGGAAAATGGCAGTAGCCCGCCGATAAGGATATACATGTTTGGAGGGTCAACCCTTTGGGGTACGGGGGCGCGGGACTCTAGGACAATCCCTGCAATTGTGGCGACCAGACTGGCTGAAAAGGGTGTCTCTGCCGAAGTAACGAATCTCGGAGAGAGTGGTTACGTAAGCACCCAGGAAGTTATCGAGTTGCTGGTTCAACTGCAAGCCGAGAAGTCACCTGACTTTGTGGTCTTTTACGACGGTGTGAATGACACGTTCTCTGCCTACCAGCAGGGCGTCGCCGGGATCCCGCAGAACGAGTTCAATCGCATAAGGGAGTTCAACCTGAGCGGGGCAGCGAACCGACAAAGGTTGTGGAGCATTGGACTGGGAAACTCGTTTCAGGACTTATCTACTGTCAGATTCCTTCGAGGACTCTCGCGTCGCATCGGTGTCATGGAGCGGGATATCGTTATGCACAGCTCGATTACCTTGAGCGATGAGCAAGTAGACGTCCTCGCACGTGACGTTGTGGTCAAGCACGAGAGAAACATGCAAATGGCGCATGCCCTGGGAGGGCAGTTCGGGTTCAAAGTTCTGTCGTACTGGCAGCCGACTATATTTCAAAAACCTCATCTAACGGAATACGAGAGATCATGGTTCGATTTTGCACGGCCCATGCAGGCATTCTTCATGCGCACGTATGCGTTCGCGCAGGCAGCGAAGGCGGCTCAATGAATCTGCTCAGGCCAAGGTGACTTTAGCCCAATTTTCGCTGGTTCGAAAGCTCCGCTCTATGTAGACTGGTGTCATCTGGCAGAGCGTGGAAACGACATCATTGCGACCAGAATGGCGAACGACATTCTCTTGCATCTGTACGGAAAGTGATGCAATGGAGGATGCGGGTCTTCGAGGAACCCGGGCGGCGGTGGAGTGGCGACGTGTCGAGATCGCGTCATCGCAATGCACTGCGCGTACTGACATCGCTAGCTGGGCGAATATCGGAAGCGTGCTGAGTGTGGGTTGACTCGAGAAGGCTTTCGAATCGAACCACGACGAAAGTCGTTACGAAACGCGCTGACGATGAAAAGCGGTGCAGGTGAGAACATGAGGAACGTTGAGCGTTGATTCGGGGATCGGGGAGGGGGCCGATGAAGCACGATGCTTAGTCGTGTCAGATACTACATTTCCTTATTGAAGCCGGAGGTTGCGGCCGGGTATGTCTTTCTGCCGCGACGGGTGCCGGCTGACGCAGACGAAGCCCTGCGGGCCGCCATCGATTGGATCTGCAGGGCGCAGGATGCGCATGAGGACGGGGGCGTCGCCAGAAGCTACTCGCTGGCGTACGAGCCGCTTCTGAAGGGGCCGGGCTGGCTGGCGTCTTACCCTGAAACCACGGGGTACATCATCCCTACGATGTTCGACTATGCGCACAGGAGCGGCCGAGACGAACTTCATCAGCGTGCCGTACGGATGGCAGACTGGGAATGCGAGATTCAGATGCCCAACGGGGCCGTCCAGGGCGGCACAATTGCGGACCCACCCACGCCGGCGATTTTTAACACGGGTCAGGTGATATTTGGCTGGGTCAGGGCGTTCGAAGAAACCAAAGCGGAGCGCTATATCGCGTCCGCAGTAAGGGCGGGCGATTACCTTCTGCAGAACCAGGATCCAGACGGCGCATGGCGAAAGAATCTTTCCAAGTACGCGTCGGACAAAATGCCCTCGTACACATACAACACCCGAACCGCATGGGCATTGCAGGTTCTGGCCGTGGCAACCGACAGAGCCGCCTACCGGGAGGCGGCCGTTCGCAATATCGAGTTTGCTCTCACCGAGCAATTGCCCAATGGCTGGTTTAGGAACAACTGCTTGAAAGATCCCGCGAGACCGTTGTTGCACACTATCGCCTATTCGCTGCGCGGCATACTGGAGATCGGGGTCGCTTTGAAGAATTCCGCTTACGTTTCGGTGGTGAGAAAGGCAGCTGACCAGCTACTTGCGAAGCAACGCGAAGACGGCAGCCTGGCTGGGCGATTCAATGAACAATGGGAGCCAGTTGTGAAATACAGTTGCCTGACGGCAAACGCGCAAATGGGAATCGTTTGGGGCAGGTTGTATCAGGCGACAGGCGACATGAAGTATCTCATTGGCTTAAAAAGGGCGAACGAGTTTCTCCGCAGGGTCCAATGGAGAGGAACCGGGAATCCGGGTCTTGACGGGGGAATCAGCGGTTCCTACCCAATCCATGGCGAGTACGGCCGTTTCGGGGTTCTGAACTGGGCGGTGAAATTCTTCGCCGATTCGCTAATGCTAGAGGCGGATATCAGTGCCAAGCGGGTCCAGGCTTGATCTGTCCCAGCCGGTTCTTCACGCAATTCCTTGATTTGTGCCTGTCCTAAGCGGTAACCCTCAGCGGTGCTGTTGCGCGCCAGGCCATACGTCTCGTCAGAGGGGGGCTCGGTCATGGGTGCTTCAACCCATGCGTCTCGTGAGTAAAGTGCATGTGAGGCCGTACAGCGCAGCCTATGCGGATGGAAGCGAGCGCCATGGCTGAAAAGAGCCTCAGGCGCCGCGTGTTGGATGGCGTCTTCTGGTTGACGGGCGTGAAGATCGTCGGTCAGGTCGTGTCGTGGACGATCACCATCTATGTGATACGGATTTTGTCGCCGAACGACTACGGGCTGGTGGCGATGGCCGGCGTCTACATCAGCTTCGTCACCCTTTTCAGCGAGATCGGACTCAGTGCCGCGATTGTCCAGAAAAAGGATATCAGCCAGCAGGATCTCTCGAACATCGGCTGGGCGGTCCTTGCACTAAATCTTGCCTTATACGCGTTCTCTTACCTGGCGGCGCCGTTTGTAGCGGATTTCTACAATGAGCCTCGGGTTTCAGACGTCATTCGGATCGCCTCGAGCATTCTGATCTTCCGCAGTATCGGTCTGATCCCCAGCAATATGCTGGTTCGTGAACTCATGTTCGACAAGCAATCACAGGCCGAGTTGGCCGCGAACACTACAGGCGGCATCACCACGCTCGCTCTTGCGCTGCAGGGTTTTGGCGTATGGAGCCTTGTTTTTGGAACTCTCACAATGGAAATCGTGAGGACGTCGTTGTGTTACCTGTTCTTTCCATGGAAGCCAGAGCTTTCGTTCTCATTTGCGCAAGTCCGAGGCATGATGCAGTTTGGAGCCAAGGCGGCGCTCGGCAGGTTCATGTGGTATCTCTCGGCCAACATGGATCTGCTGATAGCAGGAAAGCTTCTTGGTAAGACGCAACTTGGGTATTACGCGATCGCAGTACAGTTGGCCCTGATGCCGTTAGACAAGTTGATGGGTTCGACGATCTCACAGGTGGCGTTTCCAGCGTTCTCGAGGACGCAGGACGACCTGACTGTACTGAGGCGTTACTACTTGAAGATAGTGAACGTCGTCGCATTTGTCAGCTTTCCGGTTTTCTGGGGCATCTTCCTCGTCGCAGAAAGCGCGGTGCCGTTGTTCCTGTCCGAGAAATGGCTGCCGGTAGTCCTGCCTCTGCAGATTCTGAGTATGGTGACGGCGTTTCGCGCGATTCATCTGGTCAATGCACCGCTGGAGATGGCGGTAGGACGACCTGGTGTCTCCATTCTCAATTTTGGAATCATCATCAGTGTATTGGCTTTGAGTTTTCTCGCAGGCGCATCGTTCGGGCTGATTGGACTGGCTTACGCATGGCTGTCGTTCCCGGTGGTGTTTCTCGTCACAACCTCGATCACCTTGAGGCTGATCGGCCTGCCGCTGGGCGTTTATCTAAAGGAACTGAAGCATCCATTTCTGGGAACGGGATTCATGGTGGCGTTGGTGTTTTTGATGCAAGAATTGCTGCTCGATGACATGGGCTTTGTTGCACATGTCGCAGGAACCGTTGTGCTCGGCGTTGCTGCGTATGTTCTCTACTACGCGACATTCAACAGGGCAATGTTCACGGAGGCCAGAAAGCTGCTGAGGCGATAGGTCGCTCAGGGGGATTTTGGAAGAAAGAGCATATGTGCGGAATTACAGTGATGCTGGGGCTCAACGGCAGGCAGGCAGAACGGGGCGTTCTTGAGCGAATGAACGCGAGCATCGTTCACCGGGGCCCGGACGGGGATGGACTCTACTTGAACGGCGCAGTCGGCCTGGGCTTCAGACGACTTTCCATTCTTGACCTTTCTCACGCGGCTGACCAGCCGATGATGAGCGAGGATGGGCAGCTAATCCTGGTCTTCAATGGTGAAATCTACAACTACATCGAATTGCGTCGTGAATTGATGGAGAAGGGGCATCGGTTCAGGTCGACTGGAGATTCGGAAGTTCTGCTGCACTCTTACATCGAATGGGGCACAGAGTGTTTGAGCAAGTTCAATGGAATGTGGGCGTTCGTAATCTATGACCTGAGACGAGGGCTCCTTTTTGGTTCGCGCGATCGATTTGGCGTGAAGCCACTGTATTTTTACCGAGGCAGGGATTGTGTGCTCTTCGGGTCGGAGATAAAGGCGCTTCTCAACTCCGGGCTCTGCCGAACGGGTCCAAACTGGAAGGTCATCAATGCCTATCTGCTGCGGCACGGTCTCGACGAGAGCACGGAAAGTTTCTTTGAGGGCATCGAGCAGATCGCTCCGGGCACTGCGTTCGAACTGGATCTTGAAGGAAGTCAAAAAGAGTGGCGGTACTGGTCATTGCCCGATGCTTCAGCGGAAACAGTACAAGATCCCGTTTCGCGGTTTACCGAGCTTTTTGAGGATGCGGTTCGGCTACGTATGCGCAGCGACGTCCCGGTAGGGGTATGCCTGTCAGGCGGATTGGATTCAACGGCAATTATCTGTTCGATGGCGCGGCAGTGGGGAGAGTCTCCGCAACCGCTTCATGCCTTTACCTATTGCGCGCCAGAATTCGATGAAACGCCTTTCATCGCAGATACGATTGAAATGACCCGGGCACGAATGAATCGGCTTGATTCGGATCCAGACCGCGCTTGGGAGATTCTGGAAGAGGTTCTGGCCTTTCACGATGAGCCCGTTCACTCGATGAGCGCCGTCATTGGTTTCGAATTGATGCGGCTGGCGGCGGCGAGGGGCGTCAAGGTTGTCCTTAATGGGAACGGCGCTGACGAAGTGATCGGTGGCTACTCAAGCTACTTTCGGGATTATTGGTACACGTTGATGACGGATGGTCGGTTCGTCGAGGCGTGGGGGGAGGTTGGCCGGTTTTCGGCGGTGCACGGCGGCAACCAGGCTAGACTCTACTTCAGCGTTATTCGGCATCTCCTGGGCGTTACCCTCAAGCAGACTGCAATCTACCGGGTCTTTTCCGGCTGGACTCATCCACGCAACGAGCGTCGATATGCATGGTTTTCGTCTGAGGTATCGGAGCCATTGGTGGGGGCTGGACTGGACGGCGATTGGGCCCTGGACGCCGTGCTGCGCCAGTCTGTCGAACGGTGGCCGCTTCCGCTCTATCTGAGGCTGGAGGACAGAAATTCCATGGCACATTCGGTGGAAAGTCGGCTCCCATTTCTGGATTATCGCCTGGTTGCACTCGTGTTCAGCTGCGCCTCTGAGTGGAAGATCCGGGCACCCTGGTATAAATACCTGCTACGTGAGTCCATGAGGCGCCGAATTCCAGAGTCCGTCCGCACTCGAGTCGAAAAGTGGGGTTTCCCGGTGCCGCAGGGCAAATGGATGTCGACGGCCTGGTACAGGCTGCTTCAGGACTTGCTGGAAAGTCAGGACATGCGAGAGCGCGGCATCTACAACCTGCAGGAGATCCGCAGGGATCTGGAGCGGCATCGACTTGGAGAGCAGGACTTCTCGGACAAACTGTTCACGATCGTTCAGCTCGAACTCTGGTGCCGCAGACTAAAGAACTTGGCCCTGAGCGAGGGATAGGGTGCGACGCCTCGGAAAGGCGCTTCAGTAGTGGGATGAAATGCGAACGCAGATAGTGCTCGTGGGTGCAGGCGTTGCCTGTCTAGGGAGCCTGCTGATATTCCAGTTCGACGGCTTAAGCTGGAAGTCCAGTGTGAAGCATGCGCTGGCCCACGTCCTGGTGAAACAAGTGCCGGCGCCGGCAAGTGCCGGAGGAGGGCGCTTCCACGGCGAGGAAAGATTCATCTACGTGATGGGTGGAGCACATGAGGAGTTGAAGGCACGCTTTGCCGAGGCCGCGAAACTGTACAAGCAAGGCCTTGCGAGGAAAATTCTTCTCAAAAGCGAGGACATGCTGCTGGAGTACAGCCCGGCGCTCGGAAGAAATCTCAAGCATGACGAGTGGGCACTGAAGCTGCTGATGCGGCTCGACGTTGCCGAGAAGGACATCGAGTTTCTAGTGGTTGAAGGCAGGTTTCTGGGGACGTTCAACGAGGCCAAGGCACTGTCCAGGATCGCAGCGCAGCGCGAATTCGAGACGCTTCTCGTGGTTTCGTCGGACTATCACACCGCGCGCGTCTGGTACATCTTCTCGAAGTTCATAAGGGCCGCGAAGAAAAATACGGCGATGTATGTCTATGGTGTGAGCGAGCATCACGGTGGCTATCTGCTCCTCACGGAGTTCATCAAACTCGTGTGCTATAGGGTCTTTCTCTGATAAATGACTTTCTAGCGTGTATTGCGGAGCGATCTTCGCAGAGCGAGGAGCCGGTCCAGCAATTGACCCGCGTGAACGCCAGCCACTGCTTTTTTCGCGAAGTACCGGAAATTCTTGCTGTATTGCCAGGGGCCGGACAGACGATAGAAGTGGTCGGCAGGAGCGTCTAGGAGCTCCTCCCATTTGGCCAGAATCCGATCCAGCTGGTACCTGTGGCGCACCTGCCGTTTCTGTGCTTCGATTCTTTGCGGGTCCGGAGTGTCGCTTAGAGCCTCAGCAAAAGCTGATTCGAGGCGGGCCGGGTCGGTAACCAAGGTCGCTGTTCCAGTGAAACCAACTGTCTCTGGAAGCGCCGCGGACGCCATGCTAAACACGTGAAGGCCGCATGCAGCCATCTCTACGCCGCTGCAGGAAAAGGTCTCGGTCGCATTGTAGGCATTCAAGTTGATTATGCCGAGTGCCGAGCGATGATAGAGCGAGCGCAGTTCTGCAGGCGAAAGAAGTCCGCGAAGGTGGACGCCTGCTTTTTCAAGGGAGCCGAATTCGCTTGCGAGAGGCGCTATGTATTTCTTCTCGAACTCCGGCGTACCTGTACCATAGGGTCCTAGCGGGATGTCGTCTTTGTAGAGTCTTGCGGATCCGGCGACTTCGAGCCGTGCATCCGGCAAGCTCCGGCGTACGGCGCGCCAGCACTCGAACAACCGATGGGCGCCCTTTGTCTCGCCGATAAATCCGGCGAAAACCGCCTGTCCCGGAACGCGGCCGCTCTGCAACTGGGAGCCGGTGTCCTCATCATAGAACGGATTGAGCGGATTGTAGATACGCCCGATGCGCGCGTGCTTTGAATGGTGGAGCAGCGCTACGCGACAGAAATCCGAAACCGTCACAACGCCCTCAATCCAGTCACGTTCGAGCCAGCCGGAAACCTCCGAGGAAAGATCGATGTGGCTCCAGACAATGGGACGGGTCCCGGCGGCTCTCAGGCGCTCGATGACTCCGGAATTGCCGTGGAAGCACCAGAGCACGCGGCCGCCACCCAGCCACGATAATGCCTGGCCCAGGTCGTTGAACGTCAGGACAGCGGTATCCGCAAGGCGTCCACCATTCAGGATCAGCATGCCAACGTCCCAGCCGCGCCGCGCAAGACCATCCGCAACAAGCAGGGATGTCGAGTGCGTGCCACTCATCGCTTCGCGACCGCAAACCAGGCCACGGACAGACACCGTGGGTCGCGGCAGGGCGAGTATCAGGAAAAGGACACGCTTGGCGGGCAACGTATTCATGAGGAATTCGGTGAAAGGCGCCGGTAGCGTACACTAGTCGACGTCGCATTTCCTTTGATTTAGGGGAAAGTGCGGTTGCGTTTCGCCTGTCGCGCGTCGCTCAGCAGGGCGGGTGCGTCATTCTGACTGACAGCAGTGATTCAATGCTGGCAGATGCGGTTCAAACGCGCATTGCGTGCGGGAATCGAGCGCGCGAATGCGCTCGGAAGGGCCGACGGTGCAATCCCCAAGGGTAAGAGAGCGCTAGTCGAGTTCGAAGGCCGTTTCGTAGTTTTGCTTCAGGGAGGGATCCTGATCGGTCTTGCGCAGGTAGCAGTTTCCTACGGCGAGAGCATCCAGTTCAGTTCCCATGAAGCAGCGGAACGCGTCCTCCGGCGTACACACTATGGGTTCACCGCGCACGTTGAAGCTTGTGTTCACGAGTACCGGGCATCCTGTTTTCTGAGAAAACTCCATGATCAGGTTGTGGTAGCGCGGGTTCGTATCCTTGTGCACTGTCTGGATTCGAGCGGAGTAATCCACATGGGTTACGGCGGGAATTTCCGAGCGCGGAACATTGAGCTTGTCTATTCCGAAGAGTTTTTGCTCATCCGGCGTCATCTCGCGTCTTATGGACTTCACCACATCTGCGACGAGCAACATGTAGGGACTGTCACTGTCGATTTCAAACCACTCGCTAACCCGCTCTCGAAGCACGGATGGCGCGAACGGTCGAAAGGATTCGCGGTACTTGACCTTCAGATTCAGGGTCTTCTGCATTGTCGGCGATCGTGGATCGCCAAGTATCGATCGATTGCCTAGCGCCCGGGGCCCAAACTCCATCCGGCCCTGAAACCACCCGAGCGCCTTACCCTGTGCCAGATCCTCTGCGCAGGTTCCGATCAGCGCCTGACTGTCGAATGTTTCAAATCGAGCTCCGCATTCTTTGAGACGCTTCTCGATGTCACTTTGAGAGAACTCTGGACCCAGGTAGGCGCCTTGCATGGCATCGCCGTTCGGTCGCCGTTCCTTTCCAATCTGCATGTGATAGCCTACAAGTGCGGCGCCCAAAGCGCCGCCGGCGTCGCCGGCAGCAGGCTGTATGTATATTCGGTCGAAATGAGCATCGCGAAGGACCTTGCCGTTCGCCACGCAGTTGAGCGCGACGCCCCCTGCGAGACACAGGTTCCGGATGCCGGTCTCCTTGCGAAGCGAGCGGGTCAGGCGAAGCACGACCTCGTCGGTGACGGCCTGTATCGAGGCCGCCAGGTCCATGTGGTAATCGGTCAGCAGCTCATCGGGCTTTCGCGGTTGACCTTTGAACAGATCGTGAAAGCGCTGCGAAGTCATTGTGAGACCGGCGCAGTAATTGAAGTAGCGAAGATCCAGGCGGAACGAGCCGTCCTGCTTGACGTCGATCAGATGGTTGAGGATCGTCTCCTTGTAACGCGGCACGCCGTACGGCGCGAGCCCCATGACCTTGTACTCCCCGGAATTCACCTTGAAACCGGTGAAGTAGGTAAAGGCGGAATACAGCAGCCCCAGCGAATGCGGAAAGTGAATCTCCTTGTGTACTTCGATAGTGTTCCCTCGGCCTAGTGCGGCAGACGTTGTCGCCCATTCTCCGACGCCATCCATGGTCAGTATCACCGCTTCATCGAACGGCGACGGAAAGAATGCGCTTGCCGCATGACTCAGATGGTGTTCGCTGAATAGAAGCTCTCCATTCCAGGACGCGGCCGCGTCGAGTTTCCCGAGTTCCTTTTTCAGCAGGTCCTTGAGAAAAAGCTTCTCCCGCAGCCAAAGGGGAATCGCCATACGAAAGGATTTGAATCCCCTCGGCGCAAAAGTGGCGTATGTCTCGACGAGGCGCTCGAATTTCAGGAAGGGCTTGTCGTAGAACACGACGCGATCGATGCCGGCCAGCCCGGTGCCGCTCTTGGTCAGGCAGAAGCGAATGGCGTTTACCGGAAACCGGGCGTCATGCTTCTTGCGAGAGAATCGCTCTTCCTGAGCTGCCGCAACGATGCGTCCGTCTTCGACCAGCGCTGCGGCGCTGTCATGATAGAAAGCCGATATGCCTAGGATCCGCAAGAGCGCTTCCTCTCAGAACAGCGTATAGATAAAGGGAGCGACCGCCGATCCCTGCGCCAAGACGATGAGCACGCCCAGCAGGGCCAGCATGATGAAGATCGGCCACAACCAGTACTTTTTGCGCGCGCGCATGAAGGCCCACAATTCTTTGATGAGTTCCATCGCGTCCTCCTAGAACTGATTGGTCATGGAATCGGGGGGCGGGCCCGGCGGCTGGCGCAGGATCCAGTACGAATCGGTGCCAGATTCGAACTTAAGGCGCAATGGATCCTTGCCGGTGAGCCGGACTATCAAGGCAACCGGCGTTAGAACGCCATAGAACAGAATTCCCATGGCGATCGGGCTGACAATACGCCCAAGAAGGAGACCGAACCTGACCCACAATCTGTTCGGTCGGGCGAGCAGGGCGGGCTTCCAGATCGCGATGGCGGTTAAAGCCAAGGCAATTCCGAGGGCCCACCATCTCGGCAATTCCTGGTAAATCAGCGGCCAGCAAGCAATGATCGCAAATACCGCGGCGAAGACAAGGCCGAATGACCGATCCGACGAACTCTCCACCTGCTGGACCCGACTGAGGTCTTCGTGTGCCATAGGGATATTTATCCTGCATTAAGACAATCGGGCCAACCTAGGCCGCTGAATAATCGTAGCATTTTTGGCAGGTATTGGGGGCATTGCGGTCGATCGGGCGACGCGTCGCGTCACACGAAGCGAACAAAGCCACTGCAAGCGGCAATGGGGCGCGCTTGCGCCCTGTCCGTCGCCGCTGCGGGCGCTTGGCGACGGTCCCATGGCGAGGAGGCTGCATACGTCTCCGGCGTTATCGAGCGATCAGGGGAATTCGCTGACGCTCTTTGAGGGGTTTCCCACCTTCAGCGAAAGCCTCCGCGATAGACGAGAGGCGCGGGCTGGCGATTCAATGTGCGAAACTGCTCCTGAGTGTTTTTAACCGTGGAATGCCCGGCGCGGTTTGGGCTAGCCTTGCATACGATGCGATCAACCAACGTGCCCGGCGTGCCAGCGACGCGGCCGAGACGGTCCCATGATCGATTACCCTTGGACGGGGCGGCCGCCGATATCGCACCCTACCCACCGGGTGCGGTAGCGCACACGAACAACCCGTAAGGGGCTCAGGAGGAAGAACTTGGA
>CALJLA010000111.1 GCA_937983055.1 uncultured Pseudomonadota bacterium
TTCTATCACGGGCATCATGCCTATCAGCACAAGGGCTGGTACTACCCGAGGTTGCTTTCCGCCATGAAACGCGGCATCAAGACAAACGGCGGCGATTTCTCGCCGACTGCCAAGCTTGGCGCACTCCTCTACGGGTACATGACCGACCACTACCACGGCGTCTTCTATGCCCGTGCGCGCAACTTTTCCAACCAGATCCAGGCGGCGTACGATAAGGTTTTCAAGGCATTCGATCTGGTGGCGATGCCGACGACGCCTCAAACAGCGCACAAGGTCCCCGAGAGCCCCGAAATAGACCGCAAGACCTGGGTGCGGCAGGCACTCAACATGGTGGCGAACACCGCAACCTTCGACCTGACAGGACATCCCTCGTGTACTGTTCCCTGCAAGGACGTCAAGGGTCTGCCGGTGGGGCTCATGTTGACCGGCCGTCATTTCGAGGATGCGACGGTGCTGCGCGCGGCGCACGCCTACCAGCGATCTTAGGTTCGGCATCAAGGGAGTCTCAGTAAATGAACGCGGCTGTGATGGATAAGGTCATCGACCAGTACCGCATTCGCACCGAGCCGTATTACCGTGCGATCGGCGATGAGGTCGCGCTGTACGAGGCGGCGTACGCGGTGCGAATGCCGATGATGCTGAAAGGCCCGACCGGCTGTGGCAAGACGCGATTCGTCGAGTACATGGCCTGGAAGCTTGGGAAGCCGCTGATCACTCTGGCCTGCAACGAGGACATGACCGCGTCCGATCTGGTGGGCCGTTATCTGCTCGATGCCGACGGCACCAAGTGGGTGGACGGGCCGCTCACGCTGGCGGCGCGCTTCGGCGCCATCTGCTATCTCGACGAAGTGGTCGAGGCGCGGCAGGACACGACCGTGGTCATCCATCCTTTGACCGACGCGCGCCGCGTGCTGCCGCTGGAAAAGAAGAACGAACTGGTGCAGGCGCACCCCGACTTCCAGCTGGTGATCTCCTACAACCCCGGCTACCAGAGCATCCTGAAGGATCTCAAGCAGTCGACCAAGCAGCGCTTCGGCGCACTGGATTTCGGCTATCCGTCGCGTGATATCGAGATCGAGATCGTGGTGCACGAAGCGGGCCTGAGCCCGGAAATGGCGGGCAAGCTGGTGTCGATCGCCGGGCGTTCGCGCAATCTGAAGGGGCACGGGCTGGATGAAGGCATGTCGACCCGCATGCTGATCTACGCCGGCTCGCTGATCGCCCAGGGCGTCGAGCCAGTCTCGGCCTGCCAGGTTGCGCTGGTCAAACCCATCACCGACGACGCCGACATCCGCGACGCCCTCGGCGCGGCCATACGCGCCTGCTTTTAGCGGGACCGAACTTCGGCACGGAGGACAACCGCTCAACGCGAAACACGAAGGCACGAAGACACGAAGAAATGCATGTATCGGGATGGCAGTTCTTTGGTGTTCTTGTTGCCCTTGTTGATACGCGTATCTTGTTGTTGTCGTTCTCCTCCGCGTCCTCTGCGCTGAGAGTTGCTTTTTCAAAGAATGCCGCAGCTTGACGACTATCGGGAACTGATCGACGCGCTCGGACCGCATGCGCGGCAGCTGGTGCAGGCGAGCTGGCTGGAGGCGTCGCGTTCGTTCAGCCGCGACGGCATCGCGCGATACCTGCGAGGGGCGGAGGAAATCGCCGCCGCCGGGTTGGGGTGGGGCGCGGTGCTGACCTATCTGCGCGAACTGCCGGCGCTGGCGCGCACGGTGGGTCAGGAGCCAGCATTCAAGTCGATCGACTGCGCGCTGACGGTGTATTCGCGCACCGACGCCGCGACCGCGGAACAGGTGTTCGCCACGCTCAACCTGGCTGCCCGCCGCCTCGGCGATCCCGGACTGTTCGCAGCCTACCTCGAATTCATTTCAGAACTGGCACAGACCGCGCCGCTCGGCATCTCGCCGATCCTGAGCAGCATGGACCAGTTGCTGTCGCAGCTTACTTTCGACGGACTGAGGCGATGGGCGCTGCTCGGCGTGCAGTCGCACATGAACGATGCGCAGGTGCAGGCGCGCTACTTCCGGCTGGAGAGCGAGGAAGGCCGAAACCTCCTGCGCAGCGAGGCGGACGGCACCGTGTTCGCCGACGTCGAGCGCCGCCTCTCGCTTTATCTGCGTGCGCTGTGGGGCCGCGGCATCAAGCTGCGGCCGGTAGTGCATGCGGCCGGGCCGTCGGCGGGGCGGCGCGCCACCCTGGACGGAACGCTGGTGCGCCTGCCGCAGTCGTTCCGGGGTTTTGCCGGGCAAAGCGGCGTCGCCTTGTATCGCGCGGCGGCGGCGCACGCCGCGGCGCACATCGCGTTTACCGGCACCCGCTTCCCGGTCGGGCAGCTCAAGCCGCTGCAGGTGGCGCTGGTGTCGCTGATCGAGGATGCGCGCGTCGAACGGCTGGCGATGCGAGAGTTCCCCGGCCTGAGCAAAGTATGGGCGCCATTTCATGTAGCGCGGCCGGGCGGAGCGATCACCGCGATGTCGTTGTTTGCGCGGCTGGCGCGGGCGCTGATCGACGAGGACTACCAGGACGACGAGCCGTGGGTGCAGAAGGCGCGACGGATGTTCTTCGAGCAGCGCGACTATTGGGAAGACCAGTCGATCTCCCGCACCATCGGCAGCCTGCTTGGCAACGACCTGGGGCAGATGCGGGTGCAGTTCAACTTCAAGACCTACGTGGTCGAACCGGCCTACCGCGACGACAACTTCGGCATCTGGGACTTCGGCGACGCCGCCGAAGCGGGCGAGGATGACGAAACCGCCTACCAGGGCGCGCGCCTGAGCGGCGGGGACGAGGGCCGGCAGCGCGAGCAGGAGGAAGAGGAAGACGGCACGCCCGACGGCGAGGAAGAGAAGGTAAAGCTGTCGGCGCCGGTCCGCCAGAAGGAGATGCCGGAAGAGCCGCTGTCACCGCCGATTCGCTACGACGAATGGGACTACCTGATCGGGCGCGAGCGGCCGGCTTGGTGCACGCTGCTCGAGCGCGCCGCCGCCGAGGGCGACGCGGCGCGCATCGACCAGGTGCTCGAACGCAATCACGATCTGGTCAACCGGGTAAAGCAACTGGTGCGCGCGGTGCAGGTGCAGCGGCCGGTGCGGCTGCGAAAACGCCTGGAGGGCGACCGCCTCGATCTCGACGCCTGCATCAACGCCAGCATCGACCTGCGGGTCGGCATTCCGCCCGACCCGCGCGTGCACGCGGTGGTGGGACGCCAGCAGCGCGACCTGTCGGTGCTGGTGCTGCTGGACCTGTCGCAGTCCACCAACGACCTGGTGCCGAACGCGGGCACCACCGTGCTCGAGTTGGCGCGCGAAGCCACCGCGCTGCTTGCAGACGCCATGGAACGCATCGGCGACAAGTTCGCGATCCATGGCTTTTCCAGCAACGGCCGGCACGATGTCGGCTACTACCGCTTCAAGGAGTTCGATCGGCCTTACGGCGAACTGGCCAAGGCCCGGCTCGCCGGCATGACCGGCCAGCTCTCCACCCGCATGGGGACCGCGCTGCGGCACGCCGGGTACTACCTCGACAAACGCCGCGCCCACAAGAAGCTCATCCTGCTGGTTACCGACGGCGAGCCTTCGGACATCGACGTGCACGACGCGCAGTACCTGGTGCTGGATGCCAAGAAAGCCGTCGAGGAAAACCAGCGCCGCGGCATCTACACCTACTGCATGAGCCTGGACCCCAAGGCCGACCGCTACGTGAACCGCATCTTCGGTCAGCGCAACTGGACCGTGATGGACCATCTCCGCCGCCTGCCGGAAAAGCTGCCGATGCTGTACATGCGCCTCACGCACTGAGCGCCGCGCGGATATCAGGGCCAGCGTCTGGGGTGGCCCCCCGATCATCCGGCCTCAGGCCAGACCCGAGGGGCACACGGAAAAGCACTCGGGCCGCTTGTCTTCCGCGATGCAACGACTTATTTTCGCGGCTTGATCGTGTGCAGCGCAGCTAGCGCCTGCCTTTGGAGGGGCCCGATCCGGATTTCGACGCAGTCGGTGGCATTGGGCGGGCCGGGTCCCGCCGTTCGCAAACAAAACAACTCTGATAATCGGGAGAAGACAGCAATGAGCGACAAGCCCGCGGTCGGTTTCATCGGCGTTGGTCTGATGGGCAAGGGCATGGCGAAGAACGCCGTGGAGAAGGGCTTTGCGGTGACGGTGGTGGCGCACCGCAAGCGTGATGCCGTGGAAGATCTGCTCCGGCGCGGCGCAACCGAGGCCGCCACCGCGAAGGCGCTGGCCGCAAAGGTCGACGTGATCGTGCTGTGCGTGACCGGCGCACCGCAGGTGGAGGAGATGCTGCGCAAGCCCGACGGCATCCTCGCCGGCGCCAGAAAGGGGCTCACGATCATCGACTGCTCGACGTCGGAACCGGACGTGACGGAGCGCCTGCACAAGGAACTGGCGGAACGCGGCATAACCTTTATCGATGCGCCGCTGTCGCGCACGCCCGCGCATGCCTGGAACGGTGAGCTGACGACTTTTGTCGGTGGCCCGCAGGAACTGGTCGAGAAATGGCGCCCGCTACTGTCGACGTGGGCCAGCGTCATCCTTGCCACCGGCGGGCCGGTGGGCTCGGCGCATGCGCTCAAGCTGATCAATAATCTGATCAGCATCGGCTACGCTGCGCTTTGGTCGGAATGCTACGCGATGATGGGCAAGGTGGGCCTCAAGCCGCAGGTGCTGCGCGAGCTGATCGCCAACACCGGCATGAACTGCGGCAATTTCCAGAATTTCTCCAAATACATCTGCGACGGCGACGCCAATGCGCACCAGTTCTCGCTGTCGAACTGCCTGAAGGACATGACGTACTACAGCCGGCTGGCCAGCAAGCACAACGCCGCAACGCTGATGTCGGCCAGTGCGCTGGAATTGCTGAAGCTCGGCAACAACATGGGATTCGGCGAGCGCAATATTCCCGAAGCGGTCGATATCGTGCTGCGCCTCAACGGTCAGAAGGAGGGTCCGGCCACCGCGAGCTGATGCGGTTCGGGAGGTCGGGTGCGTGGTTACCCGTGACGGACTGCCCCGGTGCATCTGGCGCAAGGGGACTCGTTTGCCGCCATTAACGTAGGTCTGGCAGGCCGTGGATACGTCGGAGACGACCCTGCGCTCGAATCCGGAGCGGATGGAAGAAACTTGGGCGTAGCGCCAGTCGGGGGAGCGGGCCTCTTGTGGCGCGGCGCCTTGGCTTCAACCCTGCTTTCGGTCGCACTTTGCTAGTCGCCCATCACCGCACCGCGATCGGCCGCCACATCAGCAGCAGCTTGGGCAGCAGCGTCAACGCGGCCAGCAGGGCGATGAACATCGCCAGGGCGGTCAGCACGCCGAAGTAGATGGTCGGAATGAAGTTCGACAGCGCCAGGATCGAAAAGCCCAGGATGATTGTGATCGCGGTGTAGAACACCGCCTTGCCGATGTTGGCGTGGCAGTAGTGCATGGTCTTCACGTAGTCCTTGTGGCGGGGCAATTCCTCGCGGAACCGGTAGATGTAGTGAATGCTGTTGTCGACGGCGATGCCGATAGTGATGGCGGCGATGGTGATGGTCATGATGTCCAGCGGAATGCCGGCCAGTCCCATCAGGCCGAGAATCATGCCGGCGGCCAGGAGGTTGGGAATGATGCCGATCACCGCCAGCGAGACCGACCGGAACAGCAGGACCAGCATGAGCATGATGCCCAGCATGACCACGCCCAGCGTCATGATCTGCGACCGGAACAGGCTCTGCAGCATGTTGTTGTAGAGCACCAGCACGCCGGTCACCTGAACCTCGTCCTCGGCGAAGCCGAGCTTGCCGTGCAGGTCGGCGCGAATCGTCTTCAGCAGCTCATTGCGGCGCAGGTCAGGCTGTGAATCCAGAATTCTCAGGTTGATCCGCGCTTCGTTCTCCTTGAACGAAACATAGGGATCGACCACGCTGCTTTTCAGTTCCTCCGGCATGCGCTTGTACATGAGGCCCAGCTCAATGCTGCCAAAGGTGCGGCCCGGCTCGACCGATTCGGCCACCCGGATGACCGAGGCGAGCGACAGCACCTTGCCTACCCCGGGCAGGCCGTCGAGATAGTCGTGCACGGCCTTGATGCGTTCGATCTTGTACGGCGTGAACCAGTAGTCGGGGGTGTTGGTGTCGATCTTGCCGAACAGGCGGGCGAACTCCTCGTCCTCGTCCTCGTCGGCCAGGGCCTCGTCCTCGAACTTGAGCAGGATATCCAGTGGAATCGTGCCACCCAGCTTGTCGTCGATCAGCTTCAGGCCCTGAAAGATTTCGGTGCTCGGGCTGAAGTAGCTGACAAAGCTGTTTTCGACCTGAAGCCGCGAAATGCCGTAGACGCTCAGCACGGTCAGCAGCAGCGAGACCGCCAGCACGGCGACGCCGTGGCGCTCGGTCAGTCCCGCGAGCGCGGACGAGAACCGGTACTGGCGATCGCCCTCGATGTCGGCGAGCGATCGCGGCAGCAGGACCAGGATGGCCGGAAACAGCAGAAACGTCGTCAGAAAGGTGACGGTGAGGCCGATCGTCATCATCCAGCCGAAATCGATTACCGGCTTGATATCGCTGACCACCAGCGAGGCGAAGGCCAGTATCGTAGTCAGGGCGGTGTACAGGCAGGGCCACACCATCTTCTGCACGGTCATCAGCACCAGGTCGCGCTGGGTCTGGTCCGGATAATCCTTGCGCAGCTGCCGGTAGCGCACCGCCAGGTGGATGTTCATCGACATGGTGATGAACAGCATCAGCGCCAGGAAGTTGGACGAGATCACCGTGACCCGCCAGCCGGTGA
Source organism: uncultured Pseudomonadota bacterium (assembly GCA_937983055.1). Lineage (GTDB taxonomy): Bacteria > Pseudomonadota > Gammaproteobacteria > Burkholderiales > Eutrophovitaceae > CALJLA01. Next base: position 6,798 of record CALJLA010000111.1, read on the forward strand.
AGCCGAGCACGCCGATCATCAGCAGGCCGGCATACACGCAGCTCGCCAGAGGCAGCAGCACCCAGCGCGGCCGGCGGAAGATCACCGACAGCATCACGACCAGCAGCACGAACACGCCGGTGCCGAACACCGCCAGGTCCTTCTTGATGAAGGTAATCATGTCGTCGGAGATCATCGGCACGCCGCCCAGATGCAGGCTGGCATCGGCGCGGTAGCGATCCATGATCTCTCGCACGGCCACGATGGTCTGGTGCCGCCGGTCGTCCAATGTCTTCTTGGCTTCGTCGTACTGCCGCAGCGTGGCCTCCAGCGCCTGTGCATCCTCTTCGGTGAGCGAGCCGTCGCGGCGCTTTGCCAGCAGCGCATCGCGCGTCGCCCTCAGCGCGTCGAATTCCGGGGTTGGGCGAAGGTCGATGCGCAGCAGCGTGGGGCGCGCATCGCTGCTGACGATCAGGTCTTCGTAAAGCGGGCTGGTGCGCAGTTCGTCGCGCGCGCGCGCCATGTCGACGTTCGCATCGGTCAGCGTGCGCACGTTGTCCGGCAGGTCGACCAGCGGGCCGGGCACGTTCCTGACCAGGGGCACGTCCAGCAGCGTGACGACGGAGTCCACGTCGGGAAGCTGTGCCAGCTCCCGCTTCAGTTCGCCGATGCGTGTCAGCGTGGCTTCCGCGAACAGCTCGCCTTCCGGCGTGTAAGTCAGGAACAGGAATTCCCGCGTCTGGTAGCGTTCGCTGACTGCACGAAACGCCTTCAGGTCGCGGTCATGCTCGAGCAGGAGCGAATCGGCGGAGGCGTCGAGGCGGAAATCCTTGGCGTGGTAGGCGAAAAAGGCGAAGAGCCCGGCCAGCACGAGCAACACCAGCACCGGGCGGTGCAGCACCGCCCGATCGTAGAGCCGGGCGATCCAGGCCCGAATGGCCAGCTGTGTTGTTGCCGGATGGGGGGACATCATTGCCTCCAGATCGGTGCTGAGTGGTTGCGTTGCCGGTCGCCAGCAAGGGCGAATCGGGCCGGCACGGGTGCGATCGCCAGCGGGTGAGGATAACCCCGTCCGCCAGACAAACGCCAAGAGAACAAGCTTGCGCGGTTGCGCTTGCGCCGGTTTCGTTCGGGTTCAGCGCTCGCCTTCCTGATTCCCGGTGCAAGGGCGGAAAGGGCGGATATCGCGGATTGCGTCCAGCAGCGCCGCGTCGAAACCATCGGAAGCGATGTCCTGCGCGGACTCAAGCGCATCGAGGCCCGAGCGCACGTCCTTTTCCAGGATGCCGATGGTATTGGCCGGATCGTAGCCTTCGCACGCCCAGTCGATGCGCTCGAAGTTGTCGCCGAACCAGGTCGAGCCTGAACTCGCACGCATCACCTTGCGCAGCGCTTCCAGGTCAACGCCGAGCACCCGGGCGCGCTCGTAGACCCGCCGCACCACGACGGCCGAGGTGGCCGCGACATAGTTGTTGAGCACCTTGGCGGTCATGCCGGCCCCGAGCGGACCAAGGCGGAACAGCTGGCTGCCCATCGCTTCGAACAGCGGCATCAGCCGGTCGAGCGTTCGCTCCGGGCCGCCCAGCATGAAGCTCAGCCGCCGTTCGCGCGCCGCAGCCGGCGCGCCGGACATCGGCGCGTCGACCAGATCGACATCGGCAGGCAGCTGGGCGCGCAATTCGTGAATGAAGCGTGGCGACACCGTGGAGCTGACGATCAGCGTCTTCGGGCGGGCGTCCGTTTTGAACAGTGCCTGTCTGTCGAAACAGAGTTCGCGGGTCTGCGCGATGTCGCGCACCACCGAGATCACCACCTCGACGCGCCGGGCGAATTCGACCGGATCCCCGATCATGCGCGGCTGAAAGTCGCCAAACTCCCGCGCCGGGCGGACATCCAGCCCCCACACCTCGTAACCGGCCTGCTGTAAAGCCCGGGCCATCGGCAGCCCCATTGCGCCGCAGCCGGCGACGCCTACCACTGTTGCTGTGCTCAATCCGCTCTCCACGGCGAAATCTGCTGGGGCATTCTAGCCGCGCGGACTCGGGGCCGACGCAGAAGTCGGCCTACTCCGCAGACGCAGATCCGGAAGACTCCTGCTGCGCTTTTCGCAGCTTGTCCGCCATCTGAAGATTTGCTTGCGAAAGCCGCTCGATGCGGTCGTGGAGGATGCGCAAAAAAGCGCGGTTGAACTGCTTCTGGCAGGCATCGCTCGACTTGCGGAACGCCTCGGCCTTGACCTCGATCACGGTCATCGGCGTCACCGAGGTTACCGAGCTGGTGCGCGGCCCGCGGTCGGCGAAGTAAGGCATCTCGCCAAAGCAGTCTTCGTCGCCCAGCACCGAGACGGACTTGCCGCCCTTGCTGACCCGGGCGCCGCCTTCGACGATGAGAAAGAAGCTGTCGCAGGTCTCGCCCTCGCGCACCAGCGTTTCCCCCGGAGGCACACGGTGGAAGCTGGCAATGCGCACGGTTTCCCAGGCTTCCAGGTCGGCAAACTCCCTGAAGAACTTGACCGCCTTCAGGGCGCTGAACTTCTCGGTATCGGTGATGGTGTCCTGCGGCAGGGACAGGTCCTTGTTGAGTCCGGCCAAGTCGCGCGCGAATTCAATCCAGGTCTGGTAGCGGGCGGCCGGCTTCTTGGCGATGGCCTTCATCACGATGCGATCGAGCTCTGCCGGCAGGTCGGCGCGGTGCACGCCGGGCGCCGTCGGCTCGGCATTGAGAATCTGGAACAGCAGCGTCACGTTGTTCGAGGCGCTGTACGGCAGCTTCCCGGTAAGCAGTCGGTACAGAACGATGCCCAGTGCGTAAATGTCGGACTGGTGAGTCGCCGGCTTGTCTTCCAGTTGCTCGGGCGACATGTACAGCGGCGACCGGATGCTTTCAAGCTGGGTGCCGGCGGTTTCCTGCGGAATCACGAAACCGAAATCGGTGAGCCGGACCTCGTTGTTCTTGTCCAGGAGTACGTTGGATGGCTTGATGTCGAGATGCAGGATGCCCTGGCGGCCCGCGAAGTCCAGCGCGAGGGCGCATTTGAAGACCAGTTCCACCACGGCGTGCAGCGGCAGCAGCGAGTCCACCTCGCAGTGACGCTCGATCGACCCGCCTTCCACCGGGTCCATCACAATGTAGAAAAGGTCGTCCTCGATCGCGGCATCGTGAATCTTCACGATGTGCGGGTGCGCAAGCCGGCGGGCGATCGATGCCTCGTTCAGGAACACGGTTTCGAAACGCTCGCGCACGATGCTGGGCATCTGCCCATCCTTGCGGATGGCCTTGATGGCAACTGCCCGGTCGGCGAAGGGGTCGTGACCGAGAAACACCCGGCTGATGCCCGCCCTGCCCAGTTCCCGGTCGATGCGGTACTTGCCGACCCGCTCCGGTACGGGGGCGACGGGGGGTTCACCCTGAACTGTGGTAGTGCTCATCGTTGCTTGGCTTCGAGTGACGCAGAGTTCATGGAGCGCTTGCGCCGGCAAAGCAACGCGCCCTGGCGCGCGGACTCAAGTCGCCGGTTTCCTGCGGCTCGGGCAGCTATGGTGCCATTGATGCGGCCGGCCTGGGCGGTCGGCGCGAAGACCGGCGTCAAGGCGCTTGCCTCGGCGCTGCCTGGTGCCGCTCCGCGGCTGGCGATGCCTGCGCTACCGGTAGAACACATGGGCGCCGATACGCGCGACCGGTTTCATGCTGCGAGACCAGCTCGGCCGGATGCGCCTGGCGTGATAGTGGAGGGCACCGTCGACCAAGGGTGGCACCTTGCCATGGTACACGGCATGGGCGGCGTCCCAGGCGATCCGCCAGTGCTTGCCCTCGGGATGGGGCACCACGTCGAACTCTGTCCACGAAAAGGCGCTGACGTCGCGCTTGCGCAGCCAGTCGTACTTCTTCTGGTACACCACCTCGCACACGGTGTCCGGGTAACGCCTGGAGGCAACCCGATTCATCGTCACCTCCGCCACCGCATGCATGCCTTGCAGCGGTTCGCCGCGCGCCTCGTAGTAAACGTTCATCGCCAGGCAGGTCAGTTGGCGCCGCTCCTCGGCATGCGACGACACCGAATAGAAAAGATAACCCATGGTGGCGATGCCGAGCCCAAGCACCCCGACGACAATCCACGGCGCCTTGTTAGAGGCATGCCAGTGGAACTGCAGGTCGGTCCAAAGCCTGGAAAAAAGGGAGGGTCTTCGCGAAACGTAGCGTTTATACGGGCGTTTCCGAAACATTTGCTCGCGATGGGGCGTACGCTGGGCGCTCTGGGCTGGCTGTGGGCTGAGCCCTGCCGCAAGATTCGCGCCGAAACCGATATTGAAGGCGGACACCCAACTCCTGTCGTGCGCCGGCGACGCCGTATATACACGGGCGGACTTGAGGCCTGCAGGGCGAGCGCGGGTTACGGGTTCAAGAGGCCCGTTTCAGGTGGCGATTGCGACGTGCGGGCTTATTCACGGGCGGTTTCGATTTCTCGATGTCGAGCACCGCGCCGCCCTCATTCGTATGATCGGCATCTGGGAAAGGCGCATCTGTGCGTTGACGGGCAACCATCTGCTGGAACAGGTGCTGGGATGAGGCTGATGGTGGTACGCCGAGCACCGCCGAAAGTGTGTGTGTCAGTCGACGATATGCGCTCAATGCCTCCGAGCGGCGGCCAGCCTGCTCATAACAACGCATCAAGCCTTGATAAAAAGACTCTGCGACGGGATCTGCTTCGACTCCACGCAGGTAGCAGGCGGTGGCGCCAGACAAGTCGCCGGTTTGTTCGAGTCGTTGACCCTGCGTACACAGCAGATCCACAAATCGAGCTCTCAAGCGCTCTCGTGCCGACACGCTCCACGGTTCGCCTTCTTCCTCGGGCAGGAAGGTTCCACCATACAAGTTCAAAACGGCGTCGAGCGAAGCACCGGCGCAAGCGCGTTTCTCGAACTCCCATGCGTCCACCCAGCACACATCGGGATTAAGTGAAATCCTGCCGCCCTGATAGGTAATGCTTTCCGTCCGGCCCAAAAGCTTCCTGAGGCGTATGACCGTAATCCCAAGCGCGTTCTGGGCGGCATCCGCTTCTTCGTCGCCCCATAACGCATCGCACAGAGACTGCTCGGGCACACTTCGGCCGCCATGTGCCACGATGGCCTTCAGGAGAAGCAAGGTCTTCCGCGGGAGCTTTCGGGAGAACTCGATGGGCTCGTCATCGATCAAGACCTCGAATTTCCCCAAGGTGTAGATCTTCACCGGCCATGGCCAACTGTCGGGCACAAGTGCATCGGGTTTCAAGCGGAAAAGCCGTATGATGCTCCGGACCGTGCTTACTCCGATGCCTTCGGCCAGGGCCAGTCGAAACATCGGCGGCATCGCACATTCCATGAATCGCAGGTGAAGCTTGCCCGTGCCAGAGGCCACCATGTCCAGGCACTCGAGAAGCCTTGCAAGCGCTCGATGTTTGTCGCCTTGCTTGAGAGCCATCCAGCCCTCGACAAGCAGCAATGAGGCGCGGTAGCACCTGTACATTGGGGTACGTTCAATCAACCTCCTCGAGTGCTCCAACACGGGTCCCGCGCGAGCGGTCCAACCTGCCGCAATCATTACGTCAGCATTCACGAGTCCGAAAAACATCTCTTGAAATATGGACCCCGTGCGTTCCACCGCCTCGTAGCTCAGTGCCGCCAACTGGGCCGCCTCTTCCTGGAGCCCCATGTGCATCGCGCGTCGGGCCCTGTAGATGCTGACAAGCGCTTCCGTCATGGGGCGGCTCGTGGGAGGCATAGCTTCCGCTTCGGCGAGCGTCGCGTTCGCAACGGACCAACCAACGACCCGAAACTCGACGGCGAAACGCTGCAAAAGCGCCTCCCGGAGAGAGAGCTTGAGGCCGTTGGCCTCGATGACGGCCCTGCACTTGGCAAACAGGTCGAGCGACTCTTCGTATCTTGCCTCTATGAATCTTAGATACCCAACCCAGCAAAGCCACCAGGCCGCCTCCATCGGATGGGTCTCGACCATCTCCTCGTTACACTCAATAAGCGACACTATTCGCGCCCCTCGCTCGACAGCTCCACTGAAGCCGCACACAGCCACCGCTCCTGTTGCTGCGACGAGGGCGCTTTGTGTATGCCGATGGGTCCTAAGCAGTTGCTCTACGCGATCCAGAGCTTTCTCTGCGTATGGATGCCAGGGTCGAACATAGAAGAGGCTGAAGCTAAGCACCCCGACGACACGCAACTCTTCATCAGCGGAGTCAAACTGAGTCGGCTCTTCAATCAAGCCGAGCAGTTCGTCCAGCCAGCCGTTCATCTGGTAAGTTGCCGCGTATCCGACAAATGCGCGACTCAGCAGCAAGGTGAGGCACTGCGCGCAGCCCTTCTTATCGGAGGCCTTGCGAAACGCATCCAATGCTCGGGTGAGCGTAGCTATGCTGATCTCAGGCGCTGTACGGTGCTGAGAAAACCCGAGCAGGTACAGCAGGCGGGGATGCTGATCGACCAGGCTCTCTGGAAGCGTCAGTATCCATCTGGACAAGGTCTGGCTTCTTCCGCCCTCAATGCATGCAATGGATTCCGCGATGATCGTATCGGTGGCTGCGTGCCAATCTTTGGCGGCTACCTGAACTTCGAAAGCCCCGTCCGCATCGCCAGCCCCTTTGAGCGCAAGGGCCGTGCGCTTCATCAATAAACTCAGGTCAGAGGGGAGGAGTCGCTGTCGCGCGCGATCGACGAGAAACTCTCGAAACAGGGCATGAAACTGATACACCGGCTCCGGTCCGGGCCGGCGGTCCGTAAAGATCCTGCGTCGATGGAGGTTCTCGAGTAACTGCGCGGTTTCATCACGTCCGCTCAGTTCAACCGCCAGCTTCGCGGGTATGAGAGGCAAGAAGGCTATGGAGAGCAGGGCCTGCTGGCTTTCAGGTGGCTCGTGGTCAAAGAATAGATCCGCGAAGTAGTTGAATACGGAGGCTCGCAGAATCGAGCCTCCTGTGGCTTCCGGTCGACTCAGTGCCCCGATGTTTTCCAGCATCAGAGTGATCCCGGCTGCCCATCCTCCGGACTCCCGATGAAGGCGCTCTGCCACCCGGTCGTCCATCAGTCCGCGCTGACGAGCCACCATTTGCACCTCGTCCACCCGCATTTTGAGTTCCTCCCAGCCGACGAATAGGACGCTTCCGCTTGCAGCAGCTCTCACGAGGGAGGCGGGGCACTCTAGGCGGCTGATGCAGATCAACGAGCTATCAGGCGGCATCTCTGCCGCGCACTGGGCAACGAGGTCGTGGACGGTCGACTCGCGGGGAATCTCTTGAAAATTGTCCAGAACGAGGACGGCGCCGATCGGCAGACGGGAGAAAAACGTCCTGAAATAAAGGGAGGAGAACGTTCCAAGGTCCTCCATGTGTTCGGGTAGCAACCGAGGCAACGCTGGTTGTTGTCGCCGGCGCAACGCTTTGGCGGCGTCTCCCAGTAGTTCGAGGAACTTGGCCGGGTCGGCATCGCTCTGGTCTAACTGATACCAGATGGTTGGCAGGCCTCTGGAATCTAGGTAACTCGCGACTAGCGCAGTCTTGCCCGAGCCTGGGGCGGCGGAGATCCAGATCAGCGGACGGCCGCGATTGCGGTCAAGCAATTCGAACAGACGCACTCGCGGCACCACGTCAAAAAGTCGTGGCCGGCTGATCTTGGCTAGCACTGTCGATTTGCCCATCCCGGGGTCCTCTGGATCCGCGGATGCACATTCGCCGGACACCAGCTCTGAGTGTCCACAAAGCTCAGTATGGCACGCGCGGCCCGTCTTCCAGTTGGGCCGCGCCTTTGCCGGTCGGCTACTTCAGCTTGTAGGTTCCCGTATTCGGGTTACACCCCTGGAAGCTCACTTCCCTGGAGATGCTGCCCCAATTGTTATCGATGCGATATTCGCCACGGAGCGCCATGCCCTCGTACTTGCCCGTTCCGTGCACTGCGATATACGTGCCGCCTGTGCCGTCGGGGTTGCCGCGGTAGTCCATCCACCACTTGTCTCCGTCCACGTCGGTGAGCTCACAGAAACCAGATTCCTGCTGGCGCGTGTTGATGTTCGCGTAGATGCCGAAGCAGCGTGCGCCCATCCGATCGAAGACCTCGCCGGACGGCGTCGTTCGCAGGATAGCGTCCAGGTCATAGTTCATCACGAAAAGTCGCTCGCCGGCTGAAAACGTCTTTCCCCGCCCCACCGGACAAAAATCGAATGCGAACTTGCCTTCCTTTGGAATATTGACCCTAGCCGCCTCGACCAGAGAAGGTGTGGCGATGATTGCGATCAATGCGGCACAGATAAGCATGGTTTTCATGGCTCTGCCTCTTCATTTGGGATGCCGGCATTCGGACTTCGACAAAGGGAAGGCAGTGCGCTCACGGCTTGCCGGAACTGATTGTGGATTTGAAGGGCAGTTTCTCGCCGCTTTCCATCAATTCCACGAAGCCGGGCATCCGGGTTGCGTTCCTTCGGTACCGCCGCACTGCGTAGATGGCTACTGCAGCCATCGTGCTGCCCTTCCCCGATTCATCGGAAAGGCTACGCGTCAGGCGGGTACGTATTGGCTACATATTGGCCGTTAGCTGACTTGAGGGAGCCCAGGTTCCCGGGGAGGGGCGAGCCGGTTCGCGTTCGGCACGCTGGCCGGATCGTTTCCATGAATCGTTTCCATGACTATGCCGGCGGGCGGTCTCGCGAAGCGCAACCTGCGCGACTGGGGGGGCATTCCACTCAGCGATAATGCGCAGTGAATCGCCTGCCCGTTTATGCCGGTAGAGCGTTCCCGAGCAGGGCGGGCGTTGGCAACAGCGGTACGGTCCGGCTTTCCCTGTGGGTACCGATGCGCCCTGGGGTTACACCGAACACCCGCTTGAAGTGACGCGTGAGATGGCTCTGGTCGTAGAAGCCCACCGCGGCGGCCACCTCGGACAGACTGCCCGGGTCGTGACGCGCGAGCAACTCGCGCGCCGCGCTTACCCGCTTGCGAATCAGGTACTGGTGCGGCGACAGCCCGGTTTCGCGCTTGAACAACCGGGAAAAGTGATACGGGCTCAGGCAGGCGGCATCGGCGATGTCTTCGATGCTCATATCGGTCTGGTATTGACGTTCGATGAAGGCGACCGCTTTCGCCACCGCCCGTGAACGCTCCGGCTGGGCGAGGGACTCGCGGCCCGGTACTTCGGCGGCGTAGTTGCGCAGAAGGTGCAACGCCAGCACCCGCGCCAGCGAGTCGGTCCACACCGTATCGCGTGCCTCGCCCTGCGCAGCGGTAAAGCCGGCCAGCATGCCGGCGATCGAGGCAATCGCCAGGTCTTCATCGCGCTCGACAAACTGCAGCTTCGTCTGCCCGTCGCCGCCGGCGAGCTCGAGGCCGGTCAGCTGCGTCACATAGGAGTCATCCAGCGCCAGCACGCTGCAACCCAGCGGTTCATCCCACCACCAACCCACCGGCGTGCCCTTGGGCACCACCGTCACCGCGCCGGGATGCGTTTCCTTGAGCGCTCGGCGCCCGTGCACCTCGCGCGTCAGGCGACCATGTGCGTTGCTGAGAATGACCAGGTGGCAGGGTGCGCCGTCGGGAAAGACTTCGGAGTCGTTCGCCGAGTCGCAGTAGAAGTAGTGGAGACCGGATTCCCCGCCGGGGCCGCTGGCGCTGGCGGTGGCGTTGCAGGCTGCGGATTGACTGCCGTTCATGTCGACGATTCCTCGGAAGTGATGTTCGGGCGGGTCGCCGTCCTGCCAGTCTGCAGCGGGCGCCCGTCCTCACTGCCCAGTATCGGGCGGGTCGTGAACCCCAGTATTGCTGCGATGTAAAGCTCAGCCGGATTCCCGGCGCGGAGCTCCGGGCGGCAAGTTGACTTCAGGCGGGAGAAGAACCATTTCCTCGGGCCGGTTATTACTTGCAATTTGCAAGTTATAGTGAACGGTAGCACAATGCTTGCAAAATGCAAGTGACGGTTTCATGACAAAACGCCCCTCCATTTCCGGCGAGCCCTGCCGGTCCCCTTGCCCGGTGGCGAGCGCGCTCGACCTGATCGGCGACAAATGGTCGCTGCTGGTGGTGCGCGACCTGTTCTACGGCAGCAAGACTTACGGCGAATTGCAGGCTTCGCCCGAGCACATTCCCACCAACATCCTGGCGGACCGGCTGAAACGGCTGGAAGCGGCCGGCCTGATCGCGGCCGAGCCATACCAGGAACGCCCCGTCCGCTATGCCTATTCGCTGACTGAGTGCGGCGCCGGCCTCAAGGACGTGCTGCTGGCAATTGCGCGCTGGGGTAACGAGTACATTCCCGGCACTTTCAAGCCGAAGGTCGCGGCGGCAAGCGGCGCGAAACCCCGCCGGCCGTCGAAGCGCGTGCGCGGCTGACGCCGCCGCTGCGAGTTGGAAGCGCGGTCGGAGTCCGTATCGGCGGGCGGCCGACGCCGCCGATTCGTCGCACCAGCGCTGTGCGCGACGGTCGGGGCGCGCCTCGCAACGGGGCGTTAATTCAGGACAGGCATTTCGCCCCGGATGAAAAACCCTTATCGATCAACCCTCCGCGCGATGGCACGCGGCTTGCGGAATGGCTCGGCCAAGAGAGGCGCGATGAGTGCATCGTGTCCGATCGTTGTCGGCTAGGGTTCCGGGTGCGCCCGCGCGCATCGACTGGTCCGAGAGCTGACGGTCCCGCCTGTTTGCGTTCGCGGGGCTCCACGGAGGGATAAAAGCCCGGGAGGCCGAGCGCACCAGTTCGCCCTCTCACGGCATTTATCGATAACCCGGACAGGAGTCCCGCCGATGAACATTCTGCTTTCTGCCGCGCGCGTTGCGCTTGCCGCAGCCCTGTGCTCGTTCATGCTCTCCGCGCCCGCCCGGGCCGAGGTCAAGGTCGGAGTCAGCGACTGGCCCGGCTGGGTCGCGTGGTACATCGCCGAGGAAAAGGGCTTTTTCAAGAAGCACGGCGCCGACGTGAAGCTCGTTTGGTTCCCCACCTACACCGATTCGATCTCCGCGCTTTCCGCCGGCCAGCTCGACGCCAACTCGCAGACGTGGTCCGACACCATGGCGCCGCTGGCCGCCGGGCTGCCGCTGAAGGTGATACTGGTCAACGACAACTCGGCGGGCAACGACGCGCTGATGGTCAACCCGAAGATCAAGGGCTTCAGGGACCTCAAGGGCAAAACGGTCGCGCTGGAAGAGTTCAGCATCTCGCACTTCGTACTGGTCACTGCGCTGGCGAAGAACGGCATGTCGCAGAAGGACGTGAAAGTGGTGAACATGACCGCGGGCGATGCCGCTGCCGCGTTTCTCGCGGGGCGGGTCGATGCCGCAGTGGTGTGGAATCCGTGGGTGAACCAGATCCAGACGAGCGGCAAAGGCACCGCGCTGTTCACTTCCAAGGACATGCCCGGGCTGGTGCCCGATCTGCTGGTTGCGCAGGAAAAATCGCTCGCCGCCAAGCGCAAGGACTTCGTCGGCATGATCAAGGCCTGGTACGACGTCGAGAAGTTCCTGCGCGAGCGCCCCGACGAGGCGGCGAGGATCATGGCCAAGGTGGTCGGCATGGACGCGGCGGAGTACAAGGTGTTCCTGCCCGGCACGCGCTTTTTCAATGAGAAAGACAACCTCGCTGCCTTCGGGCCGGCGTCCGACGCGCAGTCGCTGCTGGGCGTTGCGCCGACCGTCATCAAGTTCCTTACCGAGAATAAGCTGATCGAGGGCAAGCCAGACGCAGCCAAGGGCATCGACGCCTCGCTCGTCAAAGAGGTCGCAAAAAAATAATGGCGACTGCCCGCACGGCGCGCCCCGGCGCGTGGGCGATCCGCGGCCCGATGAGCCAGCGCCAGTACTGGGTGCTGGCGGCGGTTGGCCTGATCGTGCCGTTTGCCGCCTGGTGGCTGCTCGCCTCGATCGAGCTGATGCCCAAGGTGTTCATGCCCGGTCCGGCGGACGTGTGGGCGCGCGCCGGCGCCTGGCTGCGCGAGGACGACCTCGCCGGCGACACGCTGATCTCGATCTCGCGCGTGGTGATCGGCTGGGGGCTATCGCTGCTGATCGCGCTGCCGCTGGGCCTGCTGATCGGCACCTACAAGCCGGTGCAGGCCCTGCTCGAGCCGCTCACCGATTTCATCCGCTACATGCCGGCGGTGGCGTTCATTCCGCTGGTGATGCTGTGGATCGGCATCGACGAGCCGTCGAAGATCGCCATCATCTTCATCGGCACTTTTTTCCAGATGGTGCTGATGATGGCGGAAGACGTGCGCCGGGTGCCGCTTGCGCAGATCGAGGGCGCGCAGACCCTGGGCGCATCGAGGGGCGAGATCATCCAGCTGGTGCTGCTGCCGTCGGCGAAACCGGCGCTGGTCGACACCATGCGGGTGACGATGGGCTGGGCCTGGACCTACCTGGTGGTCGCTGAGCTGGTGGCGGCCAACTCCGGCCTGGGCTACTCGATCCTGAAGGCGCAGCGCTTCCTGCAAACCGACAAGATCTTCGCCGGCATCATCATCATCGGCCTGCTCGGGCTGATCATCGACCAGCTGTTCCGGCTTTGGCATCGAAAGGCGTTTCCATGGATGCATCGGAAGTCGTGAACGCACAGCCGAAGGTGCGGCTGCGCGGGGTGGAGAAGATCTTCGGCGAAGGCGATGGTGCCACCGTCGCGCTGGAGAAGGTCGACCTCGACATTGCGCCCGCCAGCTTTACCACCCTGGTGGGCGCCTCGGGCTGCGGCAAGTCGACACTGCTGCGCATCATCGGCGGGCTCGACTACCAGACCGGCGGCGAAGTAATCGCCAACGGCCATCCGGTCACCGGGCCGGGCGCCGACCGCGCGATGGTGTTCCAGCAGTATTCGCTGTTTCCGTGGCTGACGGTGATGCAGAACATCCGCTTCAGCCGGTTGCTCAAGGCGAATCGCGGCGAATGGACGTCGGCCGAAGTCGAGGCCGCCTCCGGCCGCGCCGAGGCGCTGCTGAATCTGATGGGACTGGCCCGCAACGCCAACGCTTATCCCAATCAGCTGTCTGGCGGCATGCAGCAGCGGGTGGCGATCGCCCGCGCCCTGATGCCGCGCCCGCCGATCCTGCTGATGGACGAGCCCTTCGGCGCGCTGGACGCGCAGACGCGCGAGGTGATGCACGACCTCATCCTGCATGTGTTCAACCTGGAGAAGTCGACCATCATCTTCGTGACCCACGACGTGGAAGAGGCGATCTATCTCGGCCAGCGGGTGGTGGTGATGGCGCCGCGCCCCGGCCGCATCGACAGCGTCCACACCGTGCCGCTTCCGGAAAAGCGCACCCAGGACATGAAGCTCGCGCCGGAGTTCATCCGCATGAAGCGCGACATCGTCGAGCGCATCCGCGAGACTTCCGGCATGAAGACCGATTACGACCTGCTGGAAAAACTGAGCCGGCAGGCATCCCTGTAGAGGAGAAACATCGAATGCAAGCGCTGGCGACCCGCGCTTCCGACGCGCCGGTGTTGTGGGAGGAAACGCTGCCCGGCGGGGCGCACTGGTCCGGCGTCATGCGCCGCGGCACGGCGCTGCGCCTGACCGACCTGGAGGGCGGCGCCAACGTCTCGGCGCTGTTCTGGAACTTCGAGGAGAAGCTCGAACGCTACAACATGCCGGACACGCTGAAGGCGCAGCACACCGCCTATCTCACCTGCGGGCACTGCGGCTTTTCCGACATGGGGCGGGTGCTGTTCTCCATCGTCGGCGACGGCGCCGGCTGGCACGACACGGTGTGCGGCCTGATGGACGACCGGCTGATGGCGGAACGCTTCGGCGAGCGGCGCTTCCAGCAGGCGCGCAACGACATGTACCGCAGCGCCAAGGAAGGCCTGCTCAAGGAAATGGGCCGCTGGGGCCTGGGGCGGCGCGACCTGCACGCCAACGTGAACTTCTTCAGCAAGGTCGTCGCCGACGAAGCCGGTGGCCTGCATTTCGCCGCCGGCCATTCCAGGCCGGGCAGCACGGTCGATCTGCGCTTCGACATGCATGTGCTGGTCGCCCTGTCGAGCTGCCCGCACCCGCTCGACCCGGCAACCGAGTACCGGCCCCGGCCGGTGAAGCTGACCGCCTGGCGTGCGGGGCTGGCCCCGGCCGACGATTACTGCCGCAACTTCCGCGGCGAGAACCAGCGCGCGTTCGAAAACACCGCGCGCTACTTCGCAGACTAGGACCCGCGCCATGCTCAAGGAAAGCACGCTCGATCCGCGCCATGCCGCCGTCGACGAAATCTGTCCGGCCGGCGAGCCGTGGATGAGGGAAGTCCGCAAAGGCCAGGTGTTCCGCATTCTCGACCTGGAGGGCAACCAGGCGGTCGATACCCTGTTCTACAACGCCCGCGACCCGGAAGAACGCTACAGCGCGGTCGACACCATCCAGCGGCAGAAGAGCCTGTACCTGACCGTCGGCACGGTGCTGTATTCCAGCGAAGGCAATCCGATGCTGACCATCGTCGCCGACACCTGCGGCCGTCACGACACGCTCGGCGGCGCCTGCGCGCAGGAAAGCAACACCGTGCGCTACGCGCTGGACAAGCGCTTCATGCACGCCTGCCGCGACAATTTCCTGTCGGCGATGCACCACGACCACCACCATCATTTGGGCAAGCGCGACATCACCCACAACATCAATTTCTTCATGAACGTGCCGGTGACGCCGCAGGGCAAGCTCACGTTCGAGGACGGCATTTCCGCGCCCGGAAAATACGTCGAGTTGCGCGCGGAGATGGACGTGGTGATCGTCATTTCCAACTGTCCGCAGCTCAACAATCCCTGCAACGGCTGGAACCCGACGCCGGTGCGCCTGCTGGTCTGGGATCAGGCTCAGTGAGGCGCAAGGGAATGAAAAAGACTCAGGCGCACCACCAAGGACACCAAGAACATCAAGTACACCAAATGAATGTGGTTGAGGGGTTTTCCTGGTGTCTTGGTGACGTGTTGGTTCGAACGGTTTCTCAATGTTCGCCAAAGTTCTGATCGCCAACCGCGACGCTATCGCCTGCCGCATCATCCGCACGCTGAGGCAACTCGGCGTGAAATCGGTGGCGGTGTACTCCGAGGCCGATGCGGCGTCGCTGCATGTCACGCAGGCCGACGAGGCGGTGTGCATCGGCCCGGCGCCTGCGGCGGAGAGCTATCTCGTGGCGGACAGGATCCTCGCCGCGGCGCGCGACACCGGCGCGCAGGCGATTCACCCCGGCTATGGCTTTCTGTCGGAGAACGCCGAGTTCGCGGAGGCCTGCGAGCGCGCGGGCGTCGCGTTCATCGGTCCGACGCCGGCACAGATGCGCGCCTTTGGTCTCAAGCACACTGCGCGCGAGCTGGCGCAGGCCAACGGCGTGCCGCTGCTGCCGGGCAGCGGGCTGCTTGCCGACGCCGGCCATGCGCGGACGGAAGCCGCGCGCATCGGCTACCCGGTGATGCTGAAGAGTACCGGGGGCGGCGGCGGCATCGGCATGCGGTTGATCTGGAGCGAGGATGCGCTGGCGGAAGCCTGGGCCTCGGTCGAGCGCCTGGCGAAGGCGAATTTCAAGGATGCCGGCATCTATCTCGAGAAATACGTCGAGCAGGCGCGGCACGTGGAAGTGCAGGTGTTCGGCGATGGGCGCGGCGCGGTGGTGGCGCTTGGCGAGCGCGATTGCTCGGCCCAGCGGCGCAACCAGAAGGTCATCGAGGAAACGCCGGCGCCCAATCTGCCGGACGCGGTGCGCGCCCGGCTGCTGGAAACCGCGGTGCGGCTGGCGAAGGCGGTGGATTATCGCAGTGCCGGCACGGTGGAGTTCGTGCTCGACGCGGGCAGCGGCGAGTTCTGGTTTCTGGAGGTAAACACGCGGCTGCAGGTGGAGCATGGCGTCACTGAGGAAGTCACCGGCATCGATCTGGTGGACTGGATGGTCCGCTGCGCGGCCGGCGAGCTGCCGCCGCTCGAGCAGGCGGCGATTGCGCCGCGCGGCGCCTCCATCCAGGTGCGCCTCTACGCGGAAGACCCGGCGCGCAACTTCCAGCCTTCCAGCGGCACGCTGACCGTGGCGCAGTTTCCGCCTTTGGCACGTGTCGAGACCTGGGTTCAGACCGGCAGCGAAGTACCGCCTTACTACGATCCGATGATCGCCAAGATCATCGTGACCGCGCCCGATCGCAAAGCGGCGCTGAAGAAACTGCGCGAGGCGCTGGGCGAAACGCGCATCGCGGGCATCGAGACCAACCTTGAGTACCTGCGCCAGGTGATCAGCGGCGAGGTGTTCGCGCAGGGTCGCCAGACGACCCGCGCGCTGGCGAGCTTTCATTACCGGCCGCAGACGATCGAGGTGATCGAGCCGGGGGTGCAGACCAGCGTGCAGGATTGGCCGGGGCGGCTCGGCTACTGGGATGTGGGCGTGCCGCCGTCCGGGCCGATGGATGCGCTGGCGCTGCGGCTGGCCAACCGGCTGCTCGGCAACGCCCAGGGTGCGGCGGCGCTGGAGTGCACCGCCTCCGGCCCGACGCTGAAGTTCAACTGCGACAGCGCGGTCGCGCTGGCCGGCGCGCCGATGGAGGCCACGCTCGATGGCGCGCCGCTCGCGCGAGGACCAGCAGCGGCTGGAAGCCACCGACACGACGGTGCACCGGATCAAGGCCGGCAGCGTGCTCAGGCTCGGCCGCGTGCACGGCGACGGCCTGCGCGCCTACCTGGCCGTCGCCGGCGGTTTCGACGTGCCGGAATACCTCGGCAGCCGATCGACCTTTACCCTGGGCCGCTTTGGCGGCCACGCCGGGCGCACGCTGCGGGTGGGCGACGTGCTGCCGCTCGCGAAACCGAAACGCCTGCCT
>CALJLA010000112.1 GCA_937983055.1 uncultured Pseudomonadota bacterium
GTTGCCAACCGCAACGCTGCCCAGATTGGTTTCGTACTCCGGCGCTGTCGCGTAGATGTCGCCTGTGTACGAAGGACAACGCAGTGAGGCGATCTGTACTTGGGAAGGGTGCAATCCGGCCGCGGTGATCGATTCGTCGAACGCGCTGACGGCGAATCTGTCGGACGACGCTTGGATCTCATCGTACAGAATGCTCTCCTCCATGAAGGGCAACAGTTTCACTTGCCAGCTGAATCCCGCCGCGAGATCCCCTTCGGCAGAGCCTGGTAAAGCCGCGCCATCGCCTACGTAGGGGCCGATGGCATCCGTCCCGAGTGGAAAACGCTTCGTGGCCGATTCGTGATTGAAAGACGCCAGCGCGAGCTGCCTTGTGTTCGACAGACAGCCGTTACGGCGCGCCGCCTCGCGGGCGTGCGGGACGAACCGCTCCATGTGCGCGAACAGCGGCTCGATGCACTCGCCTAAGTCGCACGGCTCGGCGGGCCAGTAGTTCATCTGGATGTTCACGTCCTGGTGCAGGTCGCAATCCCAGGGCGGGGCCAGTTCCTCGTTCCACTTGCCCTGCAGGTTGGCCGGCAGCCCGCCGGTGCGCGAGCTGGCGATCAGCAGGTACCTGCCGAAGTTGAAATACAGCACCATCAGCCCCGGGTCGTCGCCGCCGTCGCGCATCGCCTTGAGCCGATCGCTGGTGGTTTTTGTCGACCGCGGCGTGGCGAGGTCGAGCGTCACCCGGCCGTACAGCCTGCGGTGCGCCGCGACGTGTTCATCGAGCAGCGCCGGCCAGTCGGTGTTCAGCCCCGCAAGCTGATGCTCGGCAAGCTGCACCGGGTCCTGGTCATCGAGTGCGACGGCGATGGTCAGCAGCACGACCGCCTCGGCGGCGCCGTGGATGCGCAGCTTCGCGTCGCCGCGCGTCTCAAGCTCACCGCCGGCCGGCAGCAGCACCTTGGCGCGCACGCACCACCGCACGCCCTCGGGAAACGCGCCGACCAGTTGCACGGTGTCGTCAAAGGTCTGCAGGTCGATCGTGGCGTCCGGGTCGGCGATGCGCGACAGTTCGATCTCGCAGTCGAGCGTGCCGCCGTCGGCGGTCAGGCGCGTGGCAATCAGCGGCCGGGTGGCATGGGCGAACGACTCGCGCGCGAATGCTCCGTCGCCGGCGCGGTAGCCGGTGCGCGCCACGCCGGTGGTCAGGTCGAGGCTGCGCACGTAATTGCCCGGCTCGGCGCAGCCGGTGTCGATCATCAGGTCGCCGGCCGGCTGATAGGCGTCGACCCGGCCGGGCTTGCCCTCGCGCGACAGCACGCCGCCGTGGCCGCCGAGCTTTTCGTTGGCCAGTTCGCCGGCTTCGAGCACCTTGCCCTCGAAGAACAGCCGGCGAATCTCGGGCAGATGCTGATGGCACGGCTCGATGTCGCGTTCGCGCCCGTTGGCGCGCCACAGCCACTCGTGATTCAGCGCGATCCGCTCGCGCGGCTGGGCGCCGAGGACCCACCCCGCGACCACGCCGTTGCCGATCGGCAGGCCTTCCTTCCATTCGCCCGCCGGGGCGGTGTACCACAGAAGATGCTCGCCGGGCGTATCACACACAGGTTGCAGCGACATAACCAAACTCCCTAGTCGTCACGAGACGAACACGGTAACCGCGGCGCGATGGAAAGCAATCCCCACCCGCACGACGATCGCACGGAAGCGCGGCGTCGTCACGCCCGGCCGCGCCGCCCCTATTCCGTCAGCCGCACGCGGTAGCGGTAGCAGTCGGCCGTGAACTGCTCGGGCCGGGTCATCGCGGAAAAGTCGTAGTCGCGCGGCTGCTCGGGCAGGGTGAGGATCAAATCGCCCGTGTCGCGCTGCTCGTACATCCCCCAGTTGCTGTACCGCCGCTCGACCGGTGCGTCCGCCGGCCGATCGGCGATGATGCGCACACTGTCGCGCACCAGCACGCAACGGTCGGTGTCGAACTCGGCGATGGCCAGCGGATAGCGCGGCGTCTGGCCGT
>CALJLA010000113.1 GCA_937983055.1 uncultured Pseudomonadota bacterium
TTTCAAGCCTAGCGGAGTGCGCACCATGAACGAATCCGTACTGGTTGGTGAACATTTGGTCAAATCCTTTGGCAGCGGTCACACCGAAGTCCGAGCCGTTGACGATGTGTCGATCGAGATCGCCCGTGGCGAACTGGTGCTGATCATGGGCCCGTCCGGGTCCGGCAAGACCACCTTGATCTCCATGCTCGGCGGCTTGCTGCAACCCACCTCAGGCCGTGTAGTAATCGACGGTGACGAGATTACCGCGCTCGGAGAGTCCCGATTGGCGCGGGTGCGGTCACCCAAACCCGGCTTCGTGTTTCAGGCGTTCAATCTGCTCGAGGCACTCACGGTAGAGGAGAACATCCTCTTTCCGGCACGCTTGGTGAAAGGAGGTCTGGGGGCAGCCAAGGCCCGTGGAGATGCCTTGCTGAAACGACTGGGCCTGGATGACCGCCGCGACGCGCTGCCCAAGACGCTCTCCGGGGGTGAGAAACAAAGGGTTGCGATCGCGCGTGCGCTCATAAACGCACCGCCGGTGATTCTGGCCGATGAACCAACCGGCAATCTCGATTCCGCCAACGGCCAGGAAGTCATGATGATACTGCACGACATCGCCCGCGATGAAGGTCGCGCCGTCATTCTGGTAACACATGACCCGCGGGTCGAGGACATCGCCGATCGCATCCTGTGGCTCGAGGACGGCGAGTTCCGCGACCGCAAGGCCGAGCAGCATGCCTGGGTGCACGATCCGGTCTGCGGAATGCGGGTCGACGAATGGACCGCCGAAGTCACCACGACATTTCAGGATCGGCGCTACGTTTTCTGCTCGCAACGCTGCCTCGACCGATTCGATGCGGAACCCGACCGTTACCTGACTCGGGCAAATGCCCGGGCCACCGAGGCGCATTCGGAGCTGCGGTCATGAGCGCGCGGAGTTTGGCGATCTGGGGTCTCCTCTGGACCGGCGGCGTGTTGGCGGCGGACACAGTCATCGACGCCTCGTTGCCGCCAGAGGCACGCGGCCGCGCGATCGCCGAAGAAAGTGAACGCCGCGATTCGGGCTTTGGCGACACCGTTACCGAGCTGACGATGACGCTGACCAATGTCGAGGGCCGGGAGCGGACGCGACGCCTGACCTGGCAAACGCTGGAGGGAACCGTGCCCAACGAGGGCGACAAGTCGCTGACCGTGTTTCACGAGCCGCGCGACATCGAGGGCACCGCGTTCTTAAGTCATACCCGGATCGACGGCGACGACGATCAGTGGTTGTACCTGCCGGCCTTGAAGCGCGTGAAACGAATCGCCTCCAGCAACAAATCCAGCGCGTTCGTCGGCAGTGAATTTGCCTACGAGGACCTGTTGTCCGACGAGGTCGAGAAGTTCGACTACCGGTGGCTGAGAGACGAAGCCTGCGGGGATTGGGCGTGTTTTGTCATCGAACGGCGGCCACGGTATGCCAACTCCGGCTACAGCCGGCAGGTGGTGTGGATCGATCAGGAAGCGTTTCGACCGGTCAAGATCGAGTACTACGATCGCAGGGAGCGCCTGCAGAAAACGCTGATCTTCGAAGACTATCGGCAGTACCTCGACCGCTATTGGCGCGCCCACATCATGCGCATGGAGAACCACCAGACGCAAAAGACGACGGTGCTGTCCTTCTCGACATTCGAGTTTCAGACCGGCCTCAGCGAGCGCGACTTCGACCCGAGTGTGCTGCGGCGTGTACGGTGACCCGGCATGATCGGCTCCGCTATACGCCGGTTGCTCGCAATGATGCTGACCTTGGCATCGGCGGGCGTGTCGGCGGAGGAAATCGATTGGTCCGGGTATGTCAGTCTGGAGCCCCGTGTGTTTGTCGATCAGCCACTGTTTAGCGAGCAGCCCGGCGCGGGCGTTTTTGCCTCGGCGGTGCTGGCACCGGAGCTGCGCTACGAGTGGAATCGGGGCGACGACCGGCTGACGCTCGCGCCGTACCTGCGCTGGGATGCCGACGACGACCAACGCACGCACCTGGACCTGCGTGAAGCGCTGTGGTTGCGCGTGCGCGGGCCGTGGACCTGGCAAATCGGCCTCGGGCGGGTGTTCTGGGGCGTGACCGAGTCACGCCACCTGGTCGACATCATTAATCAGACGGATTTTGTCGAGGACATCGACGAGGAAGACAAGCTCGGCCAACCCATGATCGCGCTCGAGCGCTGGACCCGTAACGCGGGCTCCTTTGGGGTGTTCCTGTTGCCCGGATTTCGCGAGCGCACGTTTCCGGCCGCCGATGCGCGGCTGCGCGGCACGCTCCCCATCGACACCGATCGTGCGGAGTACGAATCCGCTGCCAACGACAGGCGCCTGGACTGGGCGCTGCGCTGGTCGCAGGTGATCGGCAACTGGGACCTCGGGCTGTCGGGGTTTTATGGCACCTCACGCGAACCGCGGCTGCTACCCCGATTCGACGCACCCACGGGCCTGGTGTTGATCCAGCGCTACGACGTCATCGGGCAACTCGGTGTCGACCTGCAGTACACCCAAGACGCCTGGCTGTGGAAGCTCGAAGCCATCGGCCGCCGGGGACACGGCAGTACGTTCGCCGCCGTAGTCGCCGGCCTGGAGTACACGCTTTTTGATATCGGCGGCAGTGGCGCCGACCTGGGGTTGCTGGCCGAATACCTGTATGACGATCGGGACGAAACCGCACCGCCAACGATCTACGATGATGACTGGTTTGGCGGTTTTCGTCTGGCGCTCAACGACACCGAGGACACGGCGGTACTGGCCGGCGCCGTTTTCGACACGAACGGGATGTTTGCGATTCTCGAGGCAGAGCGCCGCGTCGGTGAATCCTGGAAATTCGAGGCGGAGGTTCGCTGGTTCCTCAACGTGGACCCCGGCGATCCGCTGCTCGGCGGCTTCAGAAACGACAGTTTCATTACCCTGAGACTGGCGAGGTACCTGTGAACTGGACGCCGCCTTTTTTCGCCCGCGACGACGAAGCCACGCCGCTGCACACGGAAGTCTATGGCGCGGGCGAGGAGACGCTGGTGTTCGTCGCCGGGCTCGGCGGCACTACGCGCTACTGGCGAACGAGAACGAAGCGTCTGGAATCGCAGTACCGAATTGTGTTGGTGGACTTGCTCGGGTTTGGGCAATCGCCCAAACCCTGGACGCGGTACAGCGTGGAACGACACGTCCGCAGATTGCGAACGGTGCTCGCGCCCTTCGAGTCGGTGACGTTGGTCGGCCATTCACTCGGCGCGCTGTTGGCCGTTGCCTATGCCGCGCGATTTACTGGTCAGGTCAAAAACCTCGTCGCCATCGGCTTGCCGTACTTCGGTTCCGAAGCGCGCGCCTACCGATACTTCCGCCGCGGGCCGGTCAAAGGCGGGATCGTCTACACCAACGTCTTTCTCACCATGGTGGCATGCGTCATTACCCGTCGCGTCCTGGGCCGCTTGTTACCGTACTTGCTGCGCAGCGTACCGAGGGAGGTCGCCGAAGACCTCGTCAAGCATACCTGGCGTTCGTCGACGTCATCGCTGTGGGAGGTTGTGTATCGATACGACAGTGCCGTCGATCTGGCGCGCCTGCCATCGTCGATCGGTGTACTGTTCATTCACGGCGATCAGGACCTGATGGCACCGGTCGCGGCCGTTCAACGTCTGGCGGCAAGCGATCCGCGATGGCGCCTGTCGGTGATGCCGGGCGTTGATCACCACCCATTTTTGCGGGATCCGGAGGGGTGCCTGGCGATGATCGACGCCATGGTTCACCCGCCTACAGACGATCTGCGTACGCGAAGACTGACGCCAGTGACCGAGCGAGGAGCGTAGCCGTGGCCAACCCGTATCGAACGACCGTCTTTCTGCTCCTGCTGACGGGACTTGCTGCCGGTTGCAGCCCTGAGCAACCTCAATCCGTGACCGGGCGCTGGTACACGGCAGCGCAGGTTGAACAAGGACGCATCCTGTTTCAGACGCATTGCGCCAGCTGCCACGGCGATCGCGCGCAGGGTTTGGCGGCAGATTGGCGCAAGACGGATGCGAACGGTAACTACCCGCCACCGCCTCTAAACGGCTCGGCCCATGCCTGGCACCATCCGTTCGTCGTGCTCGAACGTACCATCAAGGACGGCGGAATTCCGCTTGGCGGGGTAATGCCGGGATTTGCCCGCACGTTGAGCGATGCGGAGGTGCGATCGACGATCGCTTTCTTCCAGAGCCACTGGTCCGACGAGATCTATAGCCGCTGGGCGGCGATCAACGAGCGATGAAGGTAAGACCATCGGGTTGTATCCTGGATTGACCTGTGTGCTGCTTACACGTTGTAGCCTAGGTTCCTGTCAAACGGCTGCCGACTGAGCGCTCGTCAAGCCCATCGCGCTACGGCACCGGGCGCCTGCCGGGCCAGCCCGTGCGACAACGCCTGCGGACGGGCCACACGTCCCGACAGCGCGAATTCGGAGTGAGGACGTTATGAGCAAGCGAAAGGGCAACCCCAGCGGGCGGCCCGCGCGGTCATCAAAAAAGAAAGTGCCATGGATCGTCGTTGCCGCCTTCGGCTTCTTCGCCGTGGTTGCGGTCGGCGTGATCTGGCTCGCGCCGCCAACCGTGTCGCCCGAGGAGGCCGACGTGGTGGTCTACAAGACGGCCACCTGTGGCTGCTGCCGCAAGTGGGTCGATCATTTGCGCGACCATGATCTGAGCGTGGCCGTCGTGAACGTCCGCGAAACACAGACCGTACAGCAGCGCCTGGAAGTCCCAAGTGACTTCGGATCCTGCCACACGGCCAAGGCAGGCGATTATTTTGTCGAAGGGCATGTACCTGCCGATCTCGTCCAACGCCTGCTGGTTGAGCGGCCCGAGCACATTCGTGGCATCGCGGTGCCCGGCATGCCGATTGGCTCACCGGGCATGGAGGGACCCAATCCGGTCGAGTACGAAGTGCTCAGTGTGGACGCTCAGGGTGAGGTGGCCGTGTACGCCACCCGCAAGGGTCGGCAAACACCACAGTGATGACTCGGAGTGCCGGATGATGTGCAAGCGCTGTCGTCACATTCGCCCATGACGACCGAGGCAAAGCTGATCAGGATCAGGAAAGGGCTCGACATTCCGATCGCGGGCGAACCGAAGCAATCGGTTGAGTCCTCGCCACCCGTTTGCGCGGTGGCGCTCCTCGGTCGCGACTATATTGGCCTTAAGCCCGATCTGCGCGTCGCAGTCGGGGACCGGGTGAGACTTGGCCAACCGCTGTTCGAAGATCGTTCCAACCCGGGCGTGCAATTCACTGCGCCGGCATCCGGCACGATTGCGGCCATTCATCGGGGCCCCAGACGGCGGCTTGAGTCAGTGGTCATTGACCGGCACGAGAACGGCCAGCGCGCCTTTGAGGCTTGGCCGCGCAGCGCGCTCGATGGCCTTGGTCGGTCGGCGATTCGCCAAAACCTGCAGGCCTCCGGCTTGTGGACGGCATTTCGCACCCGGCCCTATGGCCGCGTTCCGCAGTTGGCATCGGAGCCGGCGGCGATCTTCGTCACCGCACTCGATACCAATCCGTTGGCGGCCGACCCCAGAGTCATCATTGCGACCGAGCCCGAGGCGTTTGCCGATGGTCTGCGCATCGTTCGCCAGCTAACCGACGGCACCGTCTACGTCTGCAGTGCGCCCGGGCCGATGATTCAGTGCGTACCGGAGGAGGGCATCGAATCGGTCGCCTTCGAAGGACCCCATCCGGCAGGGCTGGTGGGTACGCACATACACTGCCTGCATCCGGTCGATGCGCACGACACGGTCTGGCATGTAAATTACCAGGACGTGATGGCCATCGGGCGATTGTTCGTGACCGGCCATCTCGATACGACGCGCATCGTGTCCCTGGCCGGGCCGCACGTGCGACATCCACGTCTCGTATCCGTGCCGGTCGGTGCGCACGTCGACGAAGTGCTGGCAGGCGAGCTCAAGGAGGGGCCCTACCGCATCGTGTCCGGTTCGCCGTTATCAGGGCGCCGCGCTGCAGGCGCGGAAGCTTACCTGGGTCGCTATCATCTTCAACTGAGCGTGCTGGGTGAGGCGATCGAGCGAGAATTCCTCGGCTGGTTGATGCCGGGATGGCGGAAATTCTCCGCCACGCGCATGTTCGTCTCGAGTCTCTTTCGTCATCGCCGGTTTGATCTGACCACGTCGCAGCACGGCAGTCCACGGGCGATGGTGCCGATTGGCACGTTCGAGAAGGTGATGGCGCTTCGCATTCTGATCACGCCGTTGCTCAAGGCGCTGCTGGTCAACGATACCGAGACGGCGAAATCGCTGGGGTGTTTGGCGCTGGAGGAAGAAGACCTGGCGTTGTGTTCCTTCGTGTGCTGCAGCAAGTACGATTACGGCGCGGCGCTCAGAGACACCCTGGCCACGCTCGAGGAAACCGGCTGATGGGCCGCCTGCGCGGGTTTTTGGACCGGCTGGCTCCGCACTTTTCGAAGGGCGGGCGACTGCAGCAGTACGGCGCCCTGTTCGAGATGGTGGATACGCTGTTGTATTCGCCCGGCGACCGCACCGCCGGTGCGCCTCACGTTCGCGACGCCGTCGATCTTAAGCGGGTCATGTTTTTCGTGGTGATCGCCGCGCTGCCTTGTGTGTGGGTCGCCTTGTGGAACACCGGCTATCAGGCCAATCTGGCGATCGCCGAGCTGGACTTGCGTTCGGCCGCCGGCTGGCGGGGCGGGGTGCTCGACGCGCTGGGCATCAGCTACGCCGCCGAGAGCGTTCTCGCCAATGCGCTGCACGGGGCACTCTACTTTATCCCGATCTACGCCGTCACGTTGCTTGTCGGCGGTGCCTGGGAGGTATTGTTCGCGCTGGTGCGTAACCACGAGGTCAACGAGGGGTTTCTTGTCACCTCGTTGTTGTACGCGCTGATTCTACCGCCGGATCTGCCGCTGTGGCAGGTGGCGCTGGGCATCTCGTTCGGTGTGGTGATTGGCAAGGAGGTGTTTGGCGGGACCGGCAAGAACATTCTCAACCCCGCACTCGCGGGTCGTGCGTTTCTGTACTTTGCCTACCCCGCGGAGATTTCCGGTGAGACCGTCTGGGTTGCCGTCGATGGCTATACGGGCGCGACGGCGCTCGGTGTGGCCGCCGAAAGCGGTGTCGCCGGCGTCGTCAACACGGGAACGTCCTGGATGAGCGCGTTCATCGGCACGATTCCGGGATCCTTAGGCGAGACCTCGGCGCTTGCCTGCCTGATTGGTGCCGTGTTCCTGATCTACAGCGGCGTTGCATCGTGGCGCATCATGCTGGGCGTCTTCGCCGGCATGGTCGTTACGGCCTATCTGTTTAACCTTATCGGCAGCGTGACCAACCCGATGTTCGCCATGCCATGGTATTGGCACCTGGTGCTCGGCGGTTTCGCGTTCGGCACGGTGTTCATGGCGACCGACCCGGTCACCTCGGCGCAAACGGACCCCGGTCGATGGGTCTTCGGTCTCCTCATTGGCGTCCTGACCGTGGTCATTCGCGTGACCAATCCGGCGTATCCGGAAGCCATCATGATGGTGATTCTGTTTGCCAACCTGCTGGCGCCTCTCATCGACCAGGGTGTGACGTGGCTGCATGTCCGCCGGCGAGATCGACGACGTGCCTGAGCCCTCCGGCAATCGGCGTGGATTCGGTGCGGGGCTGCGGCGGCTGCTGTCGGCGCCGAAGAACAGCCCTGCCAAGACGCTGCTGGTGCCACTGCTGGTCAGTCTCGTGAGTGCGGTGCTGGTCGCGGGTGCCGCCATCGCGTTGCGCCCGCAGTACCAGGCGAATCTCGAGCGCAATCGACAGGAAAATGTACTCGCGGCCGCCGGTTTGCTGGAAGCGGGACAAAGCATCGAGACGCTGTTCGAGCAAATCGAGCCTCGTGTCGTTGATCTGGCGACTGGCGATTACGCGACGGAGATGGACCCGTCGACGGTGCTCGAGGCACAGCGGGTGGGTGATCCGCTGGTCAGCGTCGCCGTACCCCCGGAGCTGGATCTGGCTGTCATCAAAAAGCGCTCGCGCTATGCCGTCGTCTACCTGCTGTACGAACGTGAACGACTGAAGATGATCATTCTGCCGGTTTACGGCTACGGGCTTTGGTCGACGATGTATGGCTACGTGGCACTGGCGGGCGACGCCAACACCATTGTCGGCTTGCGCTTCTACCAGCACGGTGAGACGCCGGGGCTCGGTGCCGAGATCGACAACCCGCAATGGCAGCGCTTGTGGCAAGGCAAGAAGATATACGGCGATGCCGGTGAGCCGGTGATCGAAGTCGTCAAGGGCCAGGCGGCACGCAGCGGGGAGGCGGCAACCTATCAGGTCGATGGCATCTCGGGGGCGACCCTGACCGGCCGCGGGGTCACCAACCTGCTGCGGTACTGGTTCGGCGAGCACGGCTTTGGCCCCTACCTGAAAAAACTGCGAGAGCGCGCGGAGGTGATGCAATGAGACTGCAACCGAAGACGATATTGACGGACCCGCTCATCAACGACAATCCAATCACCTATCAGATCCTCGGGCTTTGCTCGGCGTTGGCGGTCACGACCTCCATGATGCCTGCCTTGCTCATGAGCCTCGCAGTTACGGCCGTGATGTCGATTGGTGGGGCCGTCATCAGTGCCATCCGCCACCAGATACCGGATAACGTACGGATCGTTGTCCAGCTGACCATCATTGCCTCGCTCGTCATCGTGGCCGATCAGATTTTGAAGGCCTATGCCTTCGAAACCAGCCGGCAATTGTCGGTCTTTGTCGCCTTGATCGTCACGAACTGCATCGTGCTGGGGCGCATTGAAACGTTTGCGATGAAAAACGGAGTCGGGGCAAGCTTTCTGGACGGTCTGGGCAACGGGCTCGGATACAGCCTCGCGTTGATGAGCATTGCGGCGATTCGCGAGCTGTTCGGATCGGGCACCTTGTTCGGTGTCACGGCGCTGCCGACGATCGCTGACGGCGGCTGGTATTACCCGAACGGCTTGATGATTCTGCCGCCGGGGGTTTTTTTCATCGTCGGCTTGATGATCTGGGCCATCCGCTCGTGGCGCGTCGAGCAAGTCGAGCAGCCGGAGTTCAGGATTCGGCACGTTCACCGCACGGAGGCGAGCTCGTGAGCCATTACGTCAACCTGTTTCTGCAAGCCGTTTTCACCGAGAATCTGGTGCTCGCCCTGTTTCTGGGCATTTGCCCGTTTCTTGCACTCTCCCGCCGGCTTGACACCGCCGTCGGTCTCGGTGCGGCCGTCGTGGTGGTCATGACCGTGACCGTGCCCCTGAACAATATCGTTTTGGCCTATCTGCTGGGGCCGGGGGCGCTCGAGTGGATGGGTTTGGCGGAGCTGGATCTGCGTTTTCTGTCGCTGGTGACGTTCATTGGTGTGATCGCCGCGGTGGTGCAGGTGCTCGAGATGGTCCTCGATCGCTTCTTTCCGGCGCTCCATCAGGTGCTCGGCATTTTTCTGCCGCTGATTGCCGTCAACTGCGCGATTCTCGGCGCGTCGCTGTTTATGGGCGAGCGCCGCTACGCGCTCGATGAAAGCCTGGTCTACGGTTTCGGCAGCGGGGTCGGCTGGGCGTTGGCCATCGTCATATTGGCGGGTCTGCGCCACAAGTTACGCTATAGCGATGTGCCGAACGGCTTGCAGGGCGCCGGCATCACGTTTATCTGCGCGGGTCTGATGGCCATGGGCTTCATGACCTTTTCCGGCATTCGTTTCTAGACCATGAGCACGAACATGAGCGATCAAGCCGATGACTGAGTTCGCCGTGGCCGTTAGCCTGTTCGCCGGTGTCATCGTGCTGCTCTCGGCATTTATCGTCGCTGCCCGATCCGTGTTGATGCCAAGCGGTGAGGTGAAGATAACGGTCAACGACCAGGAGCGGGAGCTTGCGGTCGCCGTCGGGCAAAAATTGCTCGCGGCATTGGCGGACCATGACCTGTTCCTGCCGTCGGCCTGCGGCGGACGCGGCACCTGCGGACAGTGCCGCGTCAAGGTGCTCGACGGCGGCGGACCGTTGCTCCCAACCGAGCGCGCATTGATCACGCCCAAACAAGCTGCCGACCACGAGCGCCTGGCCTGTCAACTCACCGTGAAGGAGCCACTGCGCATCCGCGTGCCGGCCGAGATCCTCGGCATTGAGCAGTACCGTTGCACGGTGCACGCCAATCGCAATGTCGCCACGTTCATCACCGAGTTGATTCTCGATCTGCCGCCCGGTCAGGTATTTGACTTTCGAGCGGGAAGCTATGTGCAGGTCGAATGCCCGCCTTACCGTGCCCGTTTCCGCGATTTTTCGATAGACGAAAAATTTCGCGCCGAATGGGACCGGCTGAACCTGTGGCAGTACGAGTCGCACGTCAAAAAGCCGGAAGTGCGGGCTTACTCGCTGGCCAACTATCCGGGCGAAGGCGAGCAACTCATCCTCAACGTTCGAATCGCGACCCCACCGGCGGATGCCCCAGGGGCGCCCCCGGGCGCAGTCTCTTCCTATCTGTTCTCCTTGCGGGCGGGCGATGAGGTGACCGTGACAGGACCCTTTGGTGATTTCTTTGCCAAACCGACCGACAAGGAGATGGTGTTCATCGGTGGCGGCGCGGGCATGGCGCCGATGCGCTCGCTGATTCTGGATCAGTTAGTGCGACAAAAGTCCCGGCGCACGATGTCGTTCTGGTACGGTGCACGCAGCGTCAAGGAGCTGTTCTATCAAGACCTGTTCGATCGGCTCGCCGCGGAGCACGAGAATTTCGAGTGGCACGTGGCGCTATCCGAACCCTTGCCGACGGATGGCTGGACGGGGGCGACCGGGTTTATCCATCAGGTTGTCTACGACAGCTACCTTGCCGACCACCCCGCGCCCGAGCTTTGCGAATATTATCTGTGCGGTCCGCCGCTGATGAACGCCGCCGTCGTCAAGATGTTGCGCGACCTCGGCGTCGAGGACGATCAGATTGCCCTGGACGACTTTGGCGACGCCGCGGCCGCCGCTCGTCCCCGCGGTCACCGACACGGCGCCTGATGCGATGAACCGTAACGTGATAACGCCAAACAACGCGTGGTGCCGGCGGACAGGGGCGATCATCGCAGTGTTCTTACTCGGTTTGTCGGCTGGCTGTGCGCCTGACGCGCCGGAACGCTCGTTGCTCGAAATAGACGGCGAGACCATGGGGACGACGTACACCGTGAAAGTGGTCGACGCCCCCGATGGCCTCGCGATCGGTGACTTGCGCGCCGGCATCGTGAGCGTGCTCGCGCGAGTCGACCGGCAAATGTCGACCTATCGCGCCGACTCAGAGGTGTCCCGATTCAATCGCAGTACATCGACGACGTGGATGGACGTGTCCATTGAGCTGGTAACGGTGATCGAAGCAGCGCACCGCGTCAGTCTCATGACGGACGGCGCATTCGATGTGACGGTCGGTTCGCTGGTCGACGAGTGGGGTTTCGGTGCGCCACCAGTGCCTGACCATATCCCGAGTGACGATGCGCTCGCCGCGGCCAGTGCGGATATCGGCTACAAGTTCTTGCACACGCGCCGCGCACCGCCGGCGATCCGAAAGGACCGACCGGAATTGAGCGTCGATCTTTCGGCCATTGCCAAGGGCTATGCCGTGGATCAGCTTGGCGAATTGCTCGTCGCCCACGGCGTCGACAACTACCTGGTCGAGATCGGCGGCGAGTTGAAAGTTCGCGGACGCAACGCCGCCGACGGGCAATGGGCCGTAGCCATCGAGCAACCGCTGATTGCCACGCGCCGTGTGCAGCGAATGCTATTACTCAGTGAGGCCGCGGTTGCGACATCGGGCGACTACCGCAATTTTGTCGCGCTGGATGACCGAGTGTTTTCGCATGCCATCAATCCACGCACCGGCGTGCCCGTCACGGGTTCCACAGCCTCGGTCACGGTCGTGGACCCCTCGGCCATGCGCGCGGATGCGCTGGCAACGGCGTTGCTGGTGACGGGCGTCGATCGTGGTTTGCGCTTGGCCGAACAAAACGACATGGCAGCGCTCTTTATTCTGCACGACGGCGGCCACACGATCGAACGGGCAACAGCAGATTTCACGGCGTATCTGGCGCCGGAGGAGTAAGACATGATGACAACGTTCCTGATGAGCTTCTTGATCATCGTGTTGACTGGATTGGCACTCATGGTCAGTCGCCGTTCCGTGAAGCGCGGCTGCGGCTCGTGCGCGGCCGATTCCGAGACATGTTGCGGTTGCCGCCGGCCGTCCGATTGAATCCAGGGAGATCTGCGATGGTCCTGCCTGACTCGATTACCGCGAAAGACTGTATGAGTACCGCCGTGATCAGCTTGAAACCGGACATGGATGTGGTGGTGGCAATGCAGATTCTGGTGCGGCACAGCATATCCGGGGCGCCGGTGCTGGATGAGCACGGCGATCTCGTCGGCATGTTGACCGAACGCGATTGCCTGGGGACGGTGGTGGTGGCCGGCTATCACGGAGAATGTGCGTGCGGTACCGTTGCCGACTACATGAGTCGGGATGTCGCCGTGGTCGATGCGGCAGCGAATCTTGTCGACGTTGCACGACTGTTCGTCACCACAAAATTCCGACGCTATCCGGTCCTCGACCGGCAACGCGTGGTCGGCATCATCAGCCGGCGTGACGTCGTGCGAACGTTCCTGCAATTCGCCTAGTTCGTGGCCGGTTGTCGCACACGTCGTCAGGCCCACTCGCGGCAAACCCGCACACGCAGAGGGCCAGTACCGATCATGAGCTTCGAGCGTCGGGCCACAGTGCGCGAATACGCGTCGCACGGTTCAGGGCTCGGTACCCGGTCATCAGGGCGAGACCGTGTCTGACGCAGCGAAACGCATTACGACCGCACCGGGCAGACCGCTGCCGCTCGGCTGCATCGCAGAGCCCGAGGGCCATAACTTCGCCATCTTCAGCCGCCACGCAGACCGGCTCACTCTGCTGCTGTTCGACGCGAACCCGCCGCACGCACTATGCTTCAGCCACGAACTGGATCCGTCGTGCCAACGCACCGGTGACGTCTGGCACGTCAGATTGGACGGGGTGCCGCCGGGCAGCACTTACGCGTGGTGCGCCGATGGGCCGTTTGATCCATCGAGAGGCCATCGTTTCGACGTCGGCGAGCGGCTGTTCGACCCGTATGGCGCGGCACTGACTGGCAGCGAGCCGGAGCGGTCCGTGCGCGCGACGGCGAAACCCCGCTGCCTGGTGGCGTCCGCTGACCGATTTGATTGGCAAGGCGACTGTCCGCTGCGTCGCGACTGGTCGGATACGATCATCTACGAAACCCACGTGCGCGGTCTGAGCATCGATCCGTCCTCGGGCGTGGGCCATCCCGGGACCTACCTGGGGCTCATCGACAAGATCCCGTACTTCCTCGAGCTGGGTATTACCGCGTTGGAATTGATGCCGGTGCACGAGTTTTTCGACGAAATGTCCACGCGACGCGGCCCGGAGACCGGTCGGTCACTGCGCAACTACTGGGGCTACAATACCGTCGCATTCTTCGCACCAAAGGAGAGCTACGCCACCGGCACCTTCCCGGGTTGTCAGGTCAAGGAATTCAAGACCATGGTGAGGGCCCTGCACGCGGCCGGCATCGAGGTGATTCTCGACGTCGTCTTCAATCATACGGCCGAGGGTGACCACCGAGGGCCGACGCTCAACTACCGCGGCCTCGACAACAGCATTTACTACCTGCTGGACCCCGATGACCCGAGCCGGTATCTGGACTATTCGGGTTGCGGCAACACCTTCAACTGCAGCCATCCCGTGGTTCGGGATCACGTACTCGACTGCCTGCGGTTCTGGAGCGCCGAGATGCACGTTGACGGCTTTCGCTTCGACCTGGCTTCGGTGTTGAGTCGCGGCAAGCGCGGCGAGCTGCTGGCCGACCCGCCGCTGATCGAACGTATTGCCGAAGACCCGGTGCTGCGCCACGTCAAGCTGATCGCCGAAGCCTGGGATGCCGGTGGCGCCTATCAGGTCGGCCGCTTTCCCGGGCAACGGTGGTCGGAATGGAACGGGCGCTACCGCGACGACGTTCGCCGCTTCTGGCGCGGCGACACGGGCATGGCGGGCGCGTTTGCCAGCCGGCTGTGCGGCAGCGCCGACCTCTACCAGCACGCGGGCAAGCAGCCGTTACACAGCATCAACTTCGTGACCTGTCACGATGGCTTTACCTTGAACGACCTTTTCAGCTACCGCGAGAAGCACAACGAGGCCAACGGCGAAGACAATCGCGACGGGACGGACGCCAATTTCAGTGCCAACTACGGCGTTGAGGGCGACACCGACGACCCGGCGATCGAAGCGGTGCGCGTACGTCAAATCAAGAATCTGCTCGCGACCCTCATGTTGTCGCGTGGTGTGCCGCTGTTGCTGGGGGGTGATGAGATTCGGCGTACCCAACACGGCAACAACAACGCCTACTGCCAGGATAACCCAGTGTCCTGGTATGACTGGACGCGGCTCGAGACACACCGTGAGATCTTCGACTTTGCCGCTCGTCTGATCGCGTTTCGCAAACGGCATGCTGTGTTGCGATCGGCACAGTTTTACACCGACAACGACCTGATCTGGTTTGATGCCCGAGGACAGTCGCCGGCCTGGGATGCCTCCATGGTCGGTGTGGGCTGTGCCATTCGAGTAGCGGACGGAACGCCTTCGCTGTGCCTGCTTTTCAATCCGGGCCTCGAGGTGCTCCAGTTTCGCTTGCCGGCAGGTGTGCGTGAATGCGACTGGCGACTGGCCATCGACACCGCCACGGCTGAGCCAGGCCCGCCGACTGACGGGGTCGAGGATGATGCAGGTTCGTGGCGCTTGGTACCCCGATCTCTGCGCGTATTGGAGGCGACGGCAATCAGCGATGCAGCTGCGCCGCTATCCTGAACCCGAAGCGGCCGGCGTCGCGGCGGCGGCCTGTGTGGGACGGGTGCTCCGCACGGCGACCACGGCGCGTGGCCGCTGCTCGCTCGCACTCAGCGGTGGCCGGACCGCCAGTTTCCTGCTCGATGAACTGGCGAGGCAACCGTTACCCTGGCATGCGTTGACGGTGTTCCAGGTGGATGAGCGTGTTGCGCCGCGCGGCGAATCCAGCCGTAACCTGACCGAGCTATGGACGCGGCTATTGGCTTGTTCACCGCCGGACTGGGCGGGGCTGCGCGCCATGCCGGTGGAACTCAGCCTTCCGCGGGCCGCGGCGGTGTACGCCGAGCAACTCGAGCGGGCTGCCGGACGGCCACCGGTGCTGGACGTGGTGCATCTTGGCCTCGGTGTCGATGGCCACACGGCGTCGCTGGTGCCAGGCGATCCCGTGCTCGCAGCGGTCAACGACGTCGCGGTGACCGGCCTCTACCGGGGGCATCCACGTGTGACGCTTACCTACCCCTGCCTGGCAAGAGCGCGTCACCGAGTATGGTTGGTCACGGGTGCCGAGAAGGCGGCGGTGCTCGCGGCGCTCGTGCGTGGTGATCTGCGGTTGCCGGCCAGCCGTCTGGCGGGCCTTGAGGACATCTGCTACCTGGACGAGGCCGCCGCGGCGGCGTTGACCAATGACGACTTGGACGATCCTTGATCTGTACCAGCACGGAAGTCCTGGCCTGAGGTTTGAGGTCTCTCGGGCGAACTCAATGTCGGCCACAAAAACCCGAGACGCCATTCACCGCGTTCGAGACTCGAGTAGCGACCAGCCACCGGGCACGTTCGTGCCAGCGTCTCGATCAACGTCTATTCCCGGGCAACGTCGGCGCCCTCAAGGGTGTTGACCTGTGTGTGGGATACAGCCCTTAGACTCACGACATACAAACTACCGGGCGTCGAAAACGATCGATCGTAGCGGCGCGGCAGCGCGAAATGGTCCGCCATCGCATAGGTCCCCGCCGTCGGTTTTTCCCGCTCGCTCAAAGAGGAGAATGCCAGTGCACAAGAATTTCGTGCGCACACTTGGCCGGCGCTCCACGGTAGCGACCGGCTGGCACCAGGCGCACTGCCCCGGCACACTGTCAAGGGCACGGCCATGAACCGCGGCGATATTGGATTACCGCCCGCGGCACCCTCGCGTCTCGTCGACGACACCGTTGCTGTGGTGTTGGCAGGCGGCAAGGGCACCCGCCTCGGCGCCTTGACGCGCCGGGAGTGTAAACCCGCACTGCCATTCGGCGGCGCGTTTCGAACCATCGATTTTTCGCTGTCGAATTGCGTCAACTCCGGTATCCACCGCGTCGGCGTCGCAACGCAGTACCGGGATCAATCGCTGGTCAACCACATCGAGCGGGTTTGGCAGTCGACTGTGCGCCGGCACCGGGGGTTCATTGAGCCATGGCGGGCCGATGCGCTGGCCAGTCGTGCCGGTTATAACGGTACCGCCGATGCAGTGCTCCAGAATTGGGGGAAAATCAATGCATTGGACCCCGAGCGGGTGCTGATTCTCGCGGGTGATCACGTCTACAAGATGGACTACCGGACCCTGCTCGAACGACACGCAAGCTCGGGCGCCGAGGTCACGGTGGGTTGCGTGGAGGTTCCGACAACCGAGGCCAGCCAATTCGGAGTCATGTCCATCGACGATGCCCATCGCATCGTTCGTTTTACCGAGAAGCCGAGCGACCCGGAGCCTTTGCCCGACTGCCCGGACCGGGTGCTGGGGTCGATGGGCATCTACGTCTTCGATCGCGACGTCCTGGCGCAAGTGTTGGCTGAGGATGCACAAGACCAGGGCTCCAGCCACGATTTCGGCCGCGACCTGATTCCCCGACTGATCGGCAAGGCCAAGGTCTTGGCGTATCCATTCAATCAACACGCATCGGTCGGCGGTGGCTACTGGCGCGACGTGGGAACGGTCGCAGCGTATTGGCGCACGCACATGGAACTGCTGGCCGGCATCCCCGGTTTCGACCTCAATGACACAGACTGGCCGGTGCGTCCGGGTGACGGTCACCAACCGCCTCGGCATGCCTCGCGCGTCAAATGGCCGGCGCGAATGGACAACTGCTTGCTTGCCGAGCGATGTCAGTTCGAGCAGGCGACGCTGGATCACGCGGTACTGTTCGCGAATGCGACGGTCGCGCCCAACACGGTTCTCGAGAACGCGGTCGTCCTGCCCAATGCGGTGATCGGGCGAGATTGCCGGTTGAGCGGCGTGGTCGTTGATGCCGGAGTCCGGGTGCCGGCCGGAACCGTGATCGACACGACCCGAGGGAACGAAACACGTGCGCCGATGCTGATTACCGCTGAAACGAACTTTCGAGAGTTCGCATCGGGCACCCCTCGATCAATGCTCGGAAGACGCCACAGACGGGGTGTTGCAGCGGACCGGTACCTGACAAAGACACAACATACGACGGACGGGGTCGATACGACGAAAGTTGCCGGAACCAATTTCCATGCGGATAGCAATACAGCGAATTCAGAAAGGAGAGCATCATGCTGAAGAAACAATACCTGGCCGATCATGAGACCTGCAAAGTCACCTTCACCATCGATCACGGGGCCGCCGAAGAGGCCGAGGTGGTTTCTTTGGTTGGTGACTTTAACGACTGGAATGAAGAGGCCAATTCGATGAAGCGCCGCAAGAGCGGCGGGTTTTCGACCACCGTCAAGCTGCCTTGCGGCGAGAACTATCAGTTTCGATACGTGATTGACGGCACCATCTGGGAAAACGACGCGGAGGCGGACGACTACGTGCCATCGCCCTTTGGCAGCGACAACTCGGTGGTTGAATTGCCAACCGAATGAGCGCTGAGTGCATCCCGTGTCAGATGGATGCCGTGGCAATGAGACTACTGTCATGAGCAGATGTATTCGGCCGATCCTGATTGCCGCCGTGGTGCTTGGCGGCAGCGCCTTCGCTGCCGAGCCGCGCATCACAGCGGAAATCGATGCAACCCCCGTAGGCGTTTTGACCGCAGAAGAGCAGCGCGCCGTGTCGCTCGCCGCCGGCCGTTTATTACGGCACGCGTACGATGCGAAAGTCGCCCTCGAACAAGAGGACACCGAGCGTGCGGCTGAAGAAATCGCCCTTGCCGAAACACTGCTGCAAATCATTGAGCGTGCCGTACCCAGCGCGACCGTGGTGGCCA
Organism: uncultured Pseudomonadota bacterium; assembly: GCA_937983055.1. Lineage (GTDB taxonomy): Bacteria > Pseudomonadota > Gammaproteobacteria > Burkholderiales > Eutrophovitaceae > CALJLA01. Next base: position 18,068 of record CALJLA010000113.1, read on the forward strand.
AGATTTCAGCAGGCAAGCTGACCTATGAAGACACGGACACAGTCAAGCCGACGGTAATTCCGATACATTACGAACTCGACATGGTCAGCCTGACCGCGCCACTGAATCGCGCCAGAATGGCACAACAAGCTCAGGAATCGGACGAGCCCTCACCGCTCGGCGTGATCGAGCATGAGCTGCGGGACATACGCGTGTCGCTCGATCTTGAGCAGGCGAAAGCCGGATTGCAGACCGCCAAAGAGGGGCTGGCCGCTGAGGACGTCACGGTAGCCCGTCAGGGGCTGGCGGCGACCCTGCATCATAGTTTGCGCTTCAGAGCGATCTCTGTCGATGTGCCGTTACACCGTGCGCAAGAAAACCTGATGTTGGCCAGGGCGGCCCTTGAGCAGGGGCGAGTCGAGCAGGCTCGGGCGCTGTTGGGGGAGGTCATGGAGAGCCTGAATGCGCATCGACCGACCGGCAGCGGCACGGAGGCAGTCGACGCGATTCGTGACGAGATCAGTGCGTTCGCCGAGAGACTGGCCGACGCTGTGCCGGACGAGGGCTTTGGCGAGACCATCGACGGTTGGTGGGACCGCCTTGGCGAATTGACCCGCTAGGGCCTGCGGCAGGCCCGTGAAGTCCTCTCGAGCGATCGAGCTCGCTGACTACTTCAAGGAAGCCACGATGAAACACGCATACGACGACAGAACCTTCAAAGACCCGGTGTGTGGTATGGAGATCAGCCGCCAGACGGCATTCGACGAGTTCGTCTACGAGGGGAAGACCTACTATTTCTGTGCTCCCAGCTGTCGGCAAACCTTCGAGGACAATCCCGAGCAGTACATCCGATTGCACCGCCAACATGGATATCGGTCGAGTTAAGCTGGGATCGTCCTAATCCAGATATCTTGTGTCGGCGATGGCTAAGGATCAAGCTGCCGGGCTGCTGACCACGCAGACCACCGCGGCCGAACCGGCGCACAGTCACTCCGTCATCGCGGTTCGGGCCCAGGCGGCGAGCGCATGATCCCGCTGCGCGACGACAACCCCACGGCGAGCAAGCCGGTGATCACGGTGACGCTGCTGATTGCCGTTGCGTTGCTGTTCCTGCGACAGAGCACCCTCGGGCAACCCGGCGCACAAGCAGCCGTCTACGCGCTCGGGCTAATCCCTTCGGTGCTCTTTGGTCTGCACGAACTGCCCGCTGAGCTTGCGATCGTGCCGCCGAGTGCAACCATCGTCACCTCGATGTTTCTGCACGGTGGATGGATGCATCTGCTCGGCAACATGTTGTACTTGTGGATATTCGGCGACAACGTCGAGGACGCCATGGGCCATACCAGGTTTCTGGCCTTTTATCTGCTGTGCGGTACCGCCGCGGCATTTGCGCAAGCGCTGCCGGATCCGCACTCCACCGTGCCGATGATCGGTGCCAGCGGCGCGATTTCCGGCGTGCTCGGCGCCTACCTGTTGCTCTTTCCCCGCGCACGCGTGTTGGCGGTTATTCCGATCGGCTTTTTTCTCTATACCGTGCGCTGGCCGGCCAATGTGGTGCTGATCGGCTGGTT
>CALJLA010000114.1 GCA_937983055.1 uncultured Pseudomonadota bacterium
GGAAAACGGCAGCACTGCCCCCCGCTGACGCGGTCGCGTCGCCAACGCATGCACCAGCCCGTAATAAAGCGCGGCATTCGCCATCATGTCGGCCACGCTCGGGCCGGCGGCCATCGGCCGGTGCTCAACGCGCAGGTGCGGCCGGTCGTCGTCGAAACCGATCAGCGGCCGGTTCCAGCGCCAGATCGTGCCGTTGTGCAGCCGCAGGTGACGCAGCCGCTCCGGCGGCTCATCGAACAGCTCGGGCAGCAGCACCGGGTAATGGTCGAGATTCTCCCGAAAGCTGTCGAGCGACTGCCCGGACAGATAGCCGCTGCCGAAGCTCACGCGGTGAGTCTCCGGGCTGCGGGCAATGCCGGTGTCCACCGCCTGCTGGAACAGCGGGATGCGGGTTTCTTCCCACAGCGAGGTGTTGAACAGGAACGGCGAGTTGGCGGCGACCGCCACCGTGACGCCGGAAAGCAGGAGCGAAGCGTTGAAATAGCGCGCGTACCGGCTGGCGGGGCATTGCAGATGCACCTGGAAGGAGGTGCCCGCCGCTTCCAGCATCACGTCGTCGTGACGCAGGTCGATGTGTTCCCGCCCGCGGATGCTCAGGTGAATCGGCCGTCCCTGCCGAAGGGCCAACACCTGGTCGTTGAGCACCCGGTAGCGATTGCGCGAAGACATGTTTTCGACGCACAGGTCCGCGTTGCGCACCGTCGGCAGGATGCCGATCATCACCAGGGTCGCTTCCAGTTCGTGCGCGGCGCGTAGGCACTCGCGCCAGGTACCGTTGAGCTCGTCTTCCATGCGCTGCAAGCCGCAGCCGGCCGGCAGCTGAGGCTCGCCGTTGAGCTCGACGTTGAATCGCGACAGCTCCGGCACCACCAGCGGGCTGCCCAGCCGCTCGAGAAACTCGTCGTTGATCGGCAGCGGAAAGAAATTGCGGTCGACGATCCAGGCTTCAAGCTCGAAACCTGCCATGTACCGGTCCTCGGCGAAGCGCCCCTGCGCCAGCATGCGATCGAGCAGCGCGGTCTCGTCCCTCAGCCGGCGCGTGAACAGGTCGAATTGCCGCGGCTCGAAACCGCAGTGCGCGACTTCCTTACCCATCGGTTTCCGATGCGCCCGTACTTTGGGAACCGCGCCAAGCCGCCCCTCGTTCGACCCTGCCGCCGGCGCATCCGGCGCCTGGCGCTCGACACTGGCTTGTACTTTCGCTGCGTACCCGCACCTATCGCCTTCCGAACACCGCGAGTATCAGCCCGCCCACGCCCGCAAGCATCAGCAACGGCCCGACGATCCAGCCGGCGACCGGCACCCGGGCGAGCAGCAGCAGGCCAATCAGCAGCGCAGCCAGCAGCAGGATGCGCGGCAGGCGGCCCGGCAGCTTGCCGCGCGCGAACAGATTGGCAAGCGCGTCGCTCACCGACATGACGCCGAGCAGATAGCCGAGCATCAGCAGCACCGGGTACGCAAACAGCAGCAGTATGCCGAGCGGAATGCCGATCAGCGTGGCCATCGCCAGGATTGCGGCCACCGGCACACACACCACCAGCGCGAAACCGAGGCCCAGGCTCGAAAACGGCCGGCTGCGCAACACCCCGGCGCTGCTCGCCGTGGTCTGCGGCAGCATCACGATGGCGAGCAGCCCGATCAGGAACAGTCCCGCCGTGAACGCCGCCGCGCCGCCCCAGGCAACCGCCTTCGCCAGCGGCTTGAGGCGCTCGTCCTCGAAGCGCAGCACCAGGTAATTCATGCCGCCTCCGATCACCGCCTGCGGATGCACCTCCGCGGGAGACGGCCCGCGGTAGGTCAGGCGGCCATCGATGCGCGCCGCCGGACCAAGCACCAGGCTGCGCGCCGCCACGGTCACGTCGCCGCCCACGTTGCCGTCGATGCGAACGGTGCCGCCAAAGGCGGTGAGCTGGCCGCCCACGGCGCCGTCGATCTCGATCGCGCCGCCGGTGAGGGTGGCCTTGCCATCGATACGACCGCGCCGGGTCAGATGCACGCGGCCGCCAGCCAGCCGCGCGTTGTGAGCGACCGCGGCATCCACCGAGATGCTGCCGCCGCCGGCGTACAGATCGCCGCCGACGCGCTCGGCCACATTGATCGATCCCCCGGACAGCACCGCATCCCCCGCCACCGGCACTCGCAGCGCCACCTGGCCGCCGGCCACGAACGCATCGCCATCTACCGCTTCGCCCGGCTCCAGCGCGCCTCCGGCACCAAAGTAATCGCCGGCAATCACCGCTTCGCTGCGGCCGCCGCGCTCGTCTTCCGCCGGCGCGACCACCGCGCATGCCATCAGGGTTACCGCTGCCGCCAGCCGCCAAATGCTCATCGAAAGCCTCTTGTCATCGGTGTGGGTGAATGGATGCTAGCCCCGCCCGGGACCGGTCCGTAAGGGTTAGTTGCCCCTGGCGAGCGCCCGCGGGCAGCGCCGGCGCCGACCGATCGATCGGCCCCCAACCGCGGCCGATCCATAACCCCACAGCATTTTTGTACAAAGGCCGATCTCGATATTGTTCCAGATCAACAGGTTGAAATGCCGTCGGCGCTGGCGGATAGGCGATCCTTGCGAACCTTACATTCCATCTCGGAATGAACACTAGTCAGGGCCGGTG
>CALJLA010000115.1 GCA_937983055.1 uncultured Pseudomonadota bacterium
GCCGGCGGGGGGTGATCCGGAAGCAGTCGTGCAGGGGCTGTATGCGGAGGGCGAGTGTGCCTGTGTGTCGGTGCATGGCGCCAACCGCCTGGGCACCAACTCGCTGACCGATTTGCTGGTGTTCGGCAAATCGGCCGGCGATTCGATGATCCGCTTCCTGCAGGAAAACCCCGGACACAAGGACCTGCCATCCGATGCCGGCGACCCCACGCGCGCGCGCCTGGCGCGCCTGGACGGCCAGACAAACGGCGAAAGCGTGCACGAGGTCGGCGCCGAGTTGCGGCGGACCATGCAGGCGCATTGCGGCGTATTCCGGTTTCCCGACCTGTTGAGCGAGGGGGTGAGCCGCATCAAGGCGGTGCAGGCGCGCTGCGAACGCCTGGGCATCGCGGACAGGAGCAAGATCTTCAACACCGCGCGGGTGGAGGCGCTCGAACTGGAGAACCTGATCGAGGTGGCGGTGGCTTCGCTGGTGTCGGCCGACGCGCGCAAGGAAAGTCGCGGCGCGCATGATCGCGCGGATTTCCCCAAGCGCGATGACGCCAACTGGATGAAACATACCCTGTGGTTCAAGGACGGCTGCCGGCTGGACTACAAGCCGGTGCATCTCAAGCCGCTTACCGCGGCCTCGGTGGAACCCAAGGTTCGCAGCTACTAGGACAGGGCGAAAGCCTCAGGCAAGAGGACAGCAGATGAAGTTCAGGATCTACCGGTACGACCCGGACAAGGACGCTAAGCCCTACATGCAGGACTACGAAGTCGACCTGCAGTCGACCGACCGCATGCTGCTCGACGCGCTGATCCGCATCAAATCGATCGACGACACGCTGGCGCTGCGCCGTTCGTGCCGCGAGGGGGTGTGCGGATCGGACGCGATGAACATCAACGGCCGCAACGGGTTGGCCTGCATCACGCGGCTGGCCGATCTCAAGGAGCCGGTCGAGATCCGCCCATTGCCCGGGTTGCCGGTCATCCGCGACCTGATCGTGGATATGTCCCAATTCTTCAAGCAGTACCACTCGGTCAAGCCATTTCTGGTGAACAACTCGCCGCCGCCGGAACGCGAGCGGCCGCAGACCCCGGCCGAGCGCGCCGAACTCGACGGCCTGTACGAGTGCATTCTGTGCGCCTGCTGCTCCACGGCCTGCCCATCTTTCTGGTGGAATCCCGACAAGTTCGTCGGACCGGCCGGCCTGCTTCAAGCCTATCGTTTTCTTGCCGATAATCGCGACGAGGCCGCCAGCGAGCGGCTGGACAACCTGGAAGACCCCTACCGGCTGTTCCGCTGTCACTCGATCATGAATTGCGTCGATGTCTGCCCGAAAGGCCTGAACCCGACGCGGGCGATCGGAAAGATCAAGGACATGCTGGTCCGGCGCGCGGTTTGAGGCGGTGGGAGGCGAGCTGGACCGGCTGCGCTGGCGTTGCCGGCGCGGGCTTCTGGAGCTGGATCTCGTGCTGAACCGCTTCCTCGAACGGCATCTGGCGACGCTGGATGCGGAGCAACGCCTGGCGTTTGCCCGGCTGCTGGACACGCCCGACACCGAGCTCTGGGACATGGTGTCCGGCCGCCGCGCGGGCCCGGATGCCGCCGCCGAAGCCCTGCTGCGTTTGATGCGCTAGTTGCGACGCGGCACAGGCGTGTCAGCGCCCGGGAAGAAGCTGTAGACTTAGGCCTTTGATTTCAACAGCCGGCGATCAATTCGATGGATAGGCAGCGCAGCGCAACAATCTCCTTCAACGACGGGTCTGCTCCGGTCGATTTCCCGGTTCTCTCCGGCACCATCGGACCGGATGTCGTCGATATCCGAAGCCTGCTGTCGCAGACGGGGAAGTTCACCTACGACCCCGGATTCCTGTCGACCGCGAGCTGCCGCTCGGCGATCACCTATATCGATGGCGATCAGGGCGTGCTGCTCTACCGCGGCTACCCGATCGAGCAGCTGGCCGAGCATTGCGATTTCCTCGAGGTCTGCCATCTGTTGATCTACGGCGAGTTGCCGAATCAGGCGCAGAAGGCTGAGTTCGTGAACACGGTCACGCGCCACACCATGGTGCACGACCAGATCAACAACTTCTTCCGGGGCTTCCGTCGCGACGCCCATCCGATGGCGATCATGGTGGGCACCGTGGGCGCGCTGTCGGCCTTTTATCACGACTCGCTGGATCTCAATAATCCTGCCCATCGCGAGATTTCGGCTTTCCGGCTGATTGCCAAGATGCCGACGATCACCGCGATGGCCTACAAGTACTCGATCGGCCAGCCCTTCGTCTATCCGCTCAACTCGCTGTCTTATACCGCCAACTTCATGCGCATGATGTTCGCGGTGCCTGCCGAGGAATACGAAGTCAACGACGTGCTGGTGCGCGCACTGGACCGCATTTTCATCCTGCATGCCGACCACGAGCAGAACGCGTCGACCTCGACCGTACGGCTGGCGGGTTCCTCCGGAGCCAATCCCTTTGCCTGCATTGCGGCCGGAATTGCCTGCCTTTGGGGGCCGGCCCACGGGGGTGCCAACGAGGCCTGCCTGAACATGCTCGAGGAGATCGGCGACGTATCGCGCGTCGGCGAGTTCATCGACAAGGCAAAGGACAAGAATTCCGGCTTCCGCCTGATGGGATTCGGCCATCGCGTCTACAAGAACTACGATCCCCGCGCCAAGCTGATGCGCGAAACCTGCCACGAGGTGCTGGCGGAACTGGGGCTCGAGAACGACCGACTGTTCAAGCTGGCCATGGCGCTGGAGAAAATCGCGCTGGAGGACGATTACTTCGTCGAGCGCAAGCTCTACCCGAACGTGGATTTCTACTCCGGTATCGTCCAGCGCGCGCTGGGCATTCCGAACAACATGTTCACCTGCATCTTCGCGCTGGCACGCACCGTCGGCTGGATCGCGCAGTGGAACGAGATGATTGCCGACCCCGAGCAGAAGATCGGCAGGCCGCGCCAGCTCTACACCGGCCCGGCCCAGCGTGATGTCGTGCCGCTCGCCACCCGCACCATCGTCGGTTCAACCGCCGGGAGAACCCGAAAATGATGAAGGAGCTGCTGGGAAACTCGTATCTGTTCGGCGCGAACGCGCCTTTCGTCGAAGGGCTGTACGAGGCTTACCTGAGCGATCCGGATTCGATCGCCCCGGAGTGGCGGCGCTACTTCGACCAGATGCAGCAAGGGGCGGCCGAGCGCGACGTTGCGCACGCGCCGGTCATCGAGTCGTTCATACGGCTTGCCAAGTCCCGGCGCGACATCGCGGTGCCTACGGCGGCGGTCGCCAGCGTGGAGCGCAAGCAGGTCTCGGTACTGCAGTTGATCAACGCCCACCGTTTTCTCGGCGTGCGCCATGCCAATGTCGACCCGCTGAAGCGGTTCGAGAAACCGCCGGTGTCGGAGCTGGATCCGGCCTTTTACGGCCTGGGCGAAGCCGACATGGACCTGATGTTCAACACCGGATCGCTGGTGGGGCCGGAGCAGCTGCCGCTGCGCGAAATCGTACGCGCGGTGCGGGAGACCTATTGCGGGTCGATCGGCATCGAGTACATGTATATGAGCGACGTTCAGCAGAAGCGCTGGATACAGCAACGCTTCGAAGGCGTGCGCTCGCAGCTTGGCTATGGCACCGATCTGAAGAAACACTTCCTCGAACGGCTCACCGCCGCCGAGACCCTGGAAAAGTACCTTCACACCCGTTACGTGGGCCAGAAGCGTTTTTCGCTTGAAGGCAGCGAAAGCCTGATCGTCTCTCTGGATCATCTTCTGCAGCGTGCGGGCGAGAAGGGCATCCAGGAAACGGTGATCGGAATGGCGCATCGCGGGCGACTGAACGTGCTGGTCAACACGATGGGCAAGATGCCGAAGGACCTGTTCTCGGAGTTTGAGGGCAAGCCGGTCGAGCAGCTGCCGATGGGCGACGTCAAGTATCACCAGGGCTTCTCGTCGGACGTGATGACGCCCGGCGGGCCGATGCATGTCTCGCTCGCCTTCAATCCGTCTCACCTCGAGATAGTCAACCCGGTGGTGGAAGGCTCCGTGCGGGCGCGCCAGCACCGTCGCAAGGACCGCGAGGGTCGCCAGGTGCTGCCGGTGCTGCTGCACGGCGACGCTGCCTTCGCGGGCCAGGGCGTAGTGATGGAAACGCTCAACCTGTCGCAGACCCGCGGTTACGGTACCGGGGGAACGGTTCATGTCGTGGTGAACAACCAGATCGGCTTCACCACGTCCGATGTGCGCGACACCCGCTCGACGCTGTACTGCACCGACGTCGCGAAGATGATCGATGCGCCGGTGTTTCATGTGAACGGCGACGACGCCGAGGCGGTGGCCATGGTGACCGAGATCGCGCTCGATTTCCGCATGGAGTTCCGCAAGGACGTGGTGATCGACCTGGTGTCTTTCCGCCGGCTCGGTCACAACGAGCAGGATGAGCCGATGGTGACCCAGCCGCTCATGTACCGTCAGGTCAACCAGCACCCCGGCCCCCGCAAGCTGTACGCAGACAAGCTGGAGGCGCAGGGCGTGACGCAGGCGGGCGAGGCGGACGAGATGATCCGTACTTACCGGGACGCGCTCGACGCCGGCTTCCATACAAACAAGACGATCCTGTCGAATTATAAGCCGCCGCACACGGTCAACTGGGCGCCGTTCAGGAACATTCCCTGGACCTACAAGGTGAGCACCGGCGTGCCTGTCGAGACGCTGCGGGAATTATCCGAAAAGCTCACCACGCTCCCGGCCGGGTTCAAGCTGCATCCGCGGGTGGAGAAAGTCATTGTCGACCGGCGGGCGATGGGCCAGGGCAAGCTCCCGCTGGACTGGGGCATGGCCGAGAATCTGGCCTATGCCTCGCTGCTGAAAGACGGCTACCCGGTGCGGATTTCCGGCCAGGATTCCGGCCGCGGCACCTTCTTCCACCGGCACGCGGTGCTGCACGACCAGAATCGCGACCGCTGGGACCAGGGCACCTACATTCCGCTCCAGCGCATCGCCGAGAACCAGCCGGATTTCCTGGTGATCGACTCGCTGCTGTCGGAAGAGGCGGTGCTCGGATTCGAGTACGGCTACGCCACCGCCGAGCCCAATGAGCTGGTCGTCTGGGAAGCGCAGTTTGGCGACTTTGCCAACGGGGCGCAGGTTGTCATCGACCAGTTCATCGCCTCGGGCGAAGTGAAATGGGGGCGCATCTGCGGGCTGGCGATGATGCTGCCGCACGGGTACGAAGGGCAGGGGCCGGAACACTCGTCCGCGCGCATCGAGCGCTACCTGCAGCTGTGCGCGGACTACAACATGCAGATCTGCATTCCCTCGACGCCGGCCCAGATGTTCCATCTGCTGCGCCGGCAGATGGTGCGCCCCTACCGTAAGCCGCTCATCATCATCAGCCCGAAGAGCCTGCTGCGCCACAAGGAATCCGTGTCCTCGCTCGACGAGCTGTGCAGCGGCGAATACCAGGTGGTGATCGGCGACGCCGGCCTTGCCAACGATTCGAAGGTCAAGCGCGTGGTGTTCTGCAGCGGGAAGATCTACTACGAACTGGCAGCGGCACGTCGCGAGCGCGGCATCGACGACATTGCGCTGGTGCGGCTCGAGCAGCTCTATCCGTTCCCGCACGACGCGTTCAGGGCGGAGATCGAGCGCTACAAGGACGCCAAGGAAATCGTCTGGTGTCAGGAAGAGCCGGGCAACCAGGGCGCGTGGCACCGGATACAGCACTACCTGCTGCGGCACATGCTGCCGAACCAGAAGCTCAGTTATGCATTGAGGCCCTCGTCGGCCAGCCCGGCAGGCGGCTACGTGGCGCTGCATCAGCAGCGACAGAAAGCGGTCATAGACGCCGCCCTGACGCATGGCGTCTAGTGGCGAACTGATGCCTGAAGACTCAGGCAAGACAAGGACGAAATCATGTTAGTCGAGGTCAAGGTTCCCGCGCTGTCAGAATCGGTGGCGGAGGCGACGCTGCTCACCTGGCACAAGAAGCAGGGGGAATTCGTCAAGCGCGACGAGAACCTGATCGATATTGAAACCGACAAGGTGGTGCTCGAGTTGCCGGCCCCGGAATCCGGTGTGCTGACAAAGATCATGAAGGGCGACGGCGGCACGGTGGTCGCCAACGAAGTGATTGCCCAGATCGACACCGAGGCGAAGGCCGGTGCCGGGGAGGCGGCCGCAGCCGCCGGGGGTGCCAAGGCAGCCGAAGCGAAAGGCGCGGCGCCTTCGGCGCGGCCTGCGGCGCAGGGCGTGGCGCGCCCGGACAATGTGACGGTTATGCCTGCCGCCCGCAAGATTGCCGCCGAGCAGGATGTGGATTTGAGCCGGATTCAGGGCAGCGGACGCGGCGGACGGGTTACCAAGGAAGACGTAATGGGGGCGGTTCAGGCGGCTGCCGCCGCTCCGAAGCCCGGTGCGGAGCGCCCGGCGCGCGCACCTTCGCAGCCTCCGGTGCCATCGCCGGTGAACGTCGAAGAGGTCCTCGCCGGCCGGCCGGAGCAGCGCGTGCCGATGTCGCGGCTGCGCAAGCGGGTCGCGGAGCGCCTGGTCGAATCGCAGGCGACTGCGGCGATCCTGACGACCTTCAACGAAGTGAACATGCAGCCGGTCATGGACATGCGCGCCCGGCACAAGGACCGTTTCGAGAAAGAACACGGCATCAAGCTGGGGTTCATGTCGTTTTTCGTGAAGGCAGTGGTGGCCGCGCTCAAGCGCTATCCGGTGATCAACGCCTCCGTCGACGGCGATGACATCGTTTATCACGGGTATTTCGACATCGGCATTGCGGTGGGGAGCCCGCGCGGGCTGGTGGTGCCGATCATTCGAAATGCCGACGCGCTGAGTTTCGGCGACATCGAGAAACAGATCGCGGATTACGGCAAGCGCGCCCAGGACGGCAAGCTGACCATCGGGGAACTGACCGGCGGCACGTTCTCGATTTCCAACGGCGGCGTGTTCGGCTCGATGCTGTCGACTCCGATCATCAACCCGCCGCAATCCGCCATTCTGGGCGTGCATGCGACCAAGGAGCGGCCGGTGGTCGAGAACGGGCAAATCGTGATCAGGCCGATGAATTATCTCGCCCTGTCCTACGACCACCGCATCATCGACGGCCGCGAGGCGGTGCTGTTCCTGGTCGCGGTGAAGGAAGGGCTGGAGGATCCATCCCGGCTGCTGCTTGATCTGTGATCGGCGCAAGGGGCGCTCGCGTGCCAGCCGGCAAATCCGCCGCCCGAATCAGCGAGCGGTGCAACGTTTCAGCCGTCAGATCGAACAATGACCAAGAAATTTGACGTCGCAGTCATCGGCGCCGGGCCTGGCGGATACGTCGCCGCGATCAGAGCCGCGCAGCTCGGATTCAACGTCGTTTGCATCGACGACTTCAGGAATGCGGCCGGAAAGGCGAGTCTCGGCGGCACCTGCCTGAACGTCGGCTGCATTCCTTCCAAGGCCCTGCTGGAATCGTCCGAAAACTACGAGCGGGCGCAGCACAAGTTCGCCGAGCACGGCATCCGCGTCGGTCAGGTGAAGCTCGACGTGGCCACAATGCTGGCGCGCAAGGACAAGATCGTTGAACAGTTCACCGGTGGCATCGCCCTGTTGTTCAAGAAGAACAAGGTGACCGCTTTGCTCGGGCGCGGACGTTTCGTCGCTGGCGACGCGAGCGGCTACCGTATCGAGGTTGGCGACGGCAAGTCGGCCGAGACGGTCGAAGCCACGCATGTGATCGTTGCCACCGGATCGCTGCCGCGCCAACTCCCCGGCATCGAGATCGACAACAAGCTGGTGTGCGACAACGTCGGCGCGCTGTCTTTTGCCGAGGTGCCGAAGCGGCTGGGCGTGGTAGGGGCGGGCGTCATCGGGCTGGAGATGGGCAGCGTCTGGAAACGGCTCGGTTCCGAGGTGACGGTCCTCGAGGCGCTGCCAACTTTTCTCGGCGCGGCGGACGAGGCGGTCGCGCGCGAAGCCAGACGAATCTTTACCAAGGTGGTTGGGCTCGATATCCGTACCGGCTGCAGCATCGGCTCGGTCAAGGCCGGGAAGAAGTCGGTGAGCGTCGCCTTCAACGATGGCGCGTCAGACCAGACCCTGGAGTTCGACCGTCTGATCGTCGCCATCGGCCGCGTGCCGAATAGCGCCGGGCTCGGGGCAGAGGCCGTCGGCCTGAAGATCGACGGCCGCGGCTTTATCGAGGTCGACGAACGCAACCGCACCAATCTGCGCAATGTCTACGCCATCGGCGACGTCGTGCGCGGGCCGATGCTGGCCCACAAGTCATCTGAAGAAGGCGTCGCCGCGGCGGAAACCATCGCCGGCCAGCACGGCCATGTAAATCTCGAGACCGTGCCCTGGGTGATCTACACCTCTCCCGAGATTGCCTGGGTCGGCCGCACCGAGCAACAGCTCAAGGCCGATGGTGTGGAGTACCGCAGCGGCCAGTTTCCCTTCAGCGTGAGCGGCCGTGCCCGCGCGCTCGGCGAGACCGCCGGCTTCGTGAAAATGCTGGCCGATGCGCGCACCGATCGCATCCTGGGCGTGCACATCCTTGGTCCATACGCGTCCGAACTCATCTCGGAGGCGGTCGTCGCGATGGAGTTCGGTGCCAGCTCTGAAGACATTGCCCGCATCGTGCACGCGCATCCCTCGCTGTCCGAGGCGCTGCACGAGGCCGCGCTCGGCGTCGACAAGCGTTACCTGAACCTGTAGCGTCGATGGCAGCGCCGGCCCCAGCGCGCGCGGCGAACCGGGCCGACTTGACGGCCGCACTGGAGCGGGCCGCCGCCGACCACGGTTATCGACTGGACCCTGCTCAGATTCGCGCTTCGCGGGCGCTGGAAGCGCTGCAGGACGACCTGGTCGCCGGGGACAGGGAAGGCCTGTCGCTGTTCCGGTTGTTTCAGCGCAGCCAGCCGATCACCGGCGTGTATCTGTGGGGGGGCGTCGGTCGCGGCAAGAGTTTCCTGATGGACAGCTTCTTCCATGCCGTTGAGTCGCGGCGCAAGCAACGGTGGCATTTTCACCGGTTCATGCAGCAGGTGCATCGGCGCCTCAAGGCTCTGCAAGGCGAACCGGAGCCACTGCGCGAGGTAGCGCGGGAATTCTCGCGCGACGCGCGGCTGTTGTGTCTGGACGAGTTTCACGTCACCGATATCGGCGACGCCATGATCATGCGCAACCTGCTGCAGGCGCTGTTCAGCCACGGGGTAGCCCTGGTCACCACTTCGAACCAGCACCCCGATGAACTTTACCTCCACGGCCTGCAGCGCGGCCAGTTTCTGCCGGCAATTGAGCTCATTCACAAGCACATGCGCGTGGTGGAACTGGACAACGGCACCGACTACCGCCTGGCGGCCCTGGAAAAGGCGGGTGTGTTTCACTGTCCGCTGGATACCGCGGCCGAGCAGTCACTGGAGCAGGCCTTTGCCGACGTGGCCGGCGAGGCGGGCGAAACGGACGCCTTGCTCGAGATCGAGGGCCGCGGCGTTCGCGCGCGGCGGGTGGCGGAAGGTGTCGCATGGTTTGATTTTGGCGAACTGTGCGACGGGCCGAGAGGCCAGGCCGACTACATCGAGCTGGCGCGGCGCTATCACACCGTGCTGGTTTCGGGCGTGCCCTGCTTCGGCGCTGCCGATGCGGATCGGCGTCGCCGCTTCACCTGGCTGGTTGACGAGTTTTATGATCGTCGCGTAAAGATGGTGATGTCGGCGCAGGCGCCGGTGACTGCGCTACTGGCCGGCGCGGCCGGGGGCACCGAGGCGCAGCGCGTCGAGTCCCGGCTGATGGAGATGCAGACGCATCGCTATCTCGGCGAGGCGCATCTCGGCTAGATTCGAATCATTTGACAAGGGGAGAAGGATGTCCGCATTCAAGGCCTTTCGCATCTTCAACGAGGACGGCAAGGTCGCAAGCCGCTTCGTCGATATGAAGCTCGACGATCTGGATCAGGGCGAGGTGGTCATCAAGGTCGCCTATTCGAGCGTGAACTTCAAGGACGCCCTGGCGGCCACCGGTGCCGGCAAGATCATCCGTCGCTTTCCTTGCGTGGGCGGCATCGACCTTTCCGGAACCGTCGCCGAGTCAAAGGACAAGCGCTTCAAGCCGGGCGATGCGGTCATCGCCACCAGCTACGACATAGGCGTCGCGCATGACGGCGGCTACGCATCATATGCACGCATCCCGGCGGACTGGGTGGTGCCGATGCCAGCCGGGCTGGATTTGTTCGAAGCGATGGCGCTGGGCACCGCCGGGTTCACCGCGGGTCTCGCAGTAGAGCGCATGGAGCACGACGGGCTCAAGCCAGGCAATGGGCCGGTGATCGTCACCGGCGCGACCGGAGGCGTGGGCAGCATCGCGCTGGATATTCTGGCCGGCAACGGCTACGCGGTCACTGCGCTGACGGGCAAGGCGTCGGAAACCGATTATCTGAAGAAGCTCGGGGCGAGCGAGGTTCTGCTGCGCTCGTCGCTCGATCTTTCGCGGATAAAGCCGCTGGACAAGGCCGTCTGGGCGGGGGCCGTGGACAACCTCGGCGGCGACGTGCTGTCCTGGATCGCGAGCACCATGCAGGTGGGAGGCACGCTGGCTTCCATCGGTCTGGCGGCCAGTCACGAATTTAAGACCACGGTGATGCCGTTCATTCTTCGCGGCGTCAGCCTGCTTGGGATCGATTCGGTTAATGCGCCGATGGCGGTGCGGCAAAAGGTGTGGCAGCGGCTGGCGAGCGACCTCAAGCCGAAACACCTGAAGGCAATGGCGAACACCGTCGAGTTCTCCAATTTGCCCGGTGTGTTCGACAGTTTCCTCAAAGCACAGGTCAAGGGGCGTACGGTCGTCAAGATCGGCGGCTGAATCGCAGCAGGTCCGGGAGGGAGGCCGAGCATGGGACAGCAGTACGCGCAGTTTCACCGGCGGTCCATCGAACAGCGCGACCAGTTCTGGACCGAGCAATCGAGTCTGATTGACTGGAACAAGCCTCTTGCACAGGTACTCGATTACCGGCGGCCACCGTTCGCGCGCTGGTTCGTGGGGGGCGAGACCAATCTGTGCCACAACGCGGTCGATCGGCACCTGCAGGCCCGCGGCGGGCAGAAGGCGCTGATCTATATTTCCACCGAGACCGGCGAAGAGCGCAGTTACAGTTTTCGCGAGTTGCACGCCGAGGTGAACACCTGTGCCGCCATGCTGCAAAGCCTCGGGGTGCAGCGCGGCGACCGGGTGCTGATCTACATGCCGATGATCCCCGAGGCGATCTTCGGCATGCTGGCCTGTGCGCGGCTGGGCGCGGTTCACTCGGTCGTTTTCGGTGGATTTGCCGCGGCAAGTCTGGCGAGCCGCATCGACGACGCCCGCCCCAAGGTCATGCTCACGGCGGACGCCGGCATGCGAGGCGGCCGCACCATCGCCTACAAGCCGCTGGTGGAAGAGGCGCTCAGGCTGGCGGCCCATCCGCCCGTGCGGGTGCTGATCGTGAACCGCGGCCTGGATGCATCGATGGGGTTGGTGCAGGGGCGCGATTACGACTACCGGGCGCTGGCAAGGGAGCATGCCGGCAAGACGGTGCCGATCGCCTGGGTGGAATCAAGCCACCCCAGCTACATCCTGTACACCTCGGGAACCACGGGCAAGCCGAAAGGCGTGCAGCGCGACACTGGCGGACACGCGGTTGCGCTGGCGGCCTCGATGAAACACATCTACTGCGGAGAGCCGGGTGAGACGATGTTCACCACCTCCGACATCGGCTGGGTGGTGGGACATTCCTACATTGTGTATGGACCGCTGATCCGCGGCATGACGACCATTGTGTACGAAGGTCTGCCGATCCGACCCGATGCCGGCATCTGGTGGAAGATCGTGCAGGAGCAGAAAGTTGCAGTCATGTTCTCGTCGCCGACAGCGATCAGGGTGCTGAAGAAGCAGGACCCTGCCTACCTGTCGAAGTACGACCTGTCGTCGCTCAGGCATCTGTTCCTGGCGGGCGAACCGCTGGATGAACCGACCCACCGATGGATCTCCGAGCTGCTCGGTAAGCCGGTGATCGACCATTATTGGCAAACCGAGACCGGGTGGCCGATTCTGAGCGCGGTGCCTGGCGTCGAGAAAACGCCGACGAAGTTCGGCAGCCCGTCTTTTCCGGTCTACGGCTACAACCTCAAGCTGCTGCGGGAAGCCGATGCCAGCGAGGCGGCGACGGAAGAGAAGGGCGTCGTGGCGATCGAGCCACCGCTGCCGCCGGGCTGCATGTCAACGGTATGGGGAGACGACGAGCGCTTCGTCAACACCTATTTCAGCACGTTCAGTTCGAAACAGGTGTACTCGACCTTCGACTGGGGCATCCGCGACGGCGACGGCTACTATTTCATTCTCGGGCGCACCGATGACGTGATCAACGTCGCCGGTCACCGGCTCGGCACTCGCGAGATCGAGGAGGCGGTGCAGTCGCATCCGAACGTTGCCGAGGTGGCGGTAATAGGCGTCAGCGATTCGGTAAAAGGGCAGCTGCCGCTGGCCTTTGCCGTCGTTAAGGATGCCTCGCGAATCGCCACGGCCGAGGCGCGCAGGGCGCATGAGAAGGAGATCATGTCGGCGGTGGATGCGCAGCTCGGCGCCATCGGGCGACCGGGACGAGTCTACTTCGTGTCGGCATTGCCCAAAACCCGATCCGGTAAATTGCTCCGGCGTAGCATCCAGGCGCTGGCCGAGCAGCGCGACCCGGGCGACCTCACCACGCTGGAGGATCCCGGCGCCCTCGATCAGATCCGAAATGCGATGAAGGACTGAGCGTCAGTCCAACGAGTAGGGCTGTCCTTCCAGGGTGTAGGTCCTGAGCTGCCCGTCCATCGGTCCCATGCCCGGAGAGTTCATCGGCATGCCGGGCACGGCAAGGCCCCGGGTCTTCGGCCGCTCGGACAGCAGGCGTCGGATCGGCGCGGCGGGGACATGGCCTTCGATGACATAGCCGTCGATCACCGCGGTATGACAGCTTTCCATGCGCGGTTCGACGCCGAGCGAGCGCTTGAGCGCTGCCAGCCCCGGCCTGTTGACCGATTCAACCTCGAAGCCTTCCGCGCGCAAGTACTCGACCCATTTCTCGCAGCATCCGCAGTTGGGGGACTTGTAGACAGTCATTGTCGGGCCACCCGAGACGGCCGGGGCGGCCAGCCCTAACATCGCGGAAAGCGCGAGGGTATGCAACAGGCGTTTCATCACTCAGTCATCCCTTCGGAGCGGTCCGGTGCGCTGGCGGCCCGCCCGCGTCAAAGCAGAAAGGGGCAATCGCGCGCGACTGCCCCTTACTTTTTGAGACAGGCTTGAAGTCGACTAGTTCTTGCGTGGATCGTCGTCCGGGTTCACGTAGGCAATATCGGCATCCGGGCCGATGCCCATTTCCTGGATGATGACCTCGTTCCGCGCCCAGCTGTAATGCGGCACATTGGCTTTGGTGACGTAGAACGCGCCGACCTGGAACTCGTGCATCTTCATCGGATCGTATCGCTCGCCCACCCCGGACCAGTAGGTGCCTTTCAGTACCGTCACGATGCGTTCATCCGGATGGGTGTGGGGCGGCAGTTTATAGCCCGAAGGCATTTTGGCCCGGAAAATGAAGGGCCCCGGCTGCTTCGGATCGCCATAGAGCATCACCATCCGCATCCCATGCGGCGTGGAGCGCACCCGCTCCCATTTGATCTTGTCCGGGTCGGTTGCGACGTAGGCGGTATTCATCAGCACAGTCATGCCGGAGTCGGCGTCGCCCTGTGCCACGGGCAGCGCCACGGCCATTCCGATCGCGCCTGCCGCCATCAAGGCAGACAGCTTGCGCATGCGTTGCATTTCAGTCCTCCTCGTTGATTATCAAAGGCTTTGGTTGGCTTCCCCTCGTGCGAATCTTATAACACAAGTTGCCGGCGCGTCGTCGCATGAGGCAGCGATTCGTGGTGCCATCCGCCGGCCTTCGGCCTTAACTTGCCTCGCAGGTTTTCGGATGCTTGAACAGCCTCGCTACGCGAGGGTGTTGACGAACCGGTGGGATCTCTCCAGCCGCTCTTTGCCACAATCAGAATGCCCCCTTTTTGGGGGGGGCATTCTGATTGTGGCGGAGAGGGCGGGATTGCTCGGAATCCGCTCAGGCGGATTCCTCGTCCCTCCCTCCGGTCGGGACCGCCGCGCTAGAGACGCGCGCGGCGTCCCAAGACGCAGTGCGTCTTGGTCGAACCAGCGGGTTCTCACGAGCCGCTCTTCATCACAAACAAAATGCCCCCTCGTTGGGGGGCATTCTGTTTGTGGCGGAGAGGGCGGGATTCGAACCCGCGGTACGATTCATCACCGTACACACGCTTTCCAGGCGTGCACCTTCGACCGCTCGGTCACCTCTCCGTTTCTGTTATTAATCTCCCAGTGCCACCCGCGCTACGCTTTAGCTGCGGCCCGCGCTGTCGCGCTTAACCTGCTTCGCAGGTTAGCCTCCGCTGCAATAATGCCGCTCAAGCGGCCGTACTGCCAAGCGTGCACCTTCGACCGCTCGGTCACCTCTCAGTTTGTGTCGCTATCCCCAATGCCGAGCGGCCAGTCCGGCAATCGAGAAAGGCGCGCAGGGTAGCGGATGCGCTACCCCCTGTCAAAGCCGCAACAGACAGCGGTCTGCTGCTAACGACTTGCGTTCGTGTCGCCGCTCAGGTCACCTGCTTGAGTTGGTCGAGAATCGCCGGGTTTTCCAGGGTCGAGACGTCTTGCGTGATCTCCTCGCCCTTGGCGATCGAGCGCAGCAGGCGCCGCATGATCTTGCCGGAGCGCGTTTTGGGCAGGTTGTCGCCAAAGCGAATCTCGTCCGGCCGCGCGATCGGGCCGATTTCCTTGCCGACCCAGGTGCGCAGTTCCTGGGCGATCTTCTTTGCCTCGTCGCCGGTGGGGCGCGCGTTCTTCAGCACCACGAAGGCGATGACCGCTTCACCCTTGACGTCGTGCGGCTTGCCCACCACCGCGGCCTCGGCGACCAGCGAGTTCGCCACCAGTGTGGATTCGATTTCCATCGTGCCCAGGCGATGCCCGGACACGTTCAGCACGTCGTCGATGCGGCCCATGATCCAGAAGTAGCCGTCCATGTCGCGGTTCGCGCCGTCGCCGGCAAGGTAGTACCGGCCCTGGAAATCCTCCGGGTAGTAGGTCTTCCTGAAACGCTCGGGGTCGCCCCAGATGGTGCGGATCATCGACGGCCACGGTTTCTTGATGACGAGGATACCGCCCTTGCCTTTCTCGACCGACTGACCGGTTTCATCCACGATCTCCGCCGCAATGCCCGGTAGCGGCAGCGTGCAGGACCCGGGTTTGAGCGAGGTGGCGCCGGGCAGGGGCGTGATCATATGACCGCCGGTTTCCGTTTGCCACCAGGTGTCGACAATCGGGCAGCGGCCGTCGCCCACGGTGTTGTAGTACCACATCCATGCTTCAGGGTTGATCGGTTCGCCGACCGTGCCCAGCAGCCGCAGCGACGACAGATCGTGCTGCTTGGGTAGATCTGCACCGAGCTTGATCAGCGAGCGAATGGCAGTCGGCGCCGTGTAGAACACGGTGACCCGGTGGTCGGCGATCAGCTTTCAGAACCGGTTGGCGTCCGGATAAGTC
>CALJLA010000116.1 GCA_937983055.1 uncultured Pseudomonadota bacterium
GACCCCGACGGCACCGGGGAGCGAGCGGTGGGCGGCGTGGACCATGACGTCCACCCGCTCGCGCGTGATATCGCCCCTGATCGGCTGCATCCGCTGCGCCATGGCAAAAGCTTAACGCGCACCGGCGCGCGCGGCATCCGCGTGCTTATAATGGCCTGCGTGCAGACCCTCGCCAAGCCGATGACCATCGCCGCCAATATTCTCGTGGTCGACGACGACCAGCGTCTGCGCGATCTGCTCGACCGCTATCTCGGCGAACAGGGGTTCGGCGTGCATGCGGTGCCCAATGCCGAAGCGATGGATGCTGCGCTGGCGCACGAGAATGTCGACATGATCATCCTGGATCTGATGCTGCCGGGCGAGGACGGCCTGTCGATCTGCCGCCGGCTGCGCGCCGCCGGGCGGCGCGTGCCGATCATCATGCTCACCGCCAGGGGCGACGATGCCGACCGCATCGCAGGCCTCGACCTCGGCGCTGATGACTATCTGCCCAAGCCCTTCAACCCGCGCGAACTGGTGGCACGCGTGAATGCCGTGCTGCGCCGCCAGTCGCCGGCGACTGCCCTGCCCGGCGCCCCGGACGACAGCAAGGCGCCGGTGCGCTTCGGGCCTTACCAGCTCAATATCGGCAGCCGCACCCTGGTGCGCGACGGAAAGAACGTCGGCCTCACCACCGGCGAGTTCGCGATGCTGAAAGCCCTGGTCACCCATCCCCGGGTGCCGTTGTCGCGCGACAAGCTGATGGAACTTGCCCGCGGACGGGAGTACGGCGTGTTCGATCGCTCGATTGACGTGCAGGTCTCGCGACTGCGCAAGCTGCTTGAGGACGATCCCGCGAAGCCGCGCTACATCCAGACGGTGTGGGGCGTGGGCTACGTGTTCGTGCCCGACGAAGCGTGAAGTGGCTGCCGCAGTCGCTGCTGTCGCGGTCGGTGTTGCTGATCGCGGTGTTGCTGGTAGCCAGCCAGCTGATCTGGTTCGGCCTCTATCGCAGTTATAACGTCCGCGCCCAGTCCGAGTATCTCGCCAACCAGATCGCCGGCGTGGTCGGCACCGTCAGTGCCGCGCTGGAAACCATGCCCGCTTCCGCCCGTCGCCGCTTCTCCGAGCGCCTGCCGGTGCAGCAGAACATCCGCCTGCTGCCTGCCACCGCGTGGGACGACCAGGAAGTGGTGTTGCCGCAGTCGCCGCTGCTGCGCGCGATCGGCGAGCACCTCAAGGAGGAGTTTGCCGGCGACGCCCAGGCGCTGGTGCTGCTGGAGGACGCCACCCAGGCGCTGTGGATCAAGATCCGGGTGCGCAACCAGGCCTACTGGGTGGTCTTCCCGCCCGATTCGCGCGGGTCGGCGTCGCTATGGGCATGGACCGGCTGGTCGGTGTTCGGCCTGACGCTGGCGATCGTCGGCGCCTACCTGCTGATGCTGCGGGTCAACCGTTCCCTGCGCGCGCTCACCGAGGCGGCCGAGGAAATCGGCGCCGGCAAGACGCCGCCGCCCCTCGACGAGAAGGGCCCGGTCGAGATCCGCACCCTGTCGCACGCCTTCAATCGCATGTCGGCCAACCTGCGCCAGCTCGACCAGGACCGCGCGCTGCTGCTCGCCGGCATTTCGCACGATCTGCGCACCCCGCTGTCGCGCCTGCGCCTTGGTGTCGAAATGCTGCCGGAAAACGCCGACCGGCTGCTGCGCACCGGCATGATAGAAGACATCCAGGACATCGACACGATCATCAACCAGTTCCTGGACTTCGCCCGCCAGGGCGCGAACGAGCCCTCGCGCGAGGGCGAGGATCTGAATCACATCGTCGGCAGCGTGGCCGACCGCTACGGCCGACTCGGCCACCGGGTGGAACGCCGGCTGGCACCGCTGCCGCCGATGACGCTGAAGCCCACCGCCACCCAGCGCATGGTGACCAATCTGCTCGACAACGCGGTGCGCCACGGCGGGGGCGAGGTCGAAGTCCGTACCGAGCGCGACGGCGACCGCGTGCTGATCCGCGTGCTGGACCGCGGGCCCGGCATCCCACAGGCGCAGGTTGCACGCGTGATGCAACCGTTCACCCGGCTCGAGGCCTCGCGCAGCGACGGCCGCGGCTCCGGGCTCGGACTGGCCATCGTCGAGCGCGCGGCGCGCCTGCACGGCGGCACGGTGTCGCTGCTGCCGCGCGAAGGCGGCGGCCTGGAGGCGCGCGTGGAACTGCCGCTCAGCCGGGCGCGTTGAGCGCGGGTTCGAGCGGCCATTCCCCGATGCGTTCGTAGTCGGCGCCGCGCGCCGTGCGCTGCGAGCGCACCAGGACGAAGCGGTCGACCATCCACGTCAGCACGGCATCCGGCTGCCAGCATCGACCGCGGCAGGCCGCGCGGCGCAACAGGGTGATGTGCGGGCGGTACTCGCGGGACTCCAGGCTGAAAGCGTCGGCGCGCAAATCCGACTCGAGGCCCTGCACCAGGCGCGTCAACGCCGCCGGCGTGTCGAGCGGCGCGGCCCAGGCGATGCCGTTATGCCGCCAGCAACCGGTGCGCGCCAGCGCCAGCGTGAACGTGCTGCCGCGCTGCCGCTCGCCGATCGTGCGGGCAATCGGCAGCGACGCTTCCGGCACGTCTCCCAGGAATGCAAGCGTCAGATGCACGCTGGCGGTGCGGGTCAGCCGGCCGCCCAGATCCTGCCGCATGCGCTCGCCCCACCGCGCCAGCGCCGTCTGCACGGGCGGCGGCGGCCACAGGGCAAAGAACAGCCTCGCCTTCACCGCGCCGCGATCAGCGCCACCGCCTCTGCCGCGATGCCTTCGCCGCGGCCGGCAAAGCCCAGCCGCTCGGTGGTTTTGGCCTTGACGCTGACGCAGCCGGCGTCGATGGCAAGGTCGGCGGCGATCGCCGCCACCATCTCGGCAATGTAAGGCGCCAGCTTCGGCGCCTGCGCGATCACCGTCGAGTCGACATTGACGATGCGGTAGCCGGCCGCGCGCACGCGCTGCGCCACCTCGCGCAGCAGCACGCGGCTGTCGGCGCCGGCGTAACGCGGATCGGTGTCGGGAAAATGCCGTCCGATGTCGCCCAGCGCGGCGGCGCCGAGCAGCGCGTCGCTGATGGCATGCAGCAGCACGTCGGCGTCGGAATGGCCGGCCAGGCCGCGCTCGAACGGAACGCGCACGCCGCCGATGATCAGCGGCCGTCCGTCCACCAGCGCATGCACGTCGAAACCCTGGCCGATTCTCATGTCGAAGCCTTTCTTGCAGCAATCACCGCCTCGGCCAGCACGAAGTCCTCCGGATAGGTGACTTTCAGGTTATCGGCGCTGCCCTGAACCAGCCTCGGGCTGAAGCCCAGCCGCTCGACTGCGCTCGATTCATCGGTGGCGGCATCGCCGCCCGCTTCGGTCAGCGCGCGCAACAGCAGCGCGTGCTGGAACAGCTGCGGCGTCTGCGCCCGCCACATGCGCTCGCGCGGCTCGGTGGCGGCAATCCGCCCGCCCGCATCACTGCGCTTCAGCGTGTCGGCCACCGGCAGCGCCAGCAGGCCGCCCGCCGCGTCGTCGCCGACCGCGTCGATCAGCCGGTCGATGTCGGCCGCGCTCAGGCACGGCCGCGCGGCATCATGCACCAGCACCCAGTCGTCGGCCTCGAATTCCCCCTGCTCGAGGCCGTTTCGCACGCTGCGCGCCCGGGTATCGCTGCCACAGTACAGCGGGGCGAGCCGGTCGCCGAAGACCGACCAGTCGAAGCGGCGAAACCACGGGTCGCGCGGCGACAGCACCACGTAGGTCCGGCTGACCCGCGGGTGGCGGCACAACGCGCCGAGCGCGTGCAGCAGCATCGGCTGCCCGAGCAGAGGCTGGTACTGCTTCGGCCGGTCGCCGCCGATGCGCGAACCGGTGCCAGCAGCCGGGATCAGGGCTAGGTAGCGTGACATGATCGGTCGGGAGAGCGCCGCATTATCGCGGCAGGCCCGCCGCCCCAGCAAGGTTGGCGGCAGTGCTCGCCTATAATTTCGCGTTTTCCTTGTGCTCGACCCGATGTTGCAGCTGCCGACACTCCGTCCCGGCGAGAAACTGCGCTGGCCGCTCCCCCCGGGCTCCGGCGATGCGCTGGCGCTCGCGCGGCTCGCCCGTGCCCAGCGCCCGTTGCTGGTGGTGACCGCCGATGCCGCCGAGGCGCAGAGGCTTGCCGCCGAGCTGCGCTTTTTCGGTCCGGAACTGCGCACCCATCTGCTGCCGGACTGGGAAACGCTGCCCTACGATGCTTTCTCCCCGCACCAGGACCTGGTTTCGGAACGGCTGGAGACCCTGCATCACATCACCCGCGACGCCTGCGATGTCGTGGTGGTGCCGGCGGCGACGATGCTTTACCGGCTGCCGCCGACCGGCTACCTCGCCGCATACACCTTCTTCCTGAAGCGCGGCGAGCGCCTGCAGCAGGACGCCTTCCGCGGCCGGCTCACCCTGGCCGGGTACCAGCACGTGAGCCAGGTCGTCTCGCCCGGCGAGTACAGCGTGCGCGGCGGGGTCATCGATCTGTTCCCGATGGGCAGCGCCCTGCCCTACCGGATCGACCTGTTCGGCGCCGAGATCGACAGCATCCGCGCCTTCGACGCGGATACCCAGCGCAGCATCTACAAGGTCGACGAGGTCCGCCTGCTGCCGGCGCGCGAGTTTCCCACCGACGACGCCGCGCGCGCCACCTTCCGCACCCGCTTTCGCGAGACGATCGAGGGCGACCCGACCAAGAGCCGCATCTACAAGGACATCACCGCGGGCCTGACCCCGGCCGGCATCGAGTACTACCTGCCGTTGTTTTTCGACAGCACCGCCACGCTGGCCGATTACCTGCCGCCCGCTTCGTGGGTGTGTCTGCACGGCGACGTCGCGCAGGCGGCGCGGCGCTTCTGGGCCGACACCGAGTCGCGGTTTCGCCTGCTGTCCGGCGACCCCGACCGGCCGCTGCTGCCGCCGCCAGCGTTGTTTCTGCGCGAGGACGAACTGTTTGGCGCGATCAAACCGTTCCCGCGCGTCGAGTTCGGCGCCGGCGACGATAACGGTGCGCCGCGCTTCGACGCGCTGCCCGCGCTGGAGGTCGACCGCCGCGCCGCCGACCCGCTGCAGAAGCTGAAGGCCTTCGCCGGTGCGCATGCCGGGCGCACGGTGCTGATCGCGGACAGCCTGGGCCGCCGCGAGACCCTGCTCGCGCTGCTGCAGGAGTACGGCCTGCAACCGCAGCTGCAGGAGCACTGGCAGGGAGCCGCCGCCGCCCACGCGCCGCTGTCGCTGCTGGTGGGCACCGTCCATGCCGGTTTCATCGATGCCGAGACCGGCACCGCAGTCGTCACCGAAAACGAACTGTACCCGGCGCAGGCGCGCTCGCGCGCCGCGCGCGAGCGCCGGGTGTCGGCCGAGAACATGCTGCGCGACCTCTCCGAGGTGCGCGCCGGCGACCCGGTGGTACACGCGCAGCACGGCATCGGGCGCTATCTCGGGCTCACCACGATGGACCTCGGCGACGGCGCCACTGAGTTCCTGACGCTGGAATACGACGGCGGCGACAAGCTGTACGTGCCGGTATCGCAGCTCGAAGTCATCAGCCGCTACAGCGGCGCGGCGCCGGAAG
The DNA here is from genome assembly GCA_937983055.1 of uncultured Pseudomonadota bacterium. Lineage (GTDB taxonomy): Bacteria > Pseudomonadota > Gammaproteobacteria > Burkholderiales > Eutrophovitaceae > CALJLA01. Next base: position 5,599 of record CALJLA010000116.1, read on the forward strand.
CCGCCCCGCTGCACAAGCTGGGCAGCGGCCAGTGGGACAAGGCGCGCAAGCGGGCCGCCGAGCAGGTGCGCGACACCGCCGCCGAGCTGCTCAACCTGTACGCGCAGCGCGCCGCCCGCAAAGGCCATGCGTTCGCCCTGAATGCGCACGACTACGATGCGTTCTGCGCCGACTTTCCGTGCGAGGAGACGCCGGACCAGGCCGCGGCCATCGGCGCGACGCTTGCCGATCTGCAGGCCGGGCGGCCGATGGACCGGCTGATCTGCGGCGATGTGGGGTTCGGCAAGACCGAGGTCGCACTGCGCGCCGCCTTCGTCGCAGTATCCAACGGCCGCCAGGTGGCGGTGCTGGTACCAACCACCCTGCTCGCCGAGCAGCACTTTCAGACCTTCTCCGACCGATTTGCCGAGTCGCCGGTGCGCATCGCCGAGCTGTCGCGCTTTCGCTCGGCGAAAGAGACCGGCGCTGCGCTCGAAGGCCTGGCCGAGGGCCGCATCGACATCGTGGTCGGCACGCACAAGCTGCTCTCGCGCGAGGTGAAGTTCCGGAACCTTGGCCTGGTGATCATCGACGAGGAACACCGCTTCGGCGTGCGCCAGAAAGAGCAGCTCAAGGCGCTGCGCGCCGAGGTGGATGTGCTGACGCTGACGGCCACGCCGATTCCGCGAACCCTGGCGATGTCGCTGGAGGGGTTGCGCGATTTTTCGGTCATCGCCACCGCGCCGCAGCGCCGGCTTGCGATCAAGACTTTCGTGGTGCCCTTCAGCGAGGGGCAGATCCGCGAGGCGGTGCTGCGCGAGCTCAAGCGCGGCGGCCAGATCTATTTCCTGCACAACGAGATCGAGTCGATCCGGCGCATGGAGGAACGGCTCACGAAACTGCTGCCGGAGGCGCGCCTGCGCGTGGCCCACGGCCAGATGCCGGAGCGCGAGCTGGAACTGGTGATGCGCGACTTCTACCAGGCGCGCTTCAACGTACTGTTGTGCACCACCATCATCGAGACCGGCATCGACATTCCCACCGCCAACACCATCATCATCAACCGCGCCGACCGCTTCGGGCTGGCCCAGTTGCACCAGTTGCGCGGCCGGGTGGGCCGCTCGCACCACCAGGCTTACGCTTACCTGCTTACGCCGGACGACGAGACGGCGCTGCGCGGCCAGGCAAAGAAACGGCTGGAGGCGATACAACTGATGGAGGAGCTGGGCTCCGGCTTCTACCTGGCGATGCACGACCTGGAGATCCGCGGTGCCGGCGAAGTGCTCG
>CALJLA010000117.1 GCA_937983055.1 uncultured Pseudomonadota bacterium
CCGCGCTGGCAATCGGCCATGCCACCGGCGGCGCGTTCGACGTCACGGTGCAGCCGCTGTGGGCGCTGTATGCCGAGCACTTTTCATCGCCCGCTGCCGACCCGGACGGCCCGGCAGCAGCGGCAATCGCGCAGGCGCTCGCCCGCGTGGACTTTCGCCGCGTGCGCGTGACCGAGCGGGCGATCGTGTTCGGGCAGCCGGGCATGGCGATCACCCTGAACGGTATTGCCCAGGGCTACATCACCGACCGTGTCACCGGGCTGCTGCGCAACCAGGGGCTGCGCGATGTGCTGGTGAACATGGGCGAGCACCGCGCGCTCGGCGCCCATCCCGACGGCTCGCCCTGGCGCATCGGCCTTGCCGATCCGCAGCGCTTCTGGCGCAGCCGCGGCTCGCTGCCGCTCACCGACTGCGCGGTGGCCACTTCCGGCGGCTACGGCACGCCGTTCGATGCAAGCGGGCGTCATCACCATCTATTCGATCCGGGCAGCGGCCGCAGCGCCGCGCATTACCGCAGCGTCACCGTGATTGCGCCCGACGCCACCACTGCAGACGCCCTGTCGACCGGGCTCACTGCAATGGCGCCGGAGCGGGCGCACGCCGTGCTGCGCGCATGGCCGCAGGCGGGCGCGCTGTTCGTCGGCAGCGACGGACGCGAATGGTCGGCGGGCTCGGTGCCCGCCCTCCGGGACATCGCCCGCGGCTGAAGCGCCCGCGTTTCACCCGCGCCCGCGCGAGCCGCGCAGCGCTGCGACCAGCGACGCGATCGACACCCCGAGCAGCACCGGGTAGATCAGCAGCAGATCGACACGGATGTTGCATTCGCCGCTGCACAGAATGCGCGCGTACATCAGGTATTCGTAGCCGCCGTACGCTGCCCACATCAGCGCGGAGACCAGGGCGACGGTCTTGCGGCGGCGGCGCCACAGCAGCGCAAAAACGGCGGCCACCGGCAGCGCCGCCCACGGATAGGGAATGAAGATCATGGGAAGGCAGTCGCTCTGGGCGATTGTCAACTCAGGCAGTCTGCACCAGCCGTACCCGCATTGCCAGCAGCCGACGCTTTGGCGCGGCGGTGAGCCGAGCGCCGCCACACCGCGCCTTCAGTCGATTACCGCATGATCGCGCCGCCCGGTCGCCGGTTTCCGCCGTCAGATCTCTCCGCCCGCGAACAGGCTCTTCTTCACCACCGCGTGCATGCCCCAGTTGCCGTCCACCACCTGGGTCACGCCGAAGTCCACCGCGATGGACATCAGCGACACCGCTTCGTCTTCCGACAGACCCTGCGTCGTCATCAGGAAGTGGCGCATCTTGCGGAACGCATCGCGCATCGCCAGATCGGTGGAAGACTTCGAATAGATCTCGGACTGCGCCTTCGCGCCGAGATCGGCCAGGTAGTTCGGAAAACTGAAGCCGTGCACCACGAACTCGTCCTTGGTCTCCAGCAGCGGATAGTTGAGTTTTTCCAAGGGGGTGCCGGCGAGCGAGGCTTTCTTGTGCAGGATGAGCTGGAAGGTGCCGGTCAGCGAGCATTCGATCGCGGTGCCGCACAGCTCCGAATCGCCCTGGGAGGCATGCGGATCGCCCACCGACAGCAGCCCGCCGGCCACCGCCACCGGGTAGTACATGGTGGCGCCCTTGCCGATGCGCCAGTTGTCGATGTTGCCGCCGGTGTAGCTGGGCGGAATCGAGTCCACCATGTCGGCTTCGGCCGGCGCCAGCCCCATCACGCCGAAATGCGGACGGATCGGCACCCGCACATTCTTGAGGATGCCCCAGTTCTCCTTGACGGTGCTGTGGTCTACTGGCACGCCGGGATAGTCGATGATCTTGTGCACCACGCCGAACGGGTCGGTCTGCGGCGTCCACTTGAAGTTGTACAGCGCCTTGGCCCAGTTGCGCTCGCCGGTGGCATCGACCTCATAGATGGTGATGACCTCGCGCTTTTTCGGCTCTTCGATCTGGTCGTTGAAGTGAAAGCCCCACCACGCGGCCGCGTTGCTGCCGAAGGCCTTGCCCTTGAAATTTGGGTTGCCGCACGGCCGCGGCGTCACGTCGATGATGCGCACCTCGAGGATGTCGCCCGGCTCCGCGCCCTTCACCGCGACCGGTCCGGTGCAGATATGCACACCGAGACCTTCTCCTGCCCCGCGACCAAACAGCGATGCATCCATCGGGCCGGCCCCGCGGCGGTCGACGCCTTTGCGCTTCTTGTCCCAATAGAACACGCTCTCGGCGCCGGGATCGCCTTTCACCATGCGCTCGGCATCGTCGTTGGCGTGGTGCGTCAGCGTCTCGATGGTGACAAAGTCGCCCGACTCCACTTCCACCACCGGCTTGAGCACCCTGCTGAAGTAGCCCCAGTGCACCGTCTTGTCGCTCGCCGGAATGTGGAAGTGGCTGAGCGTCATGCGCTTCAGGCCGGTATCGGCATGCGCCAGCGAAGCCGCGCCGATGGAGCCGAGCGCGGCTGCCGCGCCTGCGAGCGCCCCGCCCTGCAGGAATCCGCGCCGTCCGGTGTCCGGCTGCGGCGTGGCGGTCGCCCCGGTTTCGTCCGCCCCGGTGCACGCGGTGTGGGTGTGGTCGCATCCCATTCTGGAGTCCCCTCTTCTGCCTGCTGTGGATGATCCGGCGCCGCGTCCTGCGGCACCGCGCGACCGGCAGTTGCGCGCGGTCGATGCAGCGCCCCATTGCAACGACGGTGCCACGCCCGCACAAGTGAGCCCCCGGCCGGCAAACAACCCGAATTCAGCAACTTGCAGCGCTCATACGAAGCAGACTTTCAGGGCGGGCGCACAATCACCGCTCGCGTCAAACTGCCCTGGCCCCCGAATGGTGCGGCGCGAAGAGCCGCCGCAAGGGCGAAACGGGTTCACCGGGACATGACTCAGGTCAATGGGTCAATCGCGACGGGCCGGTATCTATGTTGCGAAGCTTTCGACAACGGAGCGTGCGATGAGCGAGGGTATCGACCGCTGGGACCGGGAGCACCGGAATTTTGCGCGGCTGCTAGACGCGTTCGAGTCGCAGCTTTCAGCGCTGCGTGGGAACGGCGACCCGGATTACGACCTGATGCTCGACATCATGGATTACCTGACCGGGTACAGCGACAGCGTCCACCATCCGCGCGAGGATGTGATCTTCGCAAAGGTGGCGCAATGCGATCCGTCGGCGGCGCAGGCGGTGGAAGAACTTGCCGGCCAGCACCAGAAGATGGCCGACGACGGCCGGCTGCTGCGCTCGCGCCTGCAGAGCATCGTGAACGGCGCCGTGGAATCGCGCGACGCGATCGAATCCGGCGGGCGCGAGTACGTCGACACGTTGCGCCGTCACATGGAAAAGGAGTACCGCGAGGTGTTTCCGGTGGCGCGCAAAGTCCTGACAGCGGCAGACTGGGAACAAGTCGACGCGGAACGCGGCGCGTTGCAGGCCGACCCGCTGACCGAGGAACGTCTCGGCCAGCAGTATGCCGCGCTGCGCAGGCTGATCGGCGCGCCCGGGAGACGGTAAAGGCGCAGCGCGCTTCGCAGCGGCGTCGCAACAATCGCCAAGCCGCCCGGATACGCCTCGACCTCCTGCCCCCGCCGACCCTTCGCGCGGTCCGGGCTCAGCCCTTCAGCGCGCGGTACAGAAACGGCAGGCTGACGTCCATCCGGTAGTCGATGTCGGAGTGGTCGTCGTCGAACTCCTCGTAGGTATGGCGGATGCCGGCGGCGGCGAGCCGTTTCGACAGAATGCGCGCGCCATAGTGGATCTGGTACTGATCGCGCCAGCCGCAGTCGATGTAGATGCCGCGCAGCGATTTCAGATTCGCGCGGTATTTCGTTACCAGGTTGATGGGGTCGTGGGCCTGCCATTTTGCCCAGCGCTTGCCGAGCGGCTCGCCCGACTCCAGGTTGAACGGCACGCGGAATCCCAATGGCGCGCGCGGATCGGGATCGTAGGTGGCCGCCATGCAGATGTTCATCAGCGCATGGCCTTCGGCATGCGAGAGCTTCTCCTTCTTCCAGACGCGGTCGAGAAAACGGCGGATGCGACCGTCATCCAGGCCATCGGCCAACCCTTTGCGCCCGGCCTCGGCGCGCGCGTCGTACCTGCCGGGCTGACGCTTCGGGCTGCGATGTTTGGCCAGCTCGTTCAGCGTGTTCGGCCAGTCGCGCCAGTAGATGAAGTCGAAATACGCGTCGCCGGAGTGATTCGCGATTGCGCCCCAGGTTTTCGGATACAGCATGCCGTGCAGCATCGCGCCGTAGCCGCCCGAGGATTTGCCGAAGCAGCCGCGATGCTCGCGCGAAGCCAGCGTGCGGAACTCGCGGTCGACAAAAGGCACGATCTCGCGCGTCAGATAGTCGGCGTAGCGCCCGATCGCGGATGAATTGACGTACTGATTGCCGCCGAGCGCGGTGAAGCAGTCGGGGAACACCACGATGACCGGCCCCATCTTATGCCCGTGGATCAGCCGCGCCGCACGCTCGGGCAGGTTGTCGCCGAACGGCTTCCAGTTGGCATGCGCCAGACCCGATCCGGTGAAGCCGACCAGGTCGTAGAGCACCGGAAATCGCCTGCGGCCGTCGTACTGCGGCGGCAGCCACACGCCGACGTTGCGCACGTGCGGGTCGCGCAGCGGATTGTCCCTGAGAATCTTCGACGTGTGCTCCAGCACCACCATCGTGCCGGCCGGACCTTTGAGACGCTTGAGTGCCATCGGATCGAATGCGCGTTAGCAAAGGGTGCGATTGTGACATGGCCATCGTCGCCGCGAAAAAGGCTGGCCTGAGCCGTGCCCGTGCAGTACCTTCTCGGCTTCGGCAAGACCGGGAGGGGCCGCGTGAAGATCACCGACATCCAGGCGTTCGAGCTGGTCGGGCCGCCGTTGCCCGAGCCGATGAAGCCGGCCTGGGCACCGGGCAGCGAGTGGCGGCGCTGGGGCGGCACCATCGTCAAGGTCTTCACCGACGAAGGCATCGTCGGCATCGGCTCGCCCGGCTACACGGTTTCGCCGCTGATCGACACCTGGATCAAACCGCAGCTCGTCGGGCGCGACCCGTTCGCGCTCGAGCAGCATGCACGCATCTTCCGCAACGCCGGTGCCGGCTGGGGCGTGGAGATCGCCCTGTGGGACATCATCGGCAAGGCCTGCGGCCAGCCGCTGTACAAGCTGTGGGGTGGTTACCGGGACCGCATGCCGGCTTATGCTTCCTGTATCGAGGTGCGCGCGCCCGCGCGGCGCGCCGACGACATCCAGCGAGTCAAGAGCGCCGGCTGGCGCGCCTCCAAGCTGCGCATCCACGAGCACACGATCAAATCGGACATCGCCCAGGTGGAGGCGGTGCGCCGCGCAGTGGGCGACGAATTCACGCTGATGGTCGACGCCAACCAGGCGCAGTTGCCCGGCACCCTGCAACCGCAACCTGGGCCGGTGTGGAACTACGAGCGCGCGCTGCACACCGCGCGCGAGTTGGAGCGCCTCGGCGTCTACTGGCTGGAAGAGCCGCTCGACCGCTACGACTTCGACAATCTTGCGCGGCTGGCAGCCGCGGTGGACATTCCGATCGCCGGCGGCGAGAACAATGCCGGGCTGCATGAATACCGCTGGCTGGTCGAGCGGCATTGCTACGACATTCTGCAGCCGGAAGCAATGGTCGGCGAGACGATGTCGCAGATTCGCAAGGCCTGCGCGCTCGCAGAATTGCACCACATGCCGTGCGCGCCACACCATGGCGGCGGCGGGCTGGGATTCGTCGCCCACCTGCACCTGTGCGCCTCGCTGCCCAACTGCCCGTACGTGGAGGTTTTCCACGACCTGCCGGGCTTCAGCAGCGACATCTTCCAGTGGTATCTCGCCGAGCCGATCGGACTCGATCCGGCCGACGGCTGCATGCCGCTGCCGCAGAAGCCGGGCCTCGGCGTCGAACTGGATGAAGACAAGATCCGGCGCTTTGCGCGAGCGCAGTGAAGGCCCTGGCCGCGGCACTGCAATGCTGAACGCGTGCGCATGGAGCTGCCTCCGATGAGTCAGGTGTCGGCATCGACACGCGCTTCGGCTAATCCATACGCCTACGACCCGGCGGCGGTCGAGGAGCCGCCGCGCAGCATCGCCGGCGCCCTGCGGCGCATCGGCCCCGGCATGCTGCTCACCGCCGCGATCGTCGGCACCGGCGAGCTCATCGCGACGACCCGTCTCGGCGCCGATGTCGGCTTCGTGATGCTGTGGGCGATTCTCGGCAGCTGTCTGATCAAGACGGTCGTGCAGGCGGTGTGGGGCCGCTACACCATCGTTACCGGCGAAACCGCGATGTCCGCCATGAATCATGTTCCGGGACCGCGGCTGCTCGGCGTCAACTGGCTGTGCTGGAGCTGGGCCGCAATGACCCTGCTCGCCATCTCGCTGATTGGCGCGATGTACGCGGGCGCGGCGCAGGTCATGGCGCGCGCCGTGCCGGGTATCCCGCTGGGCGTGTGGGTGGTGGCTCTGGCCGGGCTGACGCTTTTCGCCCTGCTCGGCGGCACCTACCGGCGCATCGAGCGGATGACGGTATGGATGGTCGCCACCTTTACCCTGATGACGGTGTTCGCCGCCGGCGTGCTGACCGGCTACCCGGAGTATTTCACCTGGCGTGCCGCGGGCGAAGGGCTGCTGTTCGGTTTGCCGGAGGAAGGCATTGTCATCGCCATCGCGGTGTTCGGCATCACCGGCGTCAACTCCGGCGAGTTGTTTGCCTATCCCTACTGGTGCGTGGAAAAGGGTTACGCCCGTTTCACCGGCCCACGCGAGAACAGCGAGGCCTGGCGGCGGCGCGCGGCTGGCTGGATACGGGTGATGCATTTCGACATTCTCGTGTCGATGCTGGTGTACACGCTTGCCACCGTGGCGTTCTATTTCCTTGGCGCAGGGGTGCTTCACACGCTTGGCCGGATACCCGAGGGAGACGAAACCATCCAGGTGCTGTCCGCCATGTACAGCGAGACCATGGGCGAGTTCGGCCTGTATCTCTTCTACGTCGGCGCACTGTTCGTGCTCTACAGCACGATTTTTTCCGCGACCGCGGCCAATTCCCGGATCTTTGCCGACCTCGCGCGTCTCGCCGGCGCATTCGGCCAGGACGATCACGCATCCCGCGTCCGCTGGCAGAATCTGCTCATCGTAGGGTTGACGCTGATCCCGTGCGCGGTGTATTTCGGCACCGGGGAGCCGGTGCAGATGGTCAAGGCCGGCGGCATCGTCCTGGCGCTGATGCTGCCGGTGATCGCCGTATCGGTGGTGTACCTGCGGCACCGCCGTCTTCCGCAGGATGTCGTGCCCGGCCCTCTGGTTACCGCCACGCTGTGGCTGGTATCCGCGCTGACCGTGGTGACGATGTCGGCGTTCGCGCTGATGCAGCTCGGCGTGCTGGCCCGCTAGGGTGGCACAGTCGCGGAAACACCATGCAGGGCATGACAAACAGGGAGGCAGCATGACGCGCTTCAAGGACAAGGTCGCGCTGATCACCGGCGCGGGCACCGGCATCGGGCTGGCGACCGCGCGGCGCATCGCAGAAGAAGGCGGCACCGTCGTCGCGGGAATACTTGACGACGCGCAGCGCGCCGCGGTCGGCGACTTCGACGCGGTGATTCTCGACGTGCGCTCGGAAGCAGCCTGGGACGACGCGCTCGGTCACCTCGTTCGCAGGCACGGCGGGCTGGACGTGCTGGTGAACAATGCCGGCATCGCGCCGCTGGCCAGCGCCGAGGAGACCACCTGGGCGCTTTGGGACGACGTGATGTCGATCAATCTGAAGGGCAGCTTCATCGGCTGCCGGAAGGCGATTCCGCTGATGCGCAAGCGCGGCGGCGGCGCGATCGTCAACCTTTCCTCGATCAATGGCATTCGCGGCAACCGGCGGCTGGTCGCGTACGCGGCGTCAAAAGGGGCGATCGTGGCGATGACGATGTCGCTCGCGCTGGATCATGTCGGCGACAACATCCGTGTGAACTGCGTGTGTCCGGCCACCATCGACACCAACATGCCGCGCAGCCAGCTCGCCGAGGCGCCGGACCCGCAGGCGGCGATGCGCGCGCTCATCGAGAAACATCCGATCGGCCGCATGGCACGGCCGGAAGAAGTCGCTTCGACGATTGCCTTCCTCGCCAGCGAGGACGCCTCGTTTCTCACCGGACTGGCGGTGCCGGTCGACGGCGGGCGCAGCATCCGCTGACGCGCCCCATGCCAGATAACCGCGCGATGCGCTGGAGAACATGATGGACTATCACATCCTGCCGGGCACCGACATGAAGGTGTCCAAGGTCTGCCTCGGCACCATGACCTGGGGCGAGCAGAACAGCGAAGCCGAGGCGCACGAGCAGCTCGACTACGCTGTTGCCCAGGGCGTCAACTTCATCGACACCGCAGAGATGTACCCGGTGCCGCCGAACGCGAAGACCCAGGGCCGCACCGAGCAGTATCTCGGCAGCTGGCTGGCGAAGCAGCGGCGCGATTCGCTGTACATCGCCACCAAGGTCGCCGGTCCGGGGCGACGCGACTGGATTCGGGGCGGGCGCACCGATCTGACCCGGGACGTGATCGCCGAGGCCGTCGACACCAGCCTGCAGCGGCTGCAGACCGATTACATCGACCTCTATCAGATCCATTGGCCGCAGCGCAACGTGCCGATGTTCGGTGGCGTCGAGTTCGACCCGAAGAAGGAGAAAGACGGCCCGTCGATCAGCGAGCAGGTGGAAGGCATGGCGGCCATGATCAGGGCCGGCAAGATCCGCCATTACGGCCTGTCGAACGAAACCACCTGGGGCGTGTGCGAATTCCATCGCGTCGCGAAGGCGCTTGGCGTACCCGGTCCGGTCACGCTGCAGAACAGCTACAGCCTGCTGTCGCGCAACGTCGACAACGACCTGGCCGAGGCGCTGTACCGGCAGAAGATGTCGCTGCTCGCCTACAGCCCGCTTGCCGCGGGGCTGCTGTCGGGCAAGTATCTGGGCGGGGCGAAGCCGGCGGGCGCGCGCTTCACCCTGTTCGACCAGCTGGGCGCGCGCTTCCGCAAGCCGATCGTGCCCGAGGCCATCGAGACGTGGGCGCAGCTCGCGAAGCAGCGCGGCCTGACGCTGGTGCAGCTCGCGCTCGGCTTTGTCGCCAGCCGCTGGCATCTGGGCGCGTCGATCATCGGCGCCACCACGATGGCGCAACTGAAGGAAGACATCGCCGCCGCGCAGAAGCCGCTGGACGAGGATACGCTGGCCGCGGTTCGCGATCTGCTGGGACGGTACCCGAATCCGGCGCCCTGAGGCGCCGCCGCGCCAACGTACAGGAGATCGAGCATGAGCCGACTTCCGGAACTGACGACCGAGTCCTTGAGCGACGAGCAGCGGGCGGTGCTCGACCTGATTACCACCGGGCCGCATGCGCGGGTGATCGGTCCCTTCCCCGCCTGGCTGCAAAGCCCGGAGCTCGCCCGCCGGGCGCGCGCGCTGAGCGAGTTTCTGCGGTTTCAATCTTCTCCGTCGAAGCGGCACATGGAGATCGCGATTCTGATCACCGGCCGCCACTGGCGCGCGGCATTCGAGTTCTACGCGCATGCGGAACTTGCCCGCAAGGCGGGCGTGGAAGAGGCGATCATCCAGGCGCTGGCCGCCGGCAGGCGCCCGGCGTTCTCAGACCCCGCGGACGAGATCGTCTACGACCTGACCCACGATCTGCTCGGCAACCGCCGCATCGCCGAGGCCACCTACCAGCGCGCACTGAAGACTTTCGGCCTGCAGACCCTGGTGGAACTGGTGGCGATCATCGGCTACTACTGCATGGTCTCGGTCACGCTGAACGCGTTCGAAGTGCCGCTGCCGCCGGGCGAGCGCTCGCCATTTCCAGACTGAGAGCACGCGCCTGAATCCGGGAGTCAACGCCTCGACGGGTGCGGGGCAAGGCAGCAGGACGGACTCTCGATCACTCCACCGGCGACACTTCCCGCCGGGCGCGCCGCGTTTCGATCACCGGCAGGAACCGCCACAGCAGCGCGGTCATCAGCAGAAGGGCTGCGGAGAACGCGGTCTGCGCCGCTTTGACGCCGGCATAGCGTCTCTCGATCTCGCCCATGTCCTGCAGCTCCTTTCCGTCGATCTTCGCCGAGAGCAGCCACGTATCGCCAAAGAGGCCGATCCTTACCCGTCGGATCAGAACGCCTTTTACCGGGCCGTCCTTCACCCGCTCGCAGAGCACCTGAACTCTTCCGCAGGGCACCGCGTTCGTCGAACCGGCCCGGTCGTGCAGCCGGACAGTGCCGCCCCGGCCAGCTTGGTAGGTCGCCGACACCACCGCCTCGTCCGACGCGACCTGCAAGAGGCTCGATGGGAGAAGCATTCGGTCCGCACCGAACACGGCGGACAAGGCCAATGCGAAGATCACCACAAGGCTCTTAACATTGCGAGACATTCGCCCCTGCGATTAAATCGATCAGGCGCGTCGTCAGCGTTCCGGCGCGCCAAACACCGCAAAACTCGCCCATGCGGCGATTCTCGGGTCGGCCTGGCGCCGCTCCAGCATCGCCTCGCGCAACGCCTTGTCCGGCGGCAGGCTGCGTACATGGCGCATGAACAATGTCATCAGCCGCATGGTGTCGCGGTCTCCCACCGGCCACAGGCTCATCACCACGTTGGACGCGCCGGCTTCCTGCCAGGCGCGTGCCAGGCCGATCGTTCCAACGTCGAAATTCTTGCCGAGGCCGGTCTGGCAGGCGCTCAGCACCACCAGCGGACGGCCGATGGTGCGCGGCACCTGCCTGACGATGTTGCGCCCTGTCCAGCGGCCGTCGCTCAACGCCAGAAAGCCGCCATCCAGCGGATTGGCGTCGTCCGCGATGCCGTGCGAGGCGAAGTAAACGAGCGGCGGCGGTGGCTGCCGGCGCAATCGCGCAAGTACTGCTTTCCGAGTGGCGCTTGCGCCAATCAGGGGCTGAGTGCCGAACATCGCGGCGATTTCCCGCGCTTCGGCCTCCGCGCCAGGCAGCGGGGCCAGGTGCCAGTCGGCATCCTCCCGATACGGATTGCCCACCACCAGCGCGCCGGCGAACGACTTCTTGGCCGCCCGCGGCGACTCACCGAGCGCAAAGAAGCCCGGCGCCACCAGCACCGACGCCACGTCGATCAGCATCCGATCACCGTCAATCGGCAGCGCCGCGTAGGGAACGACCCCCAGATCAAACACCGGCATCACGATCAGCGTATCGATCGCCTCTTGAAGCATCGCCCCGATGATCTTCTCCGGCAGCAGCGCATTCGCCGCCGAGGCCAGCGCCTCAGCCGGCGCAGGCGGACGCTCGAGCGCCGACAGCTCGGCATCCAGCGCAGCCAGTTGCGCCTCGAACTGCGCCTTTGACATGTCCGCCTTGCGCACCGGCAGGCTGCGCCGCGCAACGCCGGCCGCGTTCAGCAGTTGCGGTCGCAGCGCCCCGATGTCGGCAACCGGCACAACGGCCGACACCGGCGCAGCGCCGGCGCTGATCAGCCAGACGCACAGTTTCCTTCCGCGCTCGCTGTAGGCGTGAAAAAGCACCGCCGCCTTTCGCGGCGACATGCGCGACAGGCTGGCGCGCACGCCATCCAGATCGATCGGGCGAAAACCGGCCGGAAGCGGCCCTTGCCAGTACCAGCCGGTCACCAGCTTTTTCTGCAAGCGCAGCATGTGCTCGCCGTGCGCTCTGATATTGCGCTCCAGTTCCGCGCGGGACCCGGAGTCGCATTCCGCAAAGAACTGCGCCTGTGCCGGCGGCGCAGCCCCGAAAATCAGCATCGCGCAGACCGGCAGCCAGGGCGCCGTGCGCCCGCTCGGCCGGTCACGCGGTCCGACACGCGGCACTAGCGGCCCCCAATCAGGCATGCCGCAGCCCGCGCATCCATCTCAGGCGCGCTTCTCAGGGCCCTGCTCTTTTTCGACCGGGGTCTTGCCGAGCAGGTAGCCGGCAAGCGTGCCGAGCAGGCCCATGACCGGCGCCATCTGCTTGTCGGTATAGCCCGCCACCACCAGAAACAGGGCGCCAACGATGATGAGCACCGTGCCGAATACTCTGAGCACCGCCTCGGCGGACGGCCGGGAATTCTTCATCAGCACCGCGCAGATCGCAATGACCACGACGCCGAACAGCAGTACGACCGTGCTCATGGTCATGGCGTTCTGCGTCGTCCACCATTCCGAAGACACATTGATCTCGTCGGGCACGACAGCCACCGTCTTCGACTGCACAACCTTGAGCTGCCGGTCGAGGTCGGCCATCTGTTTGGCAAACTCTTCCTGTGTCATTGGCTTTCCTCCAGCGTCCTGAGGCGGGCTTCGAGAAGCTCCACTTTCTTTCGGAGCAGTGCCACCATTTCTTTGAGCCGGGCGTTTTCTTTAAGCAGAGCCTCTACCGAGAGTGTCGGGTCGGACAGGCCGGGCGACTGCCGGTTGGGGTCCGCGTCGCTTCCGTGTCCCGGTGGTTGCTGCGCAGCCGCGAAGGGCCCGAGAACCATTAGCATCAGCAATGCTCCAACTTTCGACCTGTTCATGAAGTGCACCTCCAACGGAATCTGGGCTGGCCACATCGATTCACTTCAACTTGCGCCTGCACATACTTGGACACTACCAGCGACTCAGCACTGCTGGCCCACAGCCAGACAGCCGTCAAGCGCTTGCAGCAGCCGCTGAAACTGCGGATCCTCGCTGAGAAGCCGCCGGCCGACGGTCCGCAGCCGGTCCACAGTGCCACTGGGTAACTCGAAAGTCGTCGGCAGATTCTTGAACCAGCGGCGCTCTTCCCGGGACGAGATGTATTCGAAGGCCACCTGGATTGGATAAACGTCGACCTTGTGGGGCGCCGGCAACTCTAGCGCGCAGGCCTCGCCCTTGGCCGCTGAGAGCCGGTTGCAGCCGTCTACAAGCCTGGCATCGGCATTGAATTCGTTCATTGTCTTTCTCAGCAGTTCGACGGTGTCGAAGGAGTAGTTGTCCAGCGGTATGGTTGCTGCGGCGGTCAGCGTGTCCACCAGGCCCGGCACGCGCGGTGTCTGGTCACGCACCGTATCGGGTTCGGTGGCGGCATTGACAACCAGCACCACCAGCGTGTCGATTCGTTTCCTGTTCATCATCTGCAGCACACTCCACGGAGTGTTGGTCGAGGCAATGGCCTCCAGCGGTCCGCGCAGGCCGATATTGTCGGCGACCCCGCCGTCGGTCAGATGCACGTACGGGCGCGCGGGCCCTGTCGCCGCGAGCGAGAGCCGCTCTTCCGCTCGGGCCGTGCGGCGCGGATTAACACGTGAGGAATGGTCATCGGCGGCCAGCGCGACCCAGGTTGGTTGCCGGTATCCGCAGCTGCCGGCATAGTTCCTGAAGGTCAGCGCCGTCAGTCCGCCAGGAAACGCCGAGGACGCCGCCGCTGCCCGCGCAAGCGAGACGCCGGCCAGGTCAGAACACATCAGATCGAACTGATCCTGGATAAACGGAAACTGCGAACCGGCCGTCATGTCGGTGGCGTTCAGAATCACGAACGGTCGCCGATTCCGTGCGATCACGTCTGCATAAGTCCCGCCCCCGAAAACTTCCCGGTCGTAGTACGACGCAGCCAGGTCGCTGCGACCGTAGGACGGCGCCGCGAGCTTGATCCAGTTGCCCGGCGACAGCGCAAGCTTGATCAGATCGCTTTGCACTGGCCGGTACAGAAACCGTTCCGGGAACTCATCGAAAATCTGTCGGCCGCGCAGCGCATAGTACGCGGCGGGAAAACTTCCTCCTGAGATGGAGGAGATCACGTCCACCTCGTCCAGAAGGGACTTCCGCTGTCCACCCCATTCGACGGTCGTGTCGCGCAGCGCCTCCAGTACGCCGTACGCAAGCGCCGCGGCCCGCGTTCCGCCACCTGAAAAAGTTACGATGACCAACAATTCGTCGGAGTTTTCACCCGCTTCCAGGCGCTCGAACCTGTAGCCAGCGTCTGGCGCATAGGTCTGCAGGGGCGGGTTGCCGGGTCTAAACGACGCGCACGAGACCACCAGCACCAGGCACCCGACCAGCGCCAGCCGGATGGCACTCATCATTCCTCCTTGTGGAAGAATGGGACCTCCAGCGGCTCGAGCACGGATGTGTTCCGCACCATCACCGTGCGCGAGGCAGGGCGAAAATTATGCCGATTGCCAAGCGCGAAGACGTGCGTCCCCTCATCCACACGAAGAACCTCGTTGGTGTGGCCGTTTTCTTCGTCGTCGATGTAAACCAGCCGCTTGGTTGGAAACGTGACAATTACGTATTCCATTGACCTACCCTCGGTAGCCGGCCCCCCAATTCATGTTAGGACCGGCTCAAGAGCCGGTCAACTGACAAATCGGGCACACGCAATGCGCTTGCACACAGAAGGCAGTGCTTTCGCGGCGCCACCGGAGCCTTCACTCGCCTAGCCGGCGGCGCGCGAGACTACCCGCAGCACCCGGCAGCACAGATCGAGGGTGGGCGTGGCGACGCCCAGTTGCTGCGCAAGCGTCAGTGTGTAGTCGAGCGTTTCGTGCACTTCGAGACGGCGGTTGCGGTCTGCGTCCTGCAAGATGGATTGGCGAAAGCCCGGAGCATTGGCATGCATCTTCTCGCCGTAGGCCTGCGCCGCCTTTACGGCATCCGCCTCGCTGCCGTTGATGAAAGCCTGGCTGCTGAAGCCGCTGTCCTGAAGTTTCACGCCGTGCTTGATGGCCACGTTCGCGGTCTCGCGCATCACCCGCGCAGCGATCAGCGCGGTGTCGGGATCGGACATGAAACGCCAGGTCGGCTGCCGCGTCATCACCGCCACCGTGCTGAAACCCGACCAGGCGACGAACTTCGACCACTCCGCCGAAGTGATGTCCGGCGACGCCTGCGCCTTGAGGCCGGCATGCTCGAACGCCGCGACCAGCGACTGGACCCGCGCCGACTCCCCGCCGGACGGCTCGCCGATGACGGTCGGGCCGGCAACACTGTAGCGCGCCGCGCCCGGCCGGTCGCCGTCCGGCGGCAGCACGTCGCCCCCAACCATGCTGATCGAACCGAGAACCGCTTCCGGCCCAAAGACGTCGGCGAGCTGCCGGTTCTTGAGCACACCGTTCTGCACCGAGAAAGCGCTCTTTATCCTGAGGCCGCTGAGCCGGGCCAGCGCTGCTTCAGTGTCGTAAGTCTTGACCGCGACGATCAGTACATCGGCGTCCCGCAAGGCTTCCGGCTGCGTCACGATGTCGCAGCGTGCGGTGAACGCATCCTTGCCCTCCACGGGTAGGCCGTGCTTCGCCAGCGCCGCCGCACGGGCGCCGCGGGCGACCAGCGAGACCTGGTGCCGGTCGCGTGCCAGATAAGCCGCATAGATGGAACCCAGCGCGCCTGCGCCGATGATTACAAAATGCATGGTCGTTCGGTCCTCCATCGGGAGGCGCGGAGTAAACCACGTTCTCCCGCCGCCAGCCAACCCGGCCGAGTTTCCAAGCCGGCAGGCGTCGCGCTACGATGCGAAGCGCCGTCTTTCGATTAACACCCCCCTTCACGCGAACACCGTACCGATGCCGGCAAGGAATTCCAACACCGTGCGCACCATGTGCCCGATGAACTGCCACCCCACTCTGTGCGGAATGCTTGCGGAGGTGCGCGACGGCAGGCTGCTGGGCGTGAAAGGCGACGAGGCCAATCCGGACAGCCGCGGCTTTCTCTGCATCCGTGGCCAAGCCTCGCACGAGATTATCGGAAATCCCGCGCGGCTGTTGCACCCGCTGGTGCGCGATCGCCGTTCCGACGACTTCCGGCGCGCGACCTGGGACGAAGCGTTCGCGCGGATCGTCGATGGATTGCGCATGCCCGACGCGGTCGGCATCTGGCCGGGCCACGGCACGTTCGCCAGCAACTACGGCACGCGCATCAATGCGCAGCTGCTGGCGCGCTTCGCCGATTTCCACGGCAGCCAGTTCTGGAGCCCGGCGATGATCTGCTGGGGGCTGGGCGCCTTCGGTCTCGGCCTGACCGGCCTGCTGGAAACCAACACCAAGGAGGATATGGGCGAGCACTCTCAGCTTATTCTTCTGTGGGGCGCAAATTTCGCCAGCCAGCCGAACACCGCGCCGCATGTTCTGGCCGCGAAGCAGCGCGGCGCGCAGCTGGTGACAATCGACGTGCGCCGCACCGAGGCGGCAGCGAAGTCGGACGATGTGCTGATCATCCGCCCCGGCAGCGATACCGCGCTGGCGCTGGCGATGGCGCATGTCATCTGCGAGGAGAAACTGCACGACACCGGCTTCGTGGCGCGGCACACGGTCGGCTTCGAGGCGCTCGCCGTGCATCTGAAGCAGTTCACGCCCGCCTGGGCCGCAGCGATAACCGGGGTCGACGCCGATCGGATTGTGACGCTCGCCCGGCGCTACGCCGCAACCCGGCCGGCGATCATCGTGCTCGGCGGCAGCTCGATGCACAAGGGCGAAAATGGCTGGCAGGCGGGCCGCGCCATTGCCTGCCTGCCGGCGCTGACCGGCAACGTCGGCCTTCCCGGCAGCGGCTTCGGGCCGCGCCACGGCAGCGCGGCGCACGGACGGGGCCTGAACAGCATCGTCGAACCAGAGCGGCGCGCGCGGCCGCAGCTCGTTCCCAATCAGATGTCCGCCATCGCGGCCGCGCTGCGCGAAGGACGCATCGAGACCCTGTTGCTGATGGGCACCAACATGCTTTCGTCTTTCGCCGATGCAGGGGATATCGCGCGGGGGCTGTCGAGGACGAAACTGCTGGTCAGCTACGACCTGTTTCTCAACGACACCGCCCGCCGTTTTGCGGACGTCGTGCTGCCAGGCACCGCCTGGCTGGAAGAGCTGGGCTGCAAGATGACGCACACCCATCTTTACCTGATGGAGCGCGCGCTACCGCCTGCCGGTGAGACGCGCCCGCTGTCCGCGATCATTCAGCAGCTGGCCGCGCGGCTCGGCCTGGAGGGTTTCTATCCCTGGGCATCGGAAGAGGCGATGATCGATGCCATCCTCGACCATCCCTGCACCAGGCATGCGACGGTTGACGCGCTGCGCGCCGAGGGCGGCATCCGCGCGCTCGACATCTCGCATGTCGCCAACCCGACGCTGAAGTTCGAAACACCCTCGGGGAAGATCGAGTTCTATTCCGCTCAGGCGAAGGATCTCGGCCTGCCCGCATTGCCCGGGTACGAGTTGGCCGCTGCAACCGCGGACCGATCGCCGCAGGCGTTCCCGCTGCTGCTGGCC
The DNA here is from genome assembly GCA_937983055.1 of uncultured Pseudomonadota bacterium. Lineage (GTDB taxonomy): Bacteria > Pseudomonadota > Gammaproteobacteria > Burkholderiales > Eutrophovitaceae > CALJLA01. Next base: position 17,221 of record CALJLA010000117.1, read on the forward strand.
CACGGCCGCACGATGACGCACTTCCACAGCTTCTACGACAGCGGCAGGTCGCTGCCGACGCTCGCGAAACGCGATGCCGGCCCGGTGCTGTTGATTTCGCCGGTCGATGCCGGCGCCCGCGGTCTCGAAGACGGGGCCGCCATCCGCGTTTTCAACCAGCGCGGCGAAATGATGGCGCAGGCCCGGGTCACCGAGCGCATGCCGCCGGGCACCGTCTGGATGCGAGACGGCTGGACCGGCCTGAACAACCTGACCTCGGGCGAAGCGGTGCTGCCCGATGCCGCGGTCGATCTGTTCGCGTTTACCGCGGGCCAGGCGCGATTCGACGCACAGGTCGAGGTGACCGCGGCCTGAGAACGGCGGCCCCCGCGCAAACGGCGCGGTAACATACCGGCCCATGGACGTGCGCCCCATCGCCGGCGCGCTGGGCGCCGAAATTCTGGGCGTGAACCTGGCGCAGCCGCCCGCCGCGGACCGCATCGCAGCGATGCGCGCCGCGCTGCTTCGGCACCTGGTGATCTTTTTCCGCGACCAGACGCTGACGCCACCGCAGCTGCTCGCGTTTGCCGAAGCCTTCGGCCAGCCGATGCAGTATCCGCAGCTGAAGGGCCTGCCGGACTACCCGCTGGTCACGCCGGTGATCAAGCTGGAGCATGAACGGGTGAACTTCGGCGGCGTCTGGCATTCGGACACCACTTATCTCGAACGCCCGCCGATGGGCAGCATGCTCTACGCGCTGGAGGTGCCGCCGCACGGCGGCGACACGCTGTTCGCCAACCAGTACCTCGCCTACGACACGCTGTCGGGCGGTTTGAAGCAGGTGCTCGACCGACTTGTCGGCGTCAACACCTCGACCAAGGCGACCGCCTCGAAGACGCGGGAAGACCGCCTGCGCGAAGCCGGCGAGCCGCTCAAGGTACTGGTCGCCGAGCATCCGGTGGTGCGCACCCATCCGGAGACCGGGCGCAAGGCGTTGTACGTGAACGTCGGCCATACCGAGCGCTTCAGCGACTGGAGCGAGGCCGAAAGCCGGCCACTGCTGGACTACCTGTTCGCGCACCAGGTCAGGCCGGAGTTCACCTGCCGCTTCCGCTGGCAGGCCGGCTCGCTCGCCTTTTGGGACAACCGCTGCACGCAGCACAACCCCGTCAACGATTACCACGGCTACCGGCGCGTGATGCACCGGGTAACCCTGGCGGGCGACATACCCGCCTGATGCGTGCGCCTGCCAGCCGGGCGCCGCATCATCGATCGCTGGCAACACGCCGGGAGGAATGGACGTGATCGTCGAACAGATCTGGACCGCAAACGCATACCGGAACTTCAACTACCTGATCGCCTGCCCCGAGACCGGCGAGGCGCTCGCCATCGACCCGCTGGACAGCCAGAAGTGCCTCGCGGCCGCCAAGAAGCACGGCTGGACCATCACGCAGGTGCTCAACACCCATGAGCACGGCGACCACACCGGCGGCAACCGGGCGATGATCGCGGAGACCCGGGCGAAACTGCTCGCGCATGCCAAGGCGGCGGCCAAGATTCCCGGCATCGACCGGGGCCTGGGTGCCGGCGACATTGTCAAGGTCGGCAACACCGTCGAACTGGAAACGCTGGACACGCCCGGCCACACCATGAGCCATGTGTGCCTGCTGTCGCACACCGACACGCCGGCGCTGTTCTGCGGCGACACGTTGTTCAACGCCGGCGCCGGCAACTGCCACAACAGCGGTCATCCGAGCGAGCTGTATCAGACCTTCGCCGGACAACTGGCGAAACTGCCGGATGCCACCCGCGTCTACCCTGGCCACGACTACATTGAGAACAACCTGCGCTTCACTCTCGACCGCGAGCCGGACAACGCCCGCGCGAAGACTTTGCTGTCTCGCGTGCAGGGGCAGGATCCGGGCAAGGCCCACGTCTCGACGCTGGCGGAGGAAAAAGAGATCAACACCTTTTTCCGCCTGCACAGCCCGAGCGTCATCGCCAGGCTGCGCGAAGCGTTTCCCGACCTGCCGGACGCGCCTGACGAGAAAACGGTGTTCCTGAAGCTGCGCGAGCTGCGCAACAGCTGGTAGTTGCCCCGACGCGCCGGCAACGAGGAGATACGCAGATGTCGCAACCCACGGGCGCCGGCAAGAGCCGGATTTTTCACGAACTGGATTTCGGCAAGCCGGGCAAGCAGACCGGCTATCTGCGCGTGCCACAATCGCGCGACGGCGGCGCCTGGTCGACCGTCGAGGTGCCAATCGCCGTCATCAACGGCGGCAAAGGGCCGGCGGTACTGTTTACCGGCGGCGTGCATGGCGACGAATACGAGGGCCAGATCGCCATCTCCCGCCTGGCGCGCCGCCTGGATCCGGCGAGCTTTCGCGGGAAGCTGATTCTGCTTCCCGCGGTGGACCTGCCCGCCGCGCTCGCCGGCCGCCGCATGTGCCCGATCGACGGGCGCGACTTCAATCGCTGCCTGCCCGGCGATGCGCGCGGCAGCTTCTGCCAGATGCTCGCGCACTTCGTCGAGACCGAGATCATGCCGCAGGTCGAAGTATCGGTGGATGTGCATGCCGCCGGCAATTCGATGGAAGCGGCGCTGTGTTCGATCATGCACTGGGTGGACGATGCCGACGTGCTGGCGCGCACGCAGACGCTCGCCGGCCAGTTCGCCGCGCCCTACAACGTGGTGTTCTGGGGCGTCGACGAAGGCGGCACGGTCGCCGCCTCGGCCGAGCGTACCGGCGCACTGTCGATTTCCACCGAGCTGGGCGGCTACGGGCGCGTCAGCGTCGAGGGACTGCGCGTGGCCGAGCGCGGGCTGGACAACGTGCTGAAGTGGATGGGCATGATCGACGGCGCGCCCGACACAACGCAGCCCGGCGGCGGCCACACCCGGCAGATGCAGGTGCGCGACCAGCGCTCCTACCTGTTCGCGCCGAGCGACGGACTGTTCGAGCCGAGGTTCCTGCCGGCGCAGGCGATACGCGCCGGCGAGCTGGCCGGCTACCTGCACTTCGTCGAGGAATGGGCGCGCCCGCCAATGCCGATCGAGTTTCCGATCGACGGCTACATCTGGATGTCACCCGGCTCCGGACGCATGCGCAAGGGCGACGTGATGGCGGTGATCATGCAGGAATTCGCCGCGTGCTAGCACTCGCACTGCAGATCGCTCCCTCCGGCGCGCAGCAGCGTTCGAAAAGCTACCCCCCCACCGGCAGCGTCAGCACCGGCGTGAGCGTTTCCACGTCGCCCGCCTGCAGCGCGAAGATCTGCCCGAGCATCGAGAAGGTCGCCTTGGAATCGAGGTCCGCGTCGTCGATGTAGAACCAGCTGCTTCGGTAGAACACCGCGACCGCGGCACTGGCGGGGCGGCGGTCGCCGGAGCGAATGCGCATCAGGCCGCGAGTGACGCGGCTCCAGTCGAAGGGACGGCCCTCGGCGTCGCGGGTAATGGTGACGCGGCCGGAAGCAAGGTCCTTCTGCGGCACCTCGACGCCCTGCGACAGGAAGTACATCACGCCCACGAAGGAGCGAAAGCGCAAGTTCAGCACGCCGGGATCCGCATCGGTGAGGTCAGAGGTGACGCGATACACGCCAAGCTCAGGGTCGAGGCCGGCGATCTGCATGAATTCCCGGTACTCCGGCAGCGCCTTCGCCTGCGGCGAAAACCTCAGCACCAGGTTATCGCCGTGGCGTGCGCCCACCACCAGGTCCTTGAGCTCAAGCGTCCTGAGCAGGGCGGTCAGGCGGAGGAATTCCTCGTATTCCGGCGCGGCGTTGGGCGTCGGGCCAGACGCGCGCGGTGCGTTCTTCACCCCATTCGCCTGTTGCACCAGGGCGCGGAAGGCACGATCGGCACTCCAGCCGGAGCTGTCGAGCAGAAACAGTGTTTCCAGCTTGATGGGCGACAATACTTTCACCACGAAATCGGCGCCCTGCAGCGGCGTGTAGGTCACCGTGGGTTTTTCCTCGACCGCGACCCGGCCGCCGAGCGAGTACGACGCCGCAATGTCGTCGCCGAAGGCCGCGCCAGCTTGCGCCGAACTCTGAAAGGTGAACTGGGTGTTCAGCGCGCTTGCCTCGAGGAACAGCACGCGGTCGCGATAGCGCAACCGCACCAGATTCAGCAGGAGTTGCTCGTCCTCGGTCTGGCGCAGTGCGACGTTGTAGTCGGTGCGGCTGCCCTGGATGGCGCCCGGGCCAAGGGTGGCGCAACCGCATAGCAGCAACAGGATGATGGCGCCCGTGAGAGTTTTCATGATCAGGGGTGACTCCTACCGTCCACGAATGGCATCGTAGAGGACAGATGATGAGTCAATTGATCGCAGGCGCAAACGGAAACTTGCGCGGCATTACGTGCGCCGGCAACCGCTCGCGCACCCGCCGCCGCCCGACTCGGCGCACGCCGGCGCCGCCTTCAGGTATCCAGCCTGGCGTACACGATCGGCACAAGCAGCACCGCACCACCCAGCACCAGTGCCACCGCGGGCGCAAACGTCGCGAGCAGCCCGAGCGGCGTCGCCAGAAACAGCGCTGCGAACACCCAGGGAATCGACGGCGCGGGTCCGAGATCCAGCCTGAAGCGCTCCGCCCTGCGCTCGGCGCCGGTGGCGGGCGAGCGCCTTATCCGCTGGCGAAGCGACTTCGCCATGCGACGATTGTCAAACCATGCAAAGAACAGAGAGCCATGCACGAACAGACTGCCCAGCAGAACGACCGGCATCAGCAGAATTGCCGGCAAGGCCAGCCAGCCGCTGACGCCGGTGGTGAATACCACGAAGGCGGCCGCGCAGGTCACTGCGAGAAACACGATCAGCAGCGTCGCTGGCACCACCAGCCGCAGCCGCTCGCGCAGGTACAGACGAAAGGACTTCCCCTCGTGGAATCGGTGCCAGAGGTTCTGCGCTTCCTTGAAGGTACGCATCGCCAGAAAACGCTCGACGCAGCGTTCGGCCAGTTCTTCCCAGGTGCTGGTGGTCATGTTCGGATCTCCGGTTGTCCGAACTGCTCAAGCACAATGGGTTCCAGGCCATGAGGGGCGAAAAACCCTCGTCGATTCCGCGCCTTGTGCTGGATAGACGCTTCTGCCCGGTGTATCGCTGTCGTTGCCTCCCGACAATCGCCGTGGCTGGCCAGCAATGGCAGCCGGCCCGACGCAGCATCGGTTGCGCGCCCGGTTTCGCCCGCCGTGCGCCGGAGCGCACGAACGCTTCCCGACTGCTGTTACAGTTTCGCCCATGCCGCCTGCAGCCAGGCGGCAAACCCAACGAAAGAGAGAAGTGAAATGCGCAACTACGCCGGACTCTCAGTGCTGCTGTCGCTCGCCTTGCTGGCGGGTTGCACGAAGACCGTAATGGTCGACGTGCCGCCCCGCATGGACCTGAGCCGCTATGAAGCGCTGGGCATCATCGAATTCACCTCGAACGCCGATGCCGCCATCAGCGCCCGCGCCACCCAGCTGTTCCAGGAAAGCATCCAGGATGCGCAGCCGGGCACGCCGTTTCTCGACCTTGGAAGCCGTGACGCCGTGTTGAGCGCGGTGGGCAGCACGCAGTTCGACGCCGACGCATTCAGGAAGATCGGCCGGAAGTACGGCGTTGCCGCGGTCTTCCTCGGCGACGTCGCCTATTCCTCGCCGAAGACCGACATCAAGATCACCGACATTGACAAGCTGGAGGGCGGCATGCGCACCGAGATCCGGGGCGACATGTCCAGCAAGCTGATCGAAACCCGATCCGGCGCAAGCGTGTGGAGCAGTTCGTCGTGGGCAAAACGCCAGATCGGCCACCTGGAAGTCTCCGCCGAGCAGGGCGTGAGCGGCACGCTGCGCAATTCCGATCCGCGCGAGGAGATGGTGCCGGCGATGATCTTCCATCTCACGAAGGACTTCCGGCCGACGTCGGTGCGGCAGAAAGTAAACTGACCGGGAGCGGGCCATGCGCGCGACGATGATGCGCACGCCGCTGTCGCTCAACCAGCTGCTCGAGCGCGGCGGAAAGCTCTATCCGGATTCGCAGATCGTCAGCCGGCGGCCGGACAAGTCGCTGGTGCGCCACCGGTTTGCGGACTTCTACCGGCGCGCGCGGCAACTCGCCGCCGCCCTGCGTGCCGCGGGACTGCAGACGGGCGACCGCGTCGCCACCCTGTGCTGGAACCACCACGCGCACCTGGAGTGCTACTTCGGCATCCCCGCCGCTGGCGGCGTGATGCACACCCTCAACCTGCGGCTCGCGCCGGTCGACATCGCCTGGATCGCCAACCACGCGAAGGACCGCTTCCTCGTCGTCGACGACATTCTGCTGCCGCTGCTCGAGCAGTTTCGCGAAAGGGGGCCGTGCGAGAGGATCTTCGTCTTTCGTTTTGGCGGCGGTCCGGTGGCGGACGGGTTCATCGACTACGAGGCGTTTCTCGCCGGCGCGCCGACGACCTTCGACTACGCGCCGCACGAGGAGGACGACCCGGTCGCCATGTGCTACACCTCAGGCACCACCGGGCGTCCCAAGGGCGTCGTCTACTCGCACCGCTCGACGGTCATCCACACGCTGATGGCCAACCAGCCCGATCACTGGTGCCTGCACGCGGGGGACAGCGTGCTGCCGGTGACGCCGATGTTCCACGCCAACTGCTGGGGCGTGCCGTACGCCTGCGTGATGATGGGCATCAAGATGATTTTTCCGGGGCCGCACCTGCATCCCGGCGATCTGCTCGACCTGATGGCAGCCGAGCAGCCGACCTATGCGCTCGGCGTGCCCACCATCTGGATGGGCATGGCGCAGCTGCTGGAAAACGAGCCTGCCAAGTACAAGCTCCCGCCGGGCATGCGCATGCTGGTCGGCGGCGCGGCGATGCCCGAGGCGCTGATCCGCACCTACGCCAAACACGGCGCCACTGTCACCCAGGGCTGGGGCATGACCGAGATGAGCCCGCTGGGCAGCGCCTCGTACATCAAGCCGGAACTTCTGGACGCGAACGAGGACGAGAAATTTCGTCGCATGGCGATGGCGGGCGTGCCGGCACCGATCATGGACATCCGCCTGATCGGTAACGACGGCGAGGAGCAGCCCTGGAACGGAGAGAACGTCGGCGAAATCCAGGTGCGCGGGCCGTTCATCGCCGGCAGCTACCATGAAGTGCCGAACGAGCCGGAGAAGTTCACCGCCGACAGCTGGCTGCGCACCGGCGACGTCGCGTCGATCGATGCGCATGGCTACATCCGCATTGCCGACCGTACCAAGGACCTGATCAAATCCGGCGGCGAATGGATCAGCTCGGTCGACATGGAGAATCTGCTGATGGCCCACGCCAGCGTGCAGGAAGCCGCGGTGATCGCCATTCCCGACGACAAGTGGGGCGAGCGCCCGCTGGCCTGTGTGGTGCTCAAGCGGGGCAGAACCACGAGCGCGGACGAGTTGCGCGCGCACCTCGCGCAGAAGTTCGCCAAATGGCAGCTGCCCGACCGCGTGGAGTTTCTGGACGAACTGCCGCGCACTTCGACCGGGAAGTTCTGGAAACTGAAGCTTCGGGAAATGTTCCGGTAACCGCGCGGAGGTTACCCGGTTCGCTCAAGTCGAACAAACAGGCGGCCCGGCCCGCGAATGCCCGGTGCCGGGGCAACCGCCCCGACATCCCGGCAGGGGCCGTCCCGGGCGTTGAGCGCGAAACAGTGATCGGGCAACCCTTGCGAACACCGGGTCAGGCAGCCGGCCGGCGCTTCCCCTCCGCACAGCAGATCGACTGGTGCTCGCGCTCCGGAATGGCCCGTCCCGGGCGGCCTGCGGTTGATCAGCGCGTCCGGCAGCCGACCCGCCACCCGCCCACTGCCGAACGTTGGCCCGGTCGTCGCTTGCAAGTGACAGCCAACCCAGCGGGCCTGAGGGCTAAGTACCTGTTTAGAGACGCCACCGGGGCGAATGGCATGGTAAGTGCCCTTTGACACACAGGTGCACGGGGGTTTCTCCGCGTCGCGACAGGGCACTTCACGCCGAATTCGGGTATCGATCATGCGCATGAACACCACCCTTGTCATCAATCCGAAGGGGGGGTCCGGCAAGACGACCGTGACCACCAGCCTAGCCAGTTACTTTGCGTCCAGGGCGGTTCCGGTCACGGTGATGGACTACGACCCGCAGGGCTCGAGCCTGAACTGGCTGCGCCTGCGCGACCCGAGCCGAAACCCGATCCGTGGCGCCAATGCCGCACCGCAAAAAGGAAACCGGCTGCGCGGCATCGAAATGCATGTCCCAAGCGATACCCGCCAGCTGATCATCGATGCGCCGGCGGGCACCTCCGGCATCCTGCTGCAGGAAATGCTGGCCAAGACCGACTGCATCATCGTGCCAGTTGCGCCGTCGGCCATCGACATTCACGCCACAGCCAATTTCATTCGCGACCTGCTGCTGGTCGGCCGAATCCGCATGCGCAATATCCGGCTGGGAGTGGTCGCCAACCGGGTGCGCGATTCCATGCCGACCTACGAGCCTCTGGAGCGTTTTCTTAGATCCCTGAGCATGCCGCTGCTGAGCCGTCTGCGCGATTCGGATGCGTTCATCAAAGCGGTGGAATCCGGCGTGGGGATCTTCGAGATGGACGAGGCGATGTCGAAGGCCGAGCGCGAGCAGTTCTTGCCCGTGGCGGAGTGGGCGAAAGGGCAGCACGCGACCGCGGCGGACCAGAAGATCGTCCCGCTGCCCAGCCGCCCCCGCCTGGTTGCCGGCGGCACCTCAAGCTAGGCAATCGAAACGGAACGACCGCCGGACCCTGCGCCGCGCTCCCCGACAGACCGTTCTCTCCTTCGCGGGCGGACCTGCGCCAGTCGCGCACCGGCCGCGCGCCGCACCCGACTTGCGGACACCCATGCGATGTTGTTCAGGCAGACTGTTAAGCTGCCGGCAACATGATCCTGCTTCGACTGATTGCGATTGCGGTGCTCTCGCACATGGTTTTCGTGAGCGCGCGCATGATCGCGTCGCTGTACGCGCTGGCCAATAACGCTTCCACCTTCACCGTCGGCGTGATCATGGCGCTGTTTTCCCTGGTTCCGATGCTGATTTCGGTGCGCGCCGGGCGCTGGCTCGACGCGGTGGGGCCGCGGCGCCCGACCCTGATCGGCGCGCTGCTCGTGCTCGGCGGCACGCTGCTGCCTTCGATGTTCACTTACGCGTCGGCGGACCTCGCGCCAGTGCTAGTGGCAGCTGCGCTGATCGGCACCGGAACCACGCTGACGATGATAGCGATGCAGCAACTCGTCGGGCAACGCGCCGACCCGGCCCGCCGGCCGGCGGTTTTCTCAGTCTTTGCGCTGGGTGCTTCGATCTCCGGATTTTCCGGTCCGGTGGCGAGCGGCCTGCTCATTGATATGTATGGCCACCGCGCGGCCTTTGCGGCACTGGTGCTGGTAGCGCTGATGGCGCTCGCACTGGTATGGATCAGCCGCAGTCTGATGCCGGTACGACATGACAAAATGAAGCCGCCTGAACCCTTGCACCCCGTCGAAATCTGGCGACTCGCAGAACTGCGCCATCTGCTGATCGCGACCACGTTGATTTCAATGTCCTGGGATCTGCAGACGTTCGCAATCCCGGTCCACGGGACGCACGCAGGCCTCTCGGCCTCTGAAATCGGATTCGTGCTCGGCTGCTTTGCGCTGGCCACCTTCGTAGTCCGCCTGGCAATGCCCTGGCTATCGACCCGATTCACCGAGTGGCAGGTGCTGACGTTCACGTTTTTCTGCGCCGCGCTAGCGTTTGCGCTTTACCCTCTGTTCTCCTCCGGTGCCCCGCTGATGGCGATCGCTTTCCTTCTCGGTCTGGGCCTCGGCGCAGCGCACCCCAACATAATGTCGCTGATTCATTCGCGCTCGCCTGACGGCCGGATCGGCGAAGTGCTGGGCGTGCGCTCCACCATCATTCACAGCAACCAGGTTTTTCTTCCGCTGGTTTTCGGTGCCTTTGGCTCAGTGCTCGGCGCAGCGGCGATGTTCTGGATGATGGCGTTACTGGTGTTCGCGGGGGGCGTGGGCGCGGTGCGGTGGGAGAAGCACAGGCGGTGACCGCGGGAAGCAGTCTTGCGCTTAGCGTGCCATTCTCAACATGAAAACGTGCGTCTAAGGCAAAGTCAGGGCAGCCCAAGCCGGTGAATATCTCGATCCCTCAACGACTTTCGGTGGTCCGACCCCGATCAAGGATCAGGTCAAGATGGCGCGATATCCGGCACGGGGTGCCTTCGTCGGCGATCTGAAGCGGCTCGGCTCGATCGCCCGCTTCCAGCGCCGGTCGCGAGCCCGGTGGCCGCGAGAAGAGGTTCGCTAGCAGCCCTTCGGGGCACAGGAGATGCAATTGGAAAGCTTCAGTCAACTCTGGCAGCAGTCCATCGACACGACGCTGTTCACCCTGGCGCAGCCCGAGACCCACACTCAGGTTGGTTTCATTTTTCTGATCTATGCGATCGCCTACATCGTCGCCAACCGCGTGCGCAAGTACGCGCCGATACTCGACGACGAGCGCATCACCGACGAGTCGCATCCGCTTCTGCGCTTCATTGCCAACTGCGGCAATCTGATCTTTCCGCTGACCGCGATCCTGATGCTGCGCATCTCCGTCGAGTTCAGCCACACGCTGCTGGATCAGGACTGGCTGGTCAGGGCCGCGCTGACCGTAGCGATCCTTCTGCTGTTCATCTCCGCAGTGAACGATTTCGTCGGCAACGGGACGGCGCGACGAGTGTTCAAGTCGATCGGTATTCCGCTGCTGCTGCTGCACCTGCTTGGCGTGCTCGACGACCTAATCCGGGTGCTCGAATCGGTGTCGATGAGCGTCGGCAATATAGAGGTCTCGGCCTATGGCATCGCGCGGGTCGCGCTGTTCGGCTCGCTGCTGTTCTGGTTCGGCCGTGTTTCTGCTCGCACCGGGCGCGAGATCCTGACTCGGCAGACCGATCTGCACGAGAGCACGCGGGAAGTGGTCTCCAAGCTCCTCGAGGTTGCCACCTTCGTCCTGATCTTCCTGCTGCTGCTGAACGTGATGGGCATCAATCTGACCGCGCTCGCGGTGTTCGGCGGCGCGCTCGGCGTCGGCCTCGGTTTCGGCCTGCAGGCGATCGCGTCCAACTTCATCTCGGGACTGATCATCCTGTTCGACCGCTCGGTCACCAAGGGCGATTACGTCGAACTCGGCGACGGCCGGGGCGGCACCGTCCGCGGGTGGACGCTGCGTTCGACAAACCAGGAAACCTTCGAAGGCAAGGACGTGATCGTGCCGAACGAGAAGTTCATCGTCGAGACCTTCACCAACTGGACCCACAAGGACAAGCGCCAGCGCTACCGGGTGGATTTCTCGGTGGCCTACAGCAGCGACATCAATCGGCTGGTCGGCATCATCAGGAAGCTGGTCGCCACCCATCCGAAGGTGCTGAGCGGCGACGACCTTCCGATCGAATTCCGCCCCGACTGCGAAATCGACAGCTTCGGCGACTCCGGAGTCAACATGTTCGTCGAATTCTGGATGGAAGGCGTCGACGACGGCAAGAATCGCGTCGGAGGCGACCTGCTGCTGATGATCTTCAATGCGCTACGCGAGCACGGCTACGAGATACCCTTTCCGCAGCGCGAGGTCCGGGTGCTCAACCCGCACTTCAATGTCGGCCCGGTACAAAAAATGGAACCGGAGCAGGGATAGTGAAAAGCGCCGGCGAGTGGGCCGCGCCAGGAACGGGACAGCTCACTCTGAGGCTGTTCACTCACGAATACTGCCGCTACCGCTGCTGTAGTTAGGCTTGAAGAAAGCGTTGCTCTTAGAGAGCCGTTTCTGGCTTTACGAAGTAGCGTCTAAGGCGGATATCAGGCATCGATAAACGGGGGGATTCTCGTCACATCAACGCATTGCCGAGGTCCGACCCGGTTAATTCCTGATGGTGATTGCATTTCTGCTCGGCCTGGGCCTGGGCGCGGCGCAACCCAACATCATGTCGCTGGTGCATTCGCGTTCGCCCGAGGGGCGGGTGGGCGAAGTGCTGGGCGTGCGCTCCACCATCATTCACAGCAACCAGGTCTTCCTGCCGCTGGTGTTCGGTGCTTTCGGCGCGGTGCTCGGCGCCGCCGCGATGTTCTGGACGATGGCGGTGCTGGTGTTTGCGGGTGGTATTGGCGCGGTGCACTGGAAGAAGCACCAGCGCTAGCTTCAACGAAAATACGTATCGCTCCAGAACGGGTCTCGCCCACCTGCGGCAAACGCGGTTCGCGCGGTCAGCTGCGGTCTGCGTGAGCGGCGATCACTCCCGCCACGCACGCCGTCAGCTTCTTCGCATACGGCACGTGCAGAAACTCGTTCGGCCCGTGCGCGTTCGATTTCGGGCCGAGCACGCCGGTGATCAGGAACTGGGCTTTCGGGAACGACTGGCCGAGCATGGCCATGAAGGGGATGGTGCCGCCCTCGCCCATCATCATCGCCGGCTTGCCATAGAACTGCTTCGAGGCGGCGTCGACCGCCGCTTTCAGCCACGGCGCGGTGGCCGGGGCGTGCCAGCCGCTGGCGGCCTGGTCGGGCTCGAAGCTCACCTTGGCGCCGTGCGGCGGGTCGGTTTCGAGAATTCGCTTCAGATGCCCAGTGGCCTGCTTGCCGTCGATCAGCGGCGGGATGCGCAAGGAGAGCTTCAGCGCGGTCTTCGGTCGCAGCACGTTGCCGGCATCCTTGATCGCAGGCAGGCCGTCGGCACCCACCACCGAAAGAAACGGCCGCCAGGAGCGGTTGAGCACCGCCTCGCCGTGCTCGCGGGTCATCGGCCGGGTGCCGCCGGCGAATGGAAATCGGGTCAGCATGCCATCGCCCAGCGTCTTGCCGGCGAGAGTTGCCTGCTCGACACGCTCGGCGGGAATGTCGCAGTGGAGTTCCTTCGGCAGGATGCGGCCGGTGTTCGCGTCTTCCAGGCGGTCCAGGAGCTGGCGCGCAATGCGGAAGCTGGAGGGCACGATGCCGCTAGCATCGCCGGAATGCACGCCTTCGTTCAGCACCTGCACCGTCAGCGTGCCGGCGGCGATGCCGCGCAGGCTGGTGGTGACCCAGAGCTGATCATAGTTGCCGCAGCCGGAATCGAGCCCGATCACCAGGTCGACCTCGCCGATGCGGGGCTTCAGCGCATCGAGATAGTGCGGCAGATCGTAGCTGCCGCTTTCCTCGCAGCATTCGATCAGGCCGACGATGCGCGCATGGCCGACGCCCTGCTCCTTCAGCGCGGCCAGCGCGGTGAGCGAAGCGAAGATCGCGTAGCCGTCGTCGGCGCCACCGCGGCCGTAAAGCTTGCCTTCGTGCAGCACCGGCGTCCACGGGCCATAGCCTTCGCGCCAGCCGGTCATCTCCGGCTGCTTGTCGAGATGGCCGTACATCAGGATGGTGCCGGGCGCCTCGCCCGCCATCTCGAAGAACAGCACCGGCGTGCGGCCCTCGAGCCGCACTACCTCCAGCTTCAGCCCGGGAATGCGCTGGGCGCGGGACCACTGCTCGGCCAGCGCCACCGCGGCGTCGATATGGCCGTTGGCCGCCCAGTCAGGATCGAAGTGCGGCGACTTGCACGGGATGCGGATGTACTCGACCAGCTGCGGAACGATGTCTTCGTCCCACCTGGCCGACACGAAGGCTTCGAGCGGTTGCGCGCGGAGTCCGGCGCTGGCGGTCTTCTGCATGGGCATTCCAGTTGCGATGACTGAACGACAGGCCGCATTCTAGAAGTTTCCGGGACAGACGACGACTCCGGCGCCGACCAACCGGCCGAGGCGTCGATGTCGCTTTCAGGCGCTGAAACCTTTACGGATAATGCCGGTCTTTGCCAGGCGGCCGGCCTTCGGCCCGCTTTTTCGCTGGACATGCGATGGAACCCGCCGACCTCTCGAAACTGAAGATCGACCGCGCGATGGCGCCCGAGGGCAGTCTGCGGCGCCGTCGGCCGTGGAAAACGATCGGTCTGGTCGCGGTGCTGCTGATCGCTGGCGCGGCAATGGGCTGGCGGGCGCTGAACGCGCCTCGGACAGTGGAGGTCGCGACCGTGGCCAGCGCCTGGCCGTCGCAGAACTACACCTTGTTCAACGCGACCGGCTATGTCGTGCCTCAGCGCAAGGCGGCCATTTCGTCCAAAGCCCAAGGGCGGCTGGAATGGCTGGGCGTGCTGGAAGGCAGCGCGGTAAAGAGAGACGAAGTCATCGCCCGGCTGGAAAGCAAGGACGTGCGCGCTGCATATGAGCAGGCGCTGGCTCAGCGCCGCGTGGCGGCCGCCAACCTGGAACAAGGGCTCGCCGAGATGCGCGACGCCGAAGCGAACCTGAAGCGTTCGGAAGAGCTGCTCGCGAAAAAGTACATTTCCGCCGCCCAGCACGACGCCAATGTCGCGCGCTTCGACAAGGCAAGGGCGGCGATTGCCGGCTACCGTGCCGCCATCGCATCGGCCGAAGCCAGCGCCCGCGTGGCCGAGGTCGCCGTCGAGCAGACGGTAATCCGCGCGCCCTTCGACGGCGTGGTACTGACCAAGAACGCAAATGTCGGTGACATCATCACGCCGTTCTCCTCGGCCATCGACAGCAAGGGCGCGGTGGTGACCATCGCCGACATGAGCACCCTGGAGGTGGAAGCGGACGTGTCGGAGTCCAACCTTGCCAAGCTCGCCGCCGGTCAGCCGGTGGAGATTCAGCTCGACGCGCTGCCCGACACCCGGCTCGCCGGCGAAGTCTCGCGCGTGGTGCCGACGGTGGACCGCGCCAAGGCCACGGTACTGGTCAAGGTACGCTTCGTGGAGAGCGATTCGCGGGTGCTGCCGGACATGAGCGCGCGGGTCGCTTTCCTGTCGCAGCGGGTACCGGAAGCCGAGCGCGCGCCGCGGCCGGCCGTACAGCGAAGTGCGGTGGTGGAGCGCGACGGGCGAGCCCTTGTGTTTCGTATCGAAGGGGAGCGGGTGCGCGCGGTGCCGGTATCCACCGGCATGGCCATCGGCGATCTGGTCGCGATCGAGGGCGTGATGCCGGGTGAGCGCCTCGTGCTTGCGCCCAACGCTCATCTGAAAGACGGCGACCGCATCGCGCTGGCCAAGGGCTGAGATGGGCGCGCCCCTGGTCGAGATTCACCATCTCAGCAAGGCCTACCGGCGCGGCGAGCAGATTGTCCCGGTGCTGACCGACATCACGCTCGATATCGCGCGCAGCGACTTCACCGCGCTGATGGGGCCTTCCGGCTCCGGGAAGAGCACGCTGCTCAATCTGATCGCCGGCATCGACAAGCCGGACGGCGGCACGCTCAAGGTGGGCGGCATCGACATCACACGCCTGTCCGAGAGCGCGCTCGCGGACTGGCGCGCCGCCCATGTGGGCTTCATTTTTCAGTTCTACAACCTAATGCCGGTGCTCACCGCGCTGGAGAACGTCGAGCTGCCGCTGCTGCTGACCGGGCTGTCGCGCGCGCAGCGACGCGAGCGCGCAGCGCTCACGCTGGACATGGTGAACCTGAGCGACCGGCTGGAGCATTATCCCAACGAGCTGTCCGGCGGCCAGCAGCAGCGGGTGGCCATCGCGCGCGCGATCGTCTCCGACCCGATGCTGATCGTGGCCGACGAGCCGACCGGCGACCTCGACCGCCAGTCGGCCGCCGACGTGCTGGCACTGATGCAGCGGCTGAACCGCGAGCTGGGCAAGACCATCATCATGGTCACCCACGACGCCAACGCCGCGCGCGCCGCGCGCGCGGTGGTTCACCTGGAAAAAGGTGAGCTGATTGGCGAGCCGCAGCCGCAGGGCTGAGCGGCGATGTACGTCCTGCGCATGGTGCTGAGGAACGCGTTCCGCCACCGGCTGCGCACGCTGCTCACGATCGCGGGGCTGACGGTGGCGGTGCTCGCATTCGGCCTGCTGCAGACGGTGGTGGGCGCCTGGTTCGCCGGCGCCGAGGCTGCCTCGAATGCGCGACTGGTCACCCGTAACTCGATCTCCCTGGTGTTCCCGCTGCCACTGAGCTACCAGGCCCGCATCCGCAGCGTGGAAGGCGTGACCGAAGTCGCCTACTCGAACTGGTTCGGCGCGGTGTACAAGGAACCGAAGAACTTCTTTGCCCAGTTCGCGGTGTCCCCGAACTATCTCGACCTGTACCCGGAGTTCGTAGTACCGCCCGAACAGCGCCTGGCCTGGCTGCGCGACCGCAAGGGCGCGCTGGTCGGGCGCCAGCTCGCAGACGAGTTCGGCTTCGAGGTCGGCGACCTCCTGCCGCTGCAGGGCACGATCTACCCCGGGACCTGGGAGTTCGTCGTGCGCGGCATATTCGAGGGCGCGGATGAGACCAAGGTTACGCGCCAGATGCTGTTCCACTGGGATTATCTGAATGAGACGCTGCGCAAGACCACCGCGCGGCGTGCCGACCAGGTCGGCGTCTATGTGGTGGGCATCGACAGCCCGGACAACGCAGCCGCGATTTCCCAACGCATCGACGCAGTGGTCGCCAACTCGCTGGCAGAGACGCTCACCGAGACCGAGCAGGCCTTCCAGCTCGGCTTCGTGGCCATGTCGGACCAGATCATCGGCGCCATCCGCATCGTGTCCTATGTCGTCATCGCGATCATTCTGGCGGTGATGGCCAACACCATGGCGATGAGCGCGCGCGAGCGCACCGCGGAGTACGCCACGCTCAAGGCTCTGGGCTTCGGGCCGGGGTTCATCGTTGCGCTGATTCTCGGCGAGTCGCTCGCGATCTGCGCCATCGGCGGCGGACTGGGCCTGGCCCTGACCACGCCGGCGGCGGAGATGTTCAAGGCAGTGGTCGGCAACATCTTTCCGATCTTCCAGGTCTCCTCGACGACGGTGGTCCTGCAGGCCGCAGCCGCTCTGACCGTTGGCGTGCTCGCCGCCATCGTGCCCACCCTTCAGGCCGCACGCGTGCGAATCGTGGACGGATTACGGGCGATCGGTTAAGGCGGAGCGCCGCGACACCCCGAAATCATGTCGGTACCGGTCAGCTATATCGCACGCAACCTGTGGACACGGCGGGTCACCACTCTGCTCACCGCCGGTGGCCTGGCGCTGGTGGTGTTCGTCTTCGCGGCAGTACTGATGCTCGATGCCGGTCTCAAGCGCACCCTGGTTACCACCGGCGAGCACGATAACGTGGTCGCGATCCGCAAGGGTACACAGACCGAGATCCAGAGCGGACTCTACCGGGACCAGGCGGCAGTCATCGAGATGCATCCGGCAGTAGCGCTGGACGCCGACGGCGGCAGGCTGGCAGCCAAGGAAACGGTCGTGCTGATCTCGCTGACCAAGATTGGGCGCGACAAGCCATCCAACGTGGTGATCCGCGGCACCTCGGCGAACGGCTTTGCGCTGCGCCCGCAGGTCAGGCTGGTCGAGGGCCGGATGTTCCGCCCCGGCGCCTCCGAAATCGTGGTCGGCTCGAGCGTGGCAGGCAGCTATTCCGGCACCCGAATTGGCGACCGGCTGCGCTTCGCCCAGCGCGAATGGACCATCGTAGGCATGTTCGATGCCGGCGGCAGCGGCTTCGATTCTGAAATCTGGGGCGACGTCGAACAGTTGATGCAGGCATTCCGGCGCACCGTTTATTCGTCGATGGTGGTGCGCCTGGGCGACAGCGAACGCTTCGCCGGCTTCAAGGCCGACATCGAGCGCGATCCGCGGCTGTCGCAGGAGGTAAAGCGCGAACGGCAGTTCTACAGCGACCAGTCTCGCGCGCTGTCCAAGTTCATCACCATTCTCGGCCTGACGCTGACCAGTATCTTTTCCATCGGCGCGATGATCGGCGCGATGATCACCATGTATGCCGCGGTGGCGAACCGCGTTCGCGAGGTTGGCACCCTGCGCGCGCTCGGCTTCAAGCGCCGGGAGGTGCTGCAGGCGTTCATGGTCGAGTCGCTGCTGCTCGCGCTGGCGGGCGGCATTGCCGGGCTGGCCGGTGCATCGCTCATGCAGGCAGCCTCGTTTTCCACCACCAACTTCCAGACCTTCGCCGACCTGACCTTTGGATTCGTGCTGACGCCGGCGATCGCGGCGCAGACCCTGCTGTTCGCCCTGGCGATGGGCCTGGTCGGCGGTTTCCTGCCCGCGGTGCGCGCGGCGCGGATGAACATCGTCGACTCGCTCAGGGCAAGTTGAGGTCCGCTCGTTCACGCCCGCACCAGTTGAACAGGAAAAACGGACTCTAGGCTCAGGGCATACGAAAAGCAGCTCTCACTTTCCTTCTTCGGCGGTCTTTGCCACAGTTACCCAAGGTCGAGCACGAAATCGAAGCTGGCGGTGCCGCCGAGGCGACCGTCGGCCATGCGCATCAGCAGGTCCGGACGGAAAATGAAGTCGTCGGCGTTCTCCGGCTCGCCCGGAAAGTAAAGCTGAGTGACCAGCACCGGGCGGTTGGGCGCCTGCACCATCACATGGAGGTGGCGAGTACGTCCTGGATAGTTGCCAGGATGCAGGGTCTGCAGGCGATAGCGGCCTTCGCTGTCCGCAAACTGATGGCCGCGAAAGCGGTAACCCCTAAGATCGTAGCGCCCGCTGCCGTCGCAATGCCAGAAATCCAGCAGCGCGCCGGCAATCGGCTTGCAGTCGGTAGACAATACGCGACCGCCGATCGCAAGCGAAGCGCCCTGCATTCCGCTGTCCACCAGCGAACGGCGTTGGGGCGAATCCGGCTTGTAAAACGGGCCCGCTGTCTGCCGCGGCGTTGGCTCGTCGCCCTCACGGCATTCCGGCGTGGCGGCCAGCCCACTGCGTGCAATAAGCACCCCGCCGGCAATCGCCGACAGCGGCAGTACCCCGGCGGCGCGCAGCATCCGGCGGCGCCCGGGTAATCCATCCGGTTTACGCTTCATGGTCTCCTCCTGTGCCCGACGAGCATATCCCTGAATGGATGGGAGTCGGACAGCACCACCGAAGTTTCCGCCTGACGGGGCGAAATCTTCCAGTAGCGCGCCAGCAGCCGTTGGCCTTCTTCCGGCACGTTCAGCACGAAGCCGTGCCGCTCGTAGAACGCAATCGCCCAGTGAGCGGCCGCCCACGTGCCCACCAGCAACGGCGCGGCGGCCTCGGTTCGCAGATGCGCAAGCAGCGCCGAACCGATGCCGCGTCCGCGCGCTGCGGTTCGCACATAGGCATGGCGAATCAGCGCGGCATCGTCCACCGCTTGCAGCCCCATCACGCCGAGCAGCCGCCCATGCTCGCTCCAGCCGAAAAAACGCACCTCGGCCGCCAGTTCCTGCCTCAGTTCCGATTCCGGCATGTAGGGTTCGTGCCAGCAATCGTCCGGAATCACGCCGCGGTATGCCTGGGCCGCGTCGTTGACAATCTCGAGGATCGCCGCGATGTCCCGGTCGTCGCAGGTGCGGATCATTTGCTCATCTCAGCGCGATAACCGCGGCTTTGAATAATGGAGGGCACGCAGGGAAAACGAACACAGGACTCGGGATTCGGTATCGGCAAAAAAGCAGCTCTCACCACAGAGCACACAGAGAGCACAGAGGAAAAGCGGGAGACCATGAACAGATATCTTCGTGACTGCGTGCCTTGGTGTTTTGCTTTTCGTGTTTTCCTGGAACCTGGCGCCTCGAGCCTAGAGCCTGCGTCTACTTGCTCTCGCGTTTCGCTTTTCCGGGACAGCCATCACGGCTGCCACACTGACGGATGGCAACGCTTATAGTTGGGCGCGTAAGCCGTTTCGGCACCGAGTTCCCGTGCCGCATGCCAGGCCCAGCGTGGATCGTCCATCATGCCCCGGGCAATGGCGACCAGATCGGCCCGGCCTTCCGCAACGATTGCTTCCGCCTGCCGCGGCCGGGTGATCATGCCAACCGCCATGGTCGGAATGCCCGTCTCATGGCGAATCTGCTCCGCGAAGCGCACGTTGTAGCCCGGCGCAAATGGAATTCTCTGGCGCAGGTCGAGCTGCCCCGAAGTGGCGTCGATGAAGTCGCAACCGAGCGCCTTCAGCGCCCGTGCGAACACCAGGGTTTCCTCCGGCGTCCACCCGCCGTCGATCCAGTCGGTGGCGGACACACGCACGCCCAGGGGTCGATCCTCGGGCCAGGCGGCGCGCACCGCCTGGAATACTTCCAGCGGGAAGCGGATGCGGTTTTCGGTGCTGCCACCGTACTCGTCGTCGCGCTGATTGGATATCGGCGACAGAAACTCGTGCAGCAGGTAGCCGTGCCCGACGTGCAGTTCTCCGACATCGAAGCCCACGCGCGCCGCGCGTATTGCCGCCTCGACGAACTGCTGCCGGATTTCGGCCAGGCCGGATCTTGGCAACGCCTGCGGCACCGGCCAATCAGGTGCGAACGGCAGAGCGGACGGCGCCAGCGTGGTCCACGAGCCTTCCTCGGGCGTCAGCGGCTTGCCGCCTTCGGCCGGTGTATGCGCCGAGCCCTTGCGGCCTGCGTGCGCGAGCTGGATGCCCAGCCTGGCCACGCCGTGTCGGCGGCAGAACTCGACAACGCGTTCGAGCGCCCGCTCGTTCTCGTCGCTGTAAAGCCCGAGGCAGCGGTGCGAGATGCGCCCGACAGCCGACACATGGGTCGCCTCGGTGAACACCAGCCCGGCGGCCCCCATTGCGAATTGCCCAAGATGCATCAAATGCCAGTCGTTTGCGTTGCCATCGGAGGCCATGTACTGGCACATGGGCGACACGACAATGCGGTTGGGCAGCAGAATGCCGCGCATTTCGAAGGGGCTGAAGAGTCGGGCGGACATATTCCTGTTATTTGGAGTCTGGGTTCGCCTGATTCTAGCAAGCCGCGTCCGTGCCGCCGCGCAGCCAAAAAAACGCGGGGCCTGGCGCCCCGCGCGTTCCCGGAGATAGCAAGGACCCGGGTCAAGCCCTGCCGAAGGTCTTATCGGCTTTCTTGATGTTGTCCTCGTAGTTCGAGAAAAACTGGTATTTCACCTGATTGTTGCTGAAGCAATAGACTTTGCCGGTGCGGTTGTCGGCAATGAAGTCGGAGCAATCGGTCTTCACCTTCTTGCCCTGGCTCAGGCCCCATGCGCAGTGTTTGTCGAACTGCGTGTTCGCCATTGCCACCGACGAGCCCAGCGCAAGCGCCGTCGCCACGCCCACATTCAGTACTCTCATGCTCATTCTCCAAGTCGTTGCCGACGCGGGTCCACCGGCCATGGACGGCCGGGTGCCCGAGTCACTGTTGAATGGATTTTGAGTAGCGCGGCCGCGTACCCTGGCGATGGACTGCGGGAATGAAGGCACGGTTCCGCCAAATCGCACGGCGCGAACACGGTCGGGAAAACGGCCGGTGGGGCGACGGGAATCGCACCCTATCCGGCCGTTGAACGGGCGGCTTAGCCGCGGCTGGCGTTCTTTTCGGCAGCCTTCAGATTCTTCTCGAAATTGGTCATGAACTTGACGGCGTTCTGCTGGGTGCTGAAGCAGAGCTTCTTGCCGCGACCATCAACGAAATGAATCGAACAATCGGTTTGCACTTTCATGCCCTGCGACAGACCGTAGGCACATTGGTCGCCGAATTCACCGCGGCCGCCCTCCCCGGCGATGGCCATCGAGGTTGCGAGCGCCAGGCCGGCGGCGATGAGGGTGTTGATTGCACGCATAAGGGTCTCCTCTTTCAGATCTTTCAGATGGGTACATTGAATCAAAGAACGCTGCTGCAACTCTATTTACGTGGTGAAAGCGATTCCGGATTCAGTGGGCGCTATCGGGCCGCGGGGGCGAGGCACCCGGCCGCGCCAGACCGGGTCACCGGCTCACTACAAGAGGGGATCTGACTGGCGCAGTCGCGTATCCGGGCGATGGACGGCGTGGGTACCAACGCGGATGCGACGTGTTCCGCACGGCAATACGGTGGGTGGAAATGCCGGGGGTGCAGTGAGCACTGCACCCAACCGGCCGGCGCGAGCGCCGCTCAGCCGCGGCTGTAGGCCGCGCGCGCCTTCTTCAGGTTCTGCTCGAAATTGGTCATGAACTTGATTGCGCTCTTCTGATCCATGAAGCACAGCATGGTCCCGCGATCGGTGACAAAGTTGATGGAGCAGTCGGTCTGCACCCGCTGGCCCTGGCTCAGGCCATAGGCGCACTGTTCGCCAAACTCGCCCCGTCCACCTTCACCGGCATATACCATCGATGCGCCGAGCGCCAGCCCGGCCGCGATCAGTGTCGTCATAGCACGCATCTTCATCTCCTCACTCAAAGCGTTGATGGAAAACTTCCTTCCAGCGATTCGCGATACGGCCCGTTCCGCGCGGCAGATGCAGCGGTCTCGACCGGTTTCGGCCCGGTGGTGCGACGCCGAAGCCCGGCTGGATCGTGTGCCCAGGTCCGCGGTGCCCCGGCGCTGCTGGGGTTCGGCCATTGGACCCGCCTATTGGTCGCGGGTCCCACGAGGCCCTTACAGCACCGGCCGCCCGGCGTGCGAGGTCGGCGGCAACGCGACCAAAGGAAAACGAAGCCCAATGGGCTCCGCTTCAGGACTTTCCTGACGCCCGGACCGGCTTGCGGCCGCGCGCACCTTCCCGCAGGCCGCCTGGCGGCACACGTCGCCGGATGGAGACGTTTCGCGGGCACGCACCCGGGAACCGCGACCGCCATGACGACATCAAACCCGCGGACAATTCTGGAAGGGGAATCTGCAATGAATGCCCGCATCAAACGTACCGCAGGTGCCGCGCTGCGAACGGCAGTCGTGGCGCTTGCGCTGGGGACTGCCGTGTCACCGACGGCCGCGTTCGACAGGGGCTCGTCGAATATCGGTATCACGCTGGGGGCGGGCCGCGCGCTGGATCGAGACTACACCGTCGTGGGCGGCCGTTTCGGTTACTACGCGGCGGACGGGTTCGAGGTCGCGCTTGCCGGCGAGTTGTGGCGCGGGAACGACCCCGACATCTACAAGCTGACGCCGGAGGTACGCTATGTGTGGTACCAGCTTGCGCCGGTTCAGCCTTACGTCGGCGGATTCTATTCGCGCACCGTTTACGACGGCCTGCCGGACCGCAACAGTTATGGCGCGAAGGGCGGCGCCTATTTTGCCGTCAGCCACAACGCGAGCCTCGGGGTCGGCCTGGTGTACGAGCGCATCGAGAACTGCCAGCGCGCCACTTATCGCAACTGTTCCCAGACCTACCCGGAGGTCGGCTTCCATGTGAGGTTCTGAGCCGCGCCGGGGCAGTACTTCAGCGAGGTGTTCTGAAGCGATACAGGTCGGCATGGGGCACCGTCGGAATGGCCGCGCCCGGCGCCCGGACGGATGCCCACGGCGTGACCCGGCGCCGCCCGTCAAGGTCGAATGTCGCGCGCACGCTCCAGAAATAGCGCGCCCCCGGCTGCAGTTCGCCATCGATCCGGTGTGCCGGCGCCGGAATACCATCGCGCCGATACACGAGTTCGCCGGGCAGACCCTCGTTTTCCCGAGCGATGATCACGTCGTAGCGTACGTTGGCCACGCGCGCCATGTCGGCAGGCGCAACGCGGCGATCGGCATCGCGCGGGTACGCCTGCCAGCGCAGTTCCGGTCGCAGCGAACCGACCTCGCTCCACTCGAACGCCGGCCCGACTAGTCGCTCGCCGCTCAACTGGCCGCGCGTCAGAGGGTAGACAGGCGCCAGACCAAAAGCCGCCGACAGCGGCCCGGCGGATTGCATGGCGCTGTCCGGAAACGGGTGGAGGCGCAACGCGCTGTCGAAGATCTGCGCGCCCAGCACTGCGTACGCGCGCGCCAGCGCATCGAGCAGACGCTGACCGCCCCGTGCGGACCATTGCGGCACCGGCAGACGTTCGCCGATATGGACGAAATCGCCCTCGAACAGTCGCGCACCGTCTTCAGTGGCCAGCACACGCGCCCTGGCTTTGACCTGCAACTGGAACTCGGCTGAATGCGTGCCCCGGACAAACTCGACGCGCGTCAGCTGGGTTTCCAGCACCGCCCCGATGCCCGCCGCGCGCAGCATCCGCAGATCGCCGCCGCGGTGCAAATCGGCCACTGCGGCGGTTGGCGCGCGCGCGAGAAACTCCTCTCCGTGCCGCTCGATATTGAGGGCCACCTCGTCTCGTAGCGCAGCCTGCACTGCGCCAGCGTCGACCGCCTCGCGAAACGCACTTACGGCCCTGTCGATTTCGGGTCGGCCGGGGGCGATCGCCACGTCGGCGCCTGCGGCGGCAAGCGATGCGCCGCCGCAAAAGCCAATACCGACGATCACCGCGGCACCACATATCGCACCACTGCAGGTGCTCTTGCCGAACAATTCCGTAATGCATTCGGCCAGCGCATCGAAACCGGCTCCGGCAGCCGCCTGGGCGCGCTGACCGCGCAACGGATCGAGGTCGAGGACCGGGATGGCAGGCGCCGCCACGACCAGCACCTCACCGGGCCCGCCCGCGAGATCGGCCGCGGTGGGCACCTGCGGTGCAGTTGCACATCCGGCGGACGCCAGCAGCGCCAGCGCCACCATCGGCGCCCGGCATGCGCTTGCGGCTGACCTGGCGACTCGCATCGCTGGTTCTCCTCCCTTTCGTATCATCTTCCCGCCGCCGTGCCTGCGCAAAAGAAAAAGGGCGTCCTGGGACGCCCTTATCTCTTGCGCTGCAGCGGAATGCTCAGCGTCGCACGATCTCCCAGCGACCGTCTTTTGCGCGGCAGGCCTGTTGCCGGCCGACGTCGCGCTGCCCCTCCGCCCTCACTTCGAGGGAGAACTCGCGGCATGGGGCATCGCCCCGGGTAAACGTCGACAACGGCGTGAGGACGAATGTCGCACGGGTGGTCGGGTTTTCCCACATGACCGGCCGGCCGCCGTCGGTCAGCTCGAGCGCATGGCCAACGCAGGCACGGTCGCTGTCGTCGATGCGGCGGCCGATCTCGGCGCCGATCACGGCACCGATCACCGAGCCGACCAGAATCGCGACCGGCCGGTCGCGCTCGCTGCCAACTCGGGCGCCAACCGCCCCACCAACCACGCCACCCAGCACCGCGCCGATCGCCTCGCGGTCGCAGTTGCCGCGAATGACGCCATAGTCAGCGGGCCAGCGCCGGCCTTCGTATCCCACGTAGGCGGGGTCGCGCTTCTTCCGCCAGCCATGTGCCGGCGCCCAGGGCGGCGGCTCGGCGAATACCGGCTCGGGCAGACAGACCAGCAACGCCATCACGCACAGCAGCGACCGGGACAGGCTTTTCATGGCGGCTCCTTTCAGGCGAGCACGTAACTCGTCTTCACCACGGTGAAGAACTCCTGCGCGTAGCGGCCCTGCTCGCGGGGGCCATAGCTCGAACCTTTGCGACCGCCGAAGGGCACATGATAGTCCACCCCGGCGGTGGGCAGGTTAACCATGACCATACCGGCCTGGCTATTGCGGCGGAAGTGCGAGGCATGCTTGAGCGAGGTTGTGACGATGCCCGCCGAGAGCCCGAACGGCGTGTCGTTGGCGATCGACAGCGCCTCGTCGTAGTCCTTGACGGCCACCACGCTCGCGACCGGGCCGAACACTTCCTCGCGATTGATGCGCATCTTGTTCTGGGTCTCGGTAAACAGCGCCGGCTCCAGGTAGAAGCCCTCGGTCTCGCGTTTGAGCAGGTTGCCGCCGAACGCCAGCTTGCCGCCTTCCTTCTTGGCTTCCTCTATATAGAAGAGGTCCTGGTTGAGCTGGTTCTTGTCCACCACCGGGCCCATCTCGGTACCCTGCTTCAACGCATTATCGACCTTGAGCGTCTTCAGCCGCTCCACCATCGCAGCGACGAACTTGTCGTGGATGCCCTTGGTCACGATCAGCCGCGACGATGCGGTGCAGCGCTGACCGGTGGAGAAGAAAGCCCCGTTGACCGCGCTGTCTACCGCGGTCTTCAGATCGGCATCGTCCAGCACCACCAGCGGATTCTTGCCGCCCATTTCGAGCTGGAACTTGCCCATGCGGGCGACCACCTTCTGCGCCAGCTTGCGCCCGGTGTCGACCGAGCCGGTGAAACTGATGCCGTCCACCCGCGGATCGTTGACCAGGGTTTCGCCGACCACGCTGCCGCGCCCCATTACAAAATTGAACACGCCTTTCGGCGCACCGGCATCGACGATGATCCTGGCGATGGCGTGCGCCATCGCGGGCACGAGATCCGCCGGCTTGAACACCACGCAGTTTCCGTAGGCCAGCGCCGGCGCAATCTTCCACGCAGGAATGGCTGCCGGGAAGTTCCACGGCGAGATGATGCCGACCACGCCAAGCGGCTCGCGGGTGATCTCGACGTCGATGCCAGGCCGTACCGACGGCACCAGCTCGCCGCTTCTGCGCAGCACTTCGCCGCCGAAGAACTTGAATATGTTGGCGGCGCGTACCACTTCGCCGATGCCTTCGGGCAGCGTCTTGCCCTCTTCCCGCGACAGCAGCTTGCCGAGCTCTTCCTTGCGCGCGAGGATCTCGTTGCCCACCTTGTCTAGCAGATCGGCGCGCGCCTGCACGTTGAAGCTGGCCCAAGCGGGAAACGCGGCACGCGCGGCCTCGATCGCGGACTCGGTCTGCTTCTGGTCGGCCTGCGCATACTCCGCGATCACGTCCGACGTGTCGGACGGGTTCACGTCCTTCGCAAACGTGGCGCCGGCTACCCACTCGCCGCCGACATAATTGAGCAGTTTTTCGGTGGCCATCTTCGCTCCCCCATTCTTGTCGAGGGGGCGATGCTAGCCAAGTGCGACTGCCGCAGTCAAATCACTTGGCGGCGCGCCGCCTGCGGAGTGCGTGAAACGCGTCGAGTTCCCAGGGACGGACCGCCAGCAGCAGGCTCGCCGGCCGGCGCTCGCCCAGCGCGAGGCGCTTGTCGTCGTCATGCAGCTCGGAAAATTCGCGCGCGAGACGCCTGAGCCGGGCGACAACCTGCGCGTTCGAGGCCGCCGACAGCATGCCGTTGACGACCGCGATGAACTCGCCCTCGCGGTCGAAGGCGCCACGAAAATACTCGCGCTCCGCACGCTCCAGAAAGAAGCGGCGAATCGGCCCGTCCGGCAGCCAGGCAAATGTCCGGGCCACCTTGAGCCGGATCGCATTGTTGGGCAGCAACTCGAGAAAACCGATGCGATCCAGTCGCAGCAACAGCTGGATGCACTCGCTCTTGCCAAGATCATAGTGGGCAACGATCTGCTCGAGGCTCAGGTGGTTGAGGGCGCACACGGCAACCAGGAAAAGCTTCGGGTTGCCGACGATCTCCTTTTCCTGGGCCAACGAAAGCCCCGTCAGGAAGTTGCGCTCCCGGTCCACCTCCCGGGCCAGCTCAGAAACGCTCACGCCGGCCAGCTGGCAGACCTGCTCGAAACGCTCGAGCGAGAAGTCGTTGCGGGAAAACATGCGCTTGACCGTAGCCTCGCTCAGCGCAAGCGCTTTGGCGACCTGTGCGTAGGTCAGCTTGCGGGCCTTCAGCACCCGCTTGAGCTCGCCCACCAAGGCTGCCGTCTGGGACATTCCCGACCCCGGTCAACCAACGAAAAGTCGCACTATTTGATACCAGCAGGGGCGCCGGTATCAACCCCTTGCGAAGCCGTTTACCGCACCGCGATACCTATGGAACATGGCTGCACGCCGACGGGATTCGCGAGACCTCTCGCACCGGGGACGGCAGATCAACCGCAAGGGAGTCGCAGATGAATGCCAGGACACTCGCTTCCGCCTTTCAGGCCGCGCTCGAGCGCCAAACCGCAGCCTCTGCTGCCGCGCCCGCCAAAGCCGACCAGCCGTTGATTGCCGCCCTGGCCCGCAGCGCTACCGTCTGCGACCAGATCATCCAGCGCCGCATCGGCCTGGCCACCCCGAGGCCGTCTGCCGCCTGATCCCGCTTGCGCGCGGGGAGCCCCTGAATGGGGCGTCGGTTCCCTCCCCGCCGCCATGGCCGGTCCGCTCCGTGGACCGGCCTCTTTTTTTGTCGTCCCTAGCGCTGCGCCCGCGCCTTCTGCTGCAGCGGCTTGATCAGGAACAGATAGGCGTCGTCGTGCAAGGGCTTGTGGCAGGCCAGACATTCGGCCTGATTCACGCCGGGGCGCACTGTCTTGTCGGTATTGAAGATGGCATAGTTCCAGTCGCCGTTGCGCAGCAGGTCCGGAAACTCGCTGCCCCAGCCGGCGCGAGTTTCCATGGCGGTATAGAGCAGCAGTTTGTCCGCTTCGAAAAAGCCGTCGGCGCCCACGACAGGCTTCTTCTCCGCATCCGTCTTCGCGCTGTAGACCTCCACCAGAATGGCGGCGCCATCGGGCATCGAAGCGCCGTCCCGAACGCCATCCAGCGCGGCCTTGCTGGCGAAGTACTTGCGCACCTGCCCACGGTCCGGGAAGTTGATCGTGTGGTAGTGCACGAAGTCCCGGCGGTAGTTTTCCGGAAAGGTCATTCGCGTCTTCTCGATGTGCGGCGGCACTTTCGAGACCGTACTGGCCGGGGCGCCCGGCAGACTGCTCCAGAACGCCGCAAGATTTTCTATATCGGCGTCGGAAAGCTGCGCCGCCATGGCATTCATCATCATGTCGGTGCGCGCGCCCGACTTGAAGGCCTTGAGCTGCTTGACGATGTAGGCCGCCTTCTGTCCGGCAAGGTTGGGAATCGCCGGGCTGACGCTGATGCCGTCCGCGCCATGACAGGAGGTGCAGGCAAATGCTTTGGTCCTGCCGGCCTCGATGTCCGCCGCAACCGCCGGCGCCGCCGGCACCGCGACAAACGGAACGACCGCCAGAATCTTGAACAACCTGGTGACGTACATTAGCGCTCTCCTCCCCTGCTGGTGACCAAATGGACGAATGTTCGCTGCAATGGTGTAACTGCAGCCCAGACTAGCACAGCAGCATGCGCCCGTCGCACCGGTTCTCGCACGCAGGGGCGTCAGTCGAGCGTTTTCCGGTGGACGTTCGGACCGATCAGGATGCGAGGCGCGAGCTTGCCGCTCGTCGCCCCGACCCGCCGCGCCCGCGCGCCGTGCGACAATGGCGCCCTTTTTTCGGACGCCGCGCGACATGCAAGCCTTTCCACCGACCGCCCGCGAGGCCGTGCAGCGCCTGCGCGCCTCGCGTATCCGTGAAGTCGCCAACGCCGGCATGGGCCGGAAGGATGTGGTGGCATTCTGGTTCGGCGAGCCGGATCAGGTGACGCCCGGCTTCATCCGCCAGGTTGCGATCGACGCGCTCAACAACGGCGACACCTTCTACACGCAGAACCTCGGCATTTCGGAGCTTCGCGAGGCGGTGGCCGGGTACCTGTCGCGGCTGCACAAGACCACCTCGCCAGATCGCATCGCGGTCACCAACTCGGGCATGTCGGCGCTGATGCTGGTGACTCAGGCGCTGGTCGGGCATGGCGATCGCGCCGTGATCGTCACGCCGGTGTGGCCCAACCTTGTCGAGATTCCGAAGATCCTCGGGGCGGACGCAGTCACCTTCGCGCTGGATTTCTCGCCGAATGGGTGGGCGCTCGACCTGGATCGATTTCTCGCAGCGCTTACCCCGCAAACACGCGCGGTCTACATCAACTCGCCGAACAATCCGACGGGCTGGACCATCGACCGCGCCGCGCAGCAGGCGATCCTCGAGCACTGCCGGCGCCACGGCATCTGGATCGTCGCGGACGACGCCTATGAGCGGCTCTATTTCGACGGCGACGCGGATTGCGCACCGTCGTTTCTGGCGCTCGCCGACCCCGAGGACCGGGTGGTCAGCGTCAACACCTTCTCCAAGGCCTGGCTGATGACCGGCTGGCGGCTGGGCTGGATCGCGATGCCGGAAGCGCTCACCCGGCATATGGCGACGCTGATCGAGTACAACACCTCCTGCGCCCCCAGTTTCGTGCAGCGCGCCGGTGTCGCCGCGCTCGACGGTGGCGAAGCGGTCACCCACGAATTCAATGCGCGGCTCC
Organism: uncultured Pseudomonadota bacterium; assembly: GCA_937983055.1. Lineage (GTDB taxonomy): Bacteria > Pseudomonadota > Gammaproteobacteria > Burkholderiales > Eutrophovitaceae > CALJLA01. The sequence continues at coordinate 47,046 of CALJLA010000117.1, forward strand.
GGCATGCACGCGACCTTCTGCTCAACGGCCTGCGCGGCCTGCCGGGCGTCGAGGCGGCATCGCCGCGCGGCGCGATGTATGCGTTCTTCCGCGTCTCCGGCGCGGGCGACAGCCTCGCTTTCTGCAAGCGCCTGATCGCCGACTTCGGGCTGGGCCTGGCGCCGGGCATCGCCTTCGGCCCGGAAGGCGAAGGCTTCGTGCGCTGGTGTTTCGCCGCATCAGACGCGCGGCTGCAGCAAGGCCTCGAACGGCTGGGGCGCGCCCTTTCGCACCGATGAAGGTCGCCATCATTCCGGTCACGCCGTTTCAGCAGAACTGCTCGCTGCTCATCTGTGAGCGCAGCGGACGCGCCGCAGTGGTCGATCCGGGCGGCGACCTCGATCGGGTGCTCGCAGCGGCGGAAAGGTCTGGCGCGAAACTGGAGAAGATCCTGCTCACCCACGGGCATATCGATCACTGCGGCGGCACCGCGGCACTGCGGGCGCAGCTAAACCTGCCGGTGGAGGGGCCGCACCGGGACGACGCGTTCTGGATCGACCAGCTGCCGCAGCAGGGTGCGCGCTACGGATTCGGCGCGCTGGAGTCGTTCGTGCCCGACCGCTGGCTGGACGACGGCGACACGGTAAGCTTCGGCGAGACCACGCTGGAAGTGCGGCACTGCCCGGGCCATACGCCGGGCCACGTGATCTTTTTTCAGCGCGCACTGCGCATTGCCCTGGTAGGCGATGTGCTGTTTCGCGGCTCGATCGGCCGCACCGACTTTCCGCGCGGCGACTTCGACACCCTGATCCGCTCCATCACCACCCGGCTATGGCCGCTGGGTGACGACGTGACTTTCGTGCCCGGGCACGGTCCGACATCGACCTTCGGCGAGGAGCGGCGCTCCAATCCGTTCGTCGCGGACCGCGCGCTGGCAGGATGAAGATCCGGCGCGCACAGGCCGGCGACTGGGACGCCGTGCTGGCCCTGCAGGAAGCCAACCTGCACGACAACCTGCCCGCCGCGGAGCGCGCAGACGGCTTCCTTTCCGTGCGTTTCCGGCGCGAACAGTTCGAGCAGATGAATGCCGGCGGCGCAGTGGTCGTCGCCGCCGACGGCAGCCGCGTCACCGGCTACGCCTGCTGCTCGACGCAGGCCTTCAACCGCGGGGTGCTGATCATCGAGGCGATGGTCGCGGCATTCCCGCGGCTGTCACTGATCGGGCGGCCTCTGGCGTCCGATGCGACGGCCATCTACGGGCCGGTGTGCGTGAACCGCCGCGACCGCGGAACCGGCGTGTTTCGCGCCATGTCCGCAGGGCTCAAGGCCGAGCTGAAGGGACGGTTCGAAACCGCCGCAGGATTCATCGCGAAGAGCAATGCCCGCTCGCTGGCCGCCCACGTTGAGGGGGCGGGAATGTCGCTGGTTGGCGAGTTCGATTTCGGTGGCCAGGCATACTGGATCGTCGCCTTTGCGGTGCCGCCCGAAGCCATTTCCTGCGTTCTGTAGAAAACAGAAGAGCACCAGAATTGGCCGGGCAGATCCCCGTCTGCCCGGCCGTCCTGGTGCCCCCCCGCAGTCCGAACAGTGCCTCTGCCTCCGCCCGGGGCTGCCCTTGATTCGCGCCGCCGCTCAGCCGCGACGCGCGAAAATCCGATCGAGATGCTCCATGTCGTTGACCACACGCCAGTCGGCGGCGCCGGCCGAGCGGGTGCGCTTTTCCCACCATTCGAGGCGGCCGAGGTAGCGGCGCGGGTCGACGTTGTCTGCATCGAGCTTGGTGACGTTAAGCGCCACGATGCGGATGCCGTCGAGCTTGATCGGGAAATCGCGCACCGCGCCGTTGTCGAGGTCTTCCTGCATGTCGGAAAAGATCACCACCGTCCGCTGCCCCGCGCCGGTTTCCGCGAGAAACTCCGCGGCCTGTATCAGGCCGCCGGTAATGTCGGTGTAGCGGCTGCCCGACTTGACTTCGGTTGTCTTGGCGAACTTGTCGATCTGCTCGCTGAAGGTGCGCTTCTGCGCGTTCGCCTGAAGCGGGTCGGTCGACAGCGTGACCTTGGCGACGATGTCCTTTTCGCTGAAGCTGCGGCTCTTGACCCGGGCAACCGCCAGCGCGTCGCCGGGCTCAAGCGTGCCCAGCACATAATTGACGACCGCCCGCGCCTTGGCCACCTCCTTCGCGTAGGTGCCGGAGGTATCGATCAGCACGTACACGGCCTGCCGCTGGCTGGTGTTCGGGCCGCAGCCCGCCAGCGCCGCAGCCAGCATCAACAGGGCAGGCCACAACAGGACACGCAGATTCATAGCGCCTCCTCAGTGCGCGCCGAAGTCTTGCCGAAACCGTGCATCGGCCGCTCCTTCGGAGCAGACGGCGCCTGCTTGCGGGCCTTTTGAACCCAGCGCTCGATCGCGAGCGGGGCGAAGATCAGCACGTCGTAGAACACGACCGCGAGACGGCCAGCTTCGCGGCACAGATTGGCGCCCAGCCGCAGCAGGAACGCGCCCGCGCGCATCAGCAGCACCATCAAGGCGCCGCCGACGGCGCGCGAGGAGTGCACGAAATACTCGAGCGGGATGGCGACAAAAGCCAGGGCGAACGGCAGCGTGAAGCCGAGGATCATCTGGCCAAAGGTCGGAATGCGAGTAACCCACCCGTTCTCCGGCACCACCACGCTGCCATCGACCAGCGCCTGCTTCAGCGCCACGTCAGCGGCCACGATCTGGTCCCGCATCACCGCCAGCGCCACCTCGACGCCGGCCAGCACCAGCAGGATCGCCAGCGACACCCACATCAGCCAGCGGCGCATCCGCTCGGTGATGTTGCCCAGCGGAAAAAGGCTTGTGAAGCGCAGGGTCTCCATCAGGAACAGGCCCATCAGCGCCTCGAACAGAATGATCACCAGAGCCGCCACTTCCGAAGCGCGCAGGGTGGCGGTGACATAATCGCCGCCGCCCACCATCGCCGACATCGGCAGTGCGATCAGCTTGAAGTTGACGTAGGCGCCGCCAGCCGCGATCAGCATCACCAGGCCCGAGACCAGGAACTGCGTCGTGGCCGAGGCGGTGAGCACGCTTTCGGTGTCCTTGCGGTTGGCGAGAATGCCTTCGAGGCGGTCGACGTTGCGGTCGATCTTGTCGGCGCTCGCATGCAGGCCATTGATGTTGCGCTCAACCTGAACGAGCGTCTGGGCGCAGGCGCGCCAGAACGGCAGCACGCGCTTGAGAATGTGGTGACGCTGCTGATACGCCCCGCGGTATTCCGCCAGCACCTTTCGGTAGATCGAGTCGATCGAATCGCGGATTTCGGACAGGATGTGCTCGACCACGCCGTCGCCGCTTGCCCTAATCTTGGCCACCGCGTCAACGGCTTTTACCCACTCCGGCGGCGGCGGCGGAACCTCTCCGCTGCGCCGGTAGTCTTCCTCGATGCGGGTGATCTCGTCCATCAGGCGGCGTTGCAGCGCCGGATAGCCTTCGAGGTCGCGCTGCACCAGCGTCGTGACGCGCTCGAACTCCCGCTCGATGGTCAGCCTGACATCGCGCGTGCCGTTGGCAAGCAGCACCTCGCGGTTGCGGGCCTGCATGCGTGATGCGGCATCCGCCAGCCAGTGCGCGCCCAGGCGCAGCGGATTTGCGAGCGCGCGCGCCAGGCGGCGCAGCAGCACCTGCATCGGCTCGCGCGCCACATAGAGAAACGGCAGCAGGATGACGAACAGCACCAGCAGCGATGGCGCCGGCCGGTCCGGCCAGATCAGCAAGGACTCCAGGAACGACATGTTTCCCCCTGTGCAGGCACCGCCGAAGGCCGCCAGACAGCCTCGAGTTCGGGGTGCGCTCGCGTTAGATAGCTGCTGATCTGCAACGGCCGGGCCAGCACGCAGCGGCATCAACCGACTGTCGCAGCGGTACGACAGAGCGTTCTAGGCTGCTGTTCTTAAACGGCTAGCGCAGCGCACCGCAGCGGGGCAAGCGCGCACTCCAGGCCGTCACGCGTCGCCGGTGGGCGACCGTCTTGCCGCGAATGGTCAGCTGACGGCCGCTGAAAACAGCCGTCAGGACAGGGCGATAGAATCGCTTCCTTAGAGATGATTTGAGTTGTCTGCCATGTGTTTTATCGAGGTAACCGATGCCCTTCGATCCGCATTCACCCGGGCGATCCGCCCGCAATGTGCTCGGCGGTCCGCTGCAGTCGTGCAGCGAGCAGCCGCTGACCGGCTTCTTCCGCGACGGCTGCTGCCATACCGGGCCTGATGACCCCGCAATGCACTCGGTGTGCGCGCGCATGACCGAGGCTTTTCTGCGGTTTTCGTTTTCGCGCGGCAACGATCTGGTCACGCCGCGCCCGGAATTCGATTTCCCCGGGCTGCGCGAAGGCGACCGCTGGTGCCTTTGCGCGGCGCGCTGGCGCGAGGCGTACGCGGCCGGCGTGGCGCCGCCCGTGTACCTGGCGGCAACGCATGAGGCAACGCTCGCGATCGTGCCGCTGAACGAACTGAAGCAGCTCGCGGCCGATCTGCAGTAAACGGCCGACATATCCGGAAAGTGACCCCAGCCCGCGCGGTCGGGTGCGGCCAGGACACATGGACGCCGCGATACGCGCGGTCGCGAACCACCAATTGAACGCAACCGAACTGGAGAAGAACAGTGAAAGCCTACGAACTCGACCTCAACCGGAAGGGCTTCGACGCGATCGAGGCCGGCGAACGCCCGCAGCCCGAGCCCGGCGACGACCAGGTGCTGGTACGCATGCATGCCTGGTCGCTCAACTTCCGCGATCTGCTGATCATTAATCATCTGTATCCGGTGGCGGCGGGAGCGCACCGGCTGATTCCGGTCTCGGACGGCGCCGGCGAGGTGGTTTCGGTGGGCTGCAACGTCACCCGCTTCCGGCCGGGCGACCGGGTCATGACCAGCTTCTTTCAAGGCTGGATCGATGGACCGCTGACCTTTCCGGCGATGGGCAGCGCGCTTGGGGGCGGCATCGACGGCGTGCTCTGCGAATACGCGGCGCTGTCCGCAGAAGGCGTGGTGCGTGTTCCCGACAGCCTGACCTATGAAGAGGCGGCCACTCTGCCCTGCGCCGGCGTCACCGCCTGGCATGCGCTGGTGGAGAGCGGCGGTATCCGCGAAGGCCAGTCGGTGCTGCTGCTCGGCACCGGCGGGGTATCGATGTTCGGCCTCCAGATCGCCAAGGCCTACGGCGCGAAAGCCTTCATCACCTCATCGAGCGACGAGAAGCTCACCCGCGTGCCCGGTGCCGACGGCATGATCAATTACAAGCGCCGCCCCGACTGGGAAAAGGATGTGCTCGAACTGACCGGCGGCGCCGGCGCCGACCACATTCTCGAAGTGGGCGGCACAGGCACCCTGCAGAAGTCCATCCAGTGCGTCGCGCTGCACGGGCAGATCAACATCATCGGCGTGCTGACTGGCCTGAGAGGCGATATCGATTTCCTGCCGGTGCTGGCGAAATGCGCGCGACTGCAGGGCATCTATGTCGGCAGCCGCGTGATGCTGGAACGCCTGTGCGCCTCCGTGGAGCAGCACAAGATTCTGCCGGTGATCGACCGCGTGTTCGGCTTTGACGAAGCAGTGGCCGCCTCCCGGCACCTCGCCAAGGCGTCACACCTCGGGAAGGTCGTCATCAAGGCCGCGTAGGCGCGAGGCGCGAGTTCAGAAGGCCGCGCGCACGCGCGCGCCAGCTTTTCTCGCGCCTCACGCACCCCTGGCGGTCAGTGAGAAATCATCCACGGCCGCTTGGCCGGAAATATCTTCGAGCCGTCGGGCGCTTTCACCGCGTTGCTTTTACCGGTACCGCAGCAGCCGCAGCCGGGACCATGACGCTTGCCCGCAGCATACTCGGCGGCGGTCTTCGGGGCGTGCGCGCTGCGCTCATTTGTCGCATGCGCCTGGCGGGTCGCTGCCGGCAGGGCGGAGAATGCCGGCGCCGTGAGAAGCGCCCGCGGCGCCGGAACGCCGCAGCCCGGACAGGGCTGCGGCGCGCGATGTTCGGCCATCGGCCGTACGGCGGTGAAACCGCCGCAATCCTCGCAGGCATATTCGTAGACAGGCATCGCGCGCCTCCGCTTACCTGTCCGGCGAGATCGGCACGTCGACCCCGCCCTTGATGTGCTTCACCGGCCCGGCCGCGCTCGGCATCACGTCGAAGTCGAAGATCTCGGTCGGCAGCCACAGCGTGGCGCAGGCGTTGGGAATGTCCACCACCCCGCTTACATGGCCCTGCACCGGCGCGGTGCCGAGAATCGAGTAAGCCTGAGCGCCGCTATAGCCGAATTTCTTCAGGTACTCGATCGCGTTGAGGCAGGCCTGGCGGTAGGCGACATGCACGTCGAGATAGTGCTGCTTGCCCCATTCGTCGACCGAAATGCCCTCGAAGATGAGGTAGTCGCGGTAGTTCGGTGTAATCGGGCTGGGCTTGAAGATCGGGTTCTTGATCGCGTACTTCTCCATGCCGCCCTTGATGACGTCCACTTTCATGTGCACCCAGCCCGCCATCTCGATGGCGCCGCAGAAGGTGATCTCGCCGTCGCCCTGGCTGAAGTGCAGGTCGCCCAGCGACAGCCCGCCGCCCTTTACATAGACCGGGAAGTAGATTTTCGAGCCGCGCGACAGGTCCTTGATGTCGCAGTTGCCGCCGTGCTCGCGCGGCGGCACGGTGCGGGCGCCTTCTGCCGCGACCTTGGCCTTGGCATCGCCCTTCGCCCGGCCGCAGTGCGCTGTCTTGGCGAACGGCGGGTTGGCCAGCGGCGGCACCCGGTCGGGCTGGGTGGCGATGAAATCCACCTCGCGCTTGTTCCAGGTCTCGAGCATTTTCTGGTCCGGCAGGCAGCCGATCAGGCCGGGATGGATCAGGCCGGCGAACTGCACGCCGGGCACGTGGCGCGAGTGGGTGTACAGGCCGCTGATATCCCAGATGGACTTCTGCGCGAGCGGAAAGTGATCGGTGAGGAAGCCGCCGCCGTTCTTCTTCGAGAAGAAACCGTTGAAGCCCCAAAGGCTCTCCGGCAGCGCGCCGATGTCGAGCAGATCGACCACCAGCAGATCGCCCGGCTCGGCACCCTCGACGCCGATCGGGCCGGACAGGAAGTGAACGATCGACAGGTCGATGTCGCGCACGTCGTCGGCGGAATCGTTGTTCTTGATGAATCCGCCGGTCCAGTCATAAGTCTCGACGACGAAGTCGTCGCCCGGCTTGACCCACGCCACCATCGGAATGTCCGGATGCCAGCGGTTATGGATCATGTCGTTTTCGTACGGCGACTTGGACAGATCGATCTTGATCAGCGCTTCCGGCGACTTTCGGGTGGTGACGGTGTCTGGCATTTTTTCCTCTCGAAGAGTGAGTTGCTGAAACGGCTCCAACTAACGCGCGCAGGCGGGTTCGCCCGCCTGCGCGACGCGTCAAACCGACAGGTAGCCGGCGATCTTGTTGCTGTCGACGGCGTCCCGGCTGTCCTCGTGAATAAAGCGGCCCTTGTCGATCACCAGCAGGCGGTCGGCCACGTCCCGCGCGAAGCTGAGCACCTGCTCGGAAACGAGGATGGTGAGTCCCTTGAGCTTGCGGATCTCGCGCAGGCTCCTGGCGATGTCCTTGATGATCGAGGGTTGAATGCCCTCGGTCGGCTCGTCGAGCAGCAGCACCTTCGGCCGGGTCGCCAGTGCGCGCGCGATCGCCAGCTGCTGCTGCTGGCCGCCGGAGAGATTCCCCGCGCGGCGGCGGCGCATCTCGTGGAGCACCGGAAACAGGCTGTAGAGGTCTTCCGGCACCTCGCTTTCGCCGGTGACCCGCAAGCCGGTGCGGATGTTCTCCTCGACCGACAGCGTGGGAAACACCATGCGCCCCTGCGGCACGTAGGCGATGCCGCGGCCGACGCGCTGATGGCTTTCCATCGCGGTCACGTCGACGCCGTCGACTTCGACCTTGCCGTTGCGGGCCGGCAGCACGCCGATCAGGCTCTTGAACAGCGTGGTCTTGCCCATGCCGTTGCGGCCGAGCACGGCGACGATCTCGTTCTTCGCCGCGCTGAAAGACAGGTCCGGTATTACCACGCTGCTGCCGTATCCGCTCGCCAGATTGCTGACCGTGAACATGTACGCTCCTCGTGCGCCGGGCCTCAGTGGCCCAGGTAGACTTCGATCACCTTGGGATTGGACTGCACCGCTTCCATGCGCCCCTCGGCCAGCACCCTGCCCTGGTGCAGCACCGTCACGCGATCGGCGATGTCCTTGACGAACTCCATGTCGTGCTCGATGACGATCATCGAGCGGTTCCGGCTGATGCGGTTGAGCAGCTCGGCGGTGCGCTTTCGCTCGGCCACGCTCATGCCGGCGACCGGCTCGTCCAGCATCAGCAGCTCGGGCTCCTGCATCAGCAGCATGCCGATTTCCAGCCACTGCTTCTGGCCGTGGGACAGCTCTTCGGCGCGCAATTCCAGCGCGTCGGACAGGAAAATGTCCTCCGCCACCTGGCGCACCCGCTCGACCACGTCGGGCGATCGTCGGAAGGCAATCGCTCCCCACACGCCGCGGCCGCGCGGGAATGAAACCTCCAGGTTCTCGAACACCGTCAGGTTTTCGTAGATCGAAGGCGTCTGGAACTTGCGTCCGACGCCGGCGCGAACGATCTCGTGTTCGGCCAGCGAGGTGAGCTCGCGGTTGTTGAACTTGATGCTGCCCGACGAGGCTTTGGTTCGGCCGCAGATCAGATCCAGCACGGTGGTCTTGCCCGCCCCGTTGGGGCCGATCACCACCCGCAGTTCGCCCTTGTCCACGTACAGGTTCAGGTCGTCGACCGCCTTGAAGCCGTCGAAGGACACGGTGAGCCCTTCGATTGCCAGCGCGAAATCGGTGTTGCTGCTCATCGGCACGTTCCTTTCAGTTGACCGGTTGCGCTGCCGCGTCGCGGCCGTCGCCGTCGTCACGCGCCGCCC
>CALJLA010000118.1 GCA_937983055.1 uncultured Pseudomonadota bacterium
TGAGTCCGTTTTCCGCCACCCACCGGGCACCGATCGCCACCCTACCCCTGCTTTCGGTTGCCGGGCCTATGACCACCTCTGCCTCGCCCAGCCGGATGCGATCGGCCGCGATCGCCACCGCGTTCAGCCCCGATGAGCAGAAGCGGTTCACCGTGACACCGCCCACCGTGTTCGGAAATCCGGCGAGCAGCAGGCCGATGCGCGCAACGTTCATGCCCTGCTCGGCTTCGGGAATCGCGCAGCCCACCACCACGTCGTCCACCGCACCGTGCTCGAGCGACGGCACCTGCCCCATGGCCGCCCTCAGGGCATGGGCGAGCAGATCGTCCGGCCGCACGTTTCTGAATACGCCCCGCGGCGCTTTGCCCACTGGCGTGCGAGCCGCGGCGACGATATAGGCTTCCTGAACCTGCTTGCTCATATTCGCTCTCCGAATCCGTTCACCCGGCCTGACGCGTCAATTCCTCAGCGGCTTGCCGGTTTTCAACATGTGCTCGACCCGCGCCTGCGTCTTTTCGGTGGCCAGCAGCTCCATGAAGGCCTGCCGCTCGAGATCGAGAAACCACTGCTCGTCCACCGGGCTGCCGGGCTCCACGTCGCCACCGCACATCACGAACGCCAGCTTCGAGCCGATCAGGTAGTCATGCTCGGAAATGTAGCCGCCCTCGAGCATGTTCGTCATACCCATCTTGAGGGTGGCAATCACGCTGCGGCCCGCGGCCGGAATGGCGCGCGCCCGCAGCGGCGGCCGGTAGCCGGCCTGGTGCAGCAGCTCGACTTCGGCTTTCGCCACATGCAGCAGCTCAAAGCGGTTCATCACCACGCGGTCGCCGCTCCTCAGATAACCAAGCTCACGCGACTGCTCGGCGCTCTTGCCGACCTGCGCGGTTGCCACGTTCTGGAAATAGTTGCGCAGGAACGGAAACGCATCGCCGCCCTTGGCCTCCTGTGCCGCGCGCAGGGCAAGCTCCTTGCACCCGCCGGCACCGGGGATCAGTCCGACGCCCACTTCCACCAGGCCGAGATAGCTTTCCAATGAAGCAACGGTTCTATCGCAATGCATCGCGATCTCGCAGCCGCCGCCGAGCGCCATGCCGTCGACCGCCGCCACCGTGGGCACCAGCGAATAGCGCAGCGCCAGATTCACGCTCTGAAACTGCTCGACGACCTGCTCGATCTTTTCCAGCCGCCCGGCCATCAGCTGGTCGGCAACATTCAACTTTCGGGCAACCTTGAGGATTGTCGATTCCGCCTCTTTGCGAAACTTCTTCATGAACGAAGCGATCGCCGACGGTTTCTGGTCGGGCTTTTTCGAGCCCCCGCCGCTCAGGTTCGCGCCCACCGAGAACGGCGGTTCTGTCTGCCAGATAACCAACCCCTTGAATTCCCGCTCTGCGGCCTCGATCGCCTGCTCGATGCCGTCCAGCACATCCTCACCGACCGCATGCATCTTCGACTTGAACGACAGCACGCCGATATCGTCCCCGGTGGTCCACATGCGCACCGCGTCGGTCTCGAATACCGTGGTGCCATGGCTCGCCGGCTCCGACACCAGGCGATCGGGAAACGGCTGGCGCCGGTAGACCGCGAGCGTCGACCGCGGCTGCTCGTCGCCGGTCGAGGGACTGAACGAGCCGCTGGGACCATGCACGCCGCTGCGCCCTTGATCCGTTACCCAGGCGGGCAGCGGTACGCGCGCCATCGCGTGGCCGGTGGAAATATCCTCGGCGATCCACTGCGCCATCTGCCGCCACCCGGCCGACTGCCAGATCTCGAAAGGCCCCTGGTTCCAGCCAAAACCCCAGCGCAGCGCCAGGTCCAGGTCGCGGGCATTGTTGGCGATTGACTCGAGGTGCACTGCGCAGTAATGCAGGGTATCGCGGAGACTCGCCCACAGGAACTGCGCCTGCGGATGCGCGCTCGCCCTGAGCTGCGCAAACCGTTCGGCCGGATCCCTGGTCTTGAGAATCTCGACCACCGCAGGGTCGGCGGCTCGGTCCGACGCCCGGTAGTCGCCCGAAGCCCGCTCCAGTACCCGGATTTCCCGGCCCACCTTCTGGTAGACGCCGCGACCGCTCTTCTGTCCGAACGCCTTCTGATCCAGCAGGGCCTTCAGCCAGTCCGAGTGCTGGTAGTAGCGATGCCAGGGGTCATCGGGCAGGGTATCGCGCATCGTGCTGATGACGTGGGCCAGAGTGTCCAGGCCGACGACATCGGCAGTGCGATAGGTGGCACTCTTTGCCCGGCCGATCAGCGGACCGGTCAGCGCGTCGATCTCATCAAAACCCAGGCCCAGGCGCTCGGTGTGATGAAAGGCCGCGAGAATGGAGAAGACCCCGACCCGGTTGGCGATGAAGTTTGGGGTGTCTTTGGTGTGGATAACCCCCTTGCCCAGCGCTGTGGTCAGAAAGCTTTCCAGCTGATCCAGCAGTTCCGGCCGGGTGTGCTTCCCGGGAATCAGCTCCACCAGGTGCATGTAGCGGGGCGGATTGAAGAAGTGCACACCGCAGAACCGGCCCCGCAACGCCTCGGGCAGCGCATCGGCCAACGTGTTGATCGACAGTCCCGAGGTGTTGCTGGCAAAGACTGCGTGTTCCGCCAGGTGCGGAACTACCTGCGCATAGAGCGATTTCTTCAGATCCATGCGTTCGGAAATGGCCTCGATCACCAGGTCGCACTCTCGAAGCTGCTGCAGGTGCTGTTCGTAATTGGCCGCCTGAATGTACTCGGCCCGCCCCAGCGTCGACAGCGGCGCGGGGTCCTGCTTCCTCAGGGCTTCGATCGCCTTGCGCACATTGGCATTAGGATCACCCTCTTTTGCGGCCAGTTCGAACAGCAGCGTTTCCACGTTGGCGTTGACCAGGTGCGCAGCAATCTGCGCACCCATGACACCGGCACCGAGTACCGCGGCCCTGCGCACTTTGAGAGGGGATTCGAATGACATGAACGCGTCCTGCCTGTTGTAGCTGCCACCAGAAAAACCGGCCGCGGCGGGCGAGCAGCCTGCCGCGGCCGGACGATGCCGCATCAATTAAAAGCTGTGGGTGTACTGGATGCTGAAAATATCGACCGAGCCCTCGTAAGTGCCGGTGACCGTGGTCGCCGTAAACGGAGCAGGCGTCGGCGTGGTGTTTCCTGGCGCCTGCTGCGAACGGGTATTGTTGATATCGGCGTCGTCAATAAACAGGTGCGAGTAGCCCAGATCAAGGCGGCCGCTCTGCCCAATTTTCATCTGCGCTCCCAGTGAGATCCAGGTGCGATCGTTGTCCGGAAGTCTGACCGAGCGCGTGGTGGCCCCCTTCACCGGCGTCTCATCGTATGCGATACCGGCCTTAAGCGTCATCGCATCGCTCCAACGGTAGTTCGCACCGATCGAGTAGCGCCACGAGTCGTCGAAATCAAGCACAAGATTATCCCGCAACGTTCCATTGGTCGTGTTGACAACGCGAACTTCGTTAATGCTGCTCCAGCCAGTCCGGGTTACGTCTGCGAGCAACTGCAGACGATCGGACACTGCATGCGCAATACTGACCGAGAACATATCGGGCAGCGTAACGTCCGCACGCGCCGGACCGCTGGCGGCGCCAACCACGGATCCGCCCAGCGTCGTAGTAACATTGCCCTCCAGTTCGTAGTCGATCTCGGAACGATAGGCGACACCAATCCGCGTCATCGGCGAAACTTGGAACAGCGCACCGATGTTCCAGCCCCAGCCATCATCGTCCGCCTCAAGTTTCGTATCGCCTTCGGTCCCCGGGCCCAACACCACGGCGTTGGTCAGCTCCGCCTCCAGACGTTGATAGTTGACGCCCCCGCCGATCGAAAGTGCATCGGTCAGCTTGTAGGACAAAGACGGATTGATATTGAGGGTTGCGAGATCCGATTTGACACCCTGAAAACGCCCGGCCCAGTTCTCATCGTATTCAGTGACCAGTCCGAAGGGCACGCCAATGCCCAGCCCTGCGCTCAGGCGTTCGCCGATCGGCATGCTGAAATACAGGTTGGGAACCACCGCGACATCTCCCGCGTCGCCGCCATTCCCGCCGGTCCCTGCTCCGCCGCCGAGCGCGACCGGATTTGTGGCCGATCCGGAAAACTCCGCCGACAGCGAAATCACGTGCGCGGCCGCAGCGAATTGCGGCCCTTCCAGCAGACTGATGCCGGCTGGATTGAAGAACACGGTACTGGCGTCCTCGGCCACCGCTGCGGCCCCGGCGAACGCGTTGCCCAATCCGCTGCCGCTTTGCTCGATCAGCGCGAACCCGGCTGCCCCTGCAGCGCCCGCGCCCACTGCAAACGCCGCCGCAACCGCGGTGGCAAGCGTTTTCTTCTTCCAGTTCTGCTTCATGACCATCTCCTTGTTGGCTGCGTGATTGAACAACTGCGTTAACCGACCCGACTTGCCGCCCGCTCCGGCTCAACCAGCCTCGGACGGCGTTGCTCGTCAACTGCGACATAGGTAAGCGTCGCTTCCGTAACCTTTACTATCTCCTGCAACCATCGGCGATGGGCGAACACTTCCACCGACACGGTGATCGATGTGCGGCCGACTCTTACCACGTCTGCATAGAAGCTCACCAGATCACCAATGAGCACCGGTTGCTTGAATACGAACGAATTGACCGCCACCGTGGCAACCCGGCCGTTTGCCTGTTGCACGGCCGGTATGCTGCCGGCAATGTCGACCTGCGACATGATCCACCCGCCGAATATGTCGCCGCTGAAGTTCGCGTCCGAAGGCATGGGAACAACTCTCAGCACCGGCTGCTTGTCCGCGGGTAGCTGTACGTTCTGCTGTTCTTCCGGCATGGATCAGTGCCCTGCGTAAAGTTTCTCGTATTCCGGACGGTGCGCTTCAACCACCTTCGCCCGCTTCACCTTCATCGTGGGCGTGAGCAGCCCGTTCTCGATCGTCCAGGGCTTCGCCAGAATCGCCACCCTGTGCACCTGCGCATAGCCGGGAAACTCCCGGATCTGGGCCTGGACGCGCTTCAGTGCGATCTTCTCCGCGTCGGCGCCGCACATCACGGCGTCGGATTTCGGGTCCAGACCATGATCGGCGGCGACCTTTGCCCACTGGTCGCGGTTGAACACCACGAACAGCGCCAAGTATGGTCTCGCTTCCCCGATCAGCATGACTTGCTCGAACAGCGAATCGCGCAGGATCGCCGACTCCATGTCCACCGGCGGAACCTTCTCGCCGTTCGACATCACGATGATCTCCTTGAGGCGGCCGGTGATGTAGAGGCGGCCGTCCGCATCCATGCGCGCTGTGTCCCCGGTATTGAGCCAGCCGTCGGGCGTAAACATCCCTCGCGTGGCTTCTTCATTGTTCCAGTAACCGAGCATCACGTTCGGCCCCTTCACCAGCAAAGCATTCTTCTCGCCAAGCTTCACCTGGACGCCGGGAATCGGCTTGCCAATGCTGGCGGGCACGTTATCCTCGATCCGGTTGGTGCTGACCACCGGACTGGCCTCGGTCAGCCCGTAGCCCTGCACCACCGGCAATCCCAGACCGATGAACAGCTGAGCGATCTCCGGCGACAGTGCCGCACCACCGCAGGTCGCCGCCCGCATGCGGCCGCCAAGCCGCGCCATGACCTTGGCCGCCACCAGGTTCCTGAGAATTGGCCAGAGCAGGAACGCCGCCTTCCACGGCCCCCGCCCCTGCTGATGCTCGAACCGGGCCCATCCGACGGACACGGCAAACTCGAACAGCTTGCGCCGACCTTCGGGACCCTCCGCGAGCTTTTGCCTGATCGCGCCGTGCACGCGTTCGTAAACGCGCGGCACCGAGATCAGCACCGTCGGCCGGATTGCCTGCAAGTCCTCGGCGAGTTGCTGCACAGAACGTGCGAACGCCACCTGGGCGCCCGCCATTACCGTGCCGTAGTACCCGCAGGTGCGCTCGAGCGTGTGCGAGAGCGGCAGAAACGACAAAAACATATCGTCCCGATAAATGGCAAAGCACTTGAGCGTACCGTAGCAGTTCTCCAGCATGTTCCGATGAGAGAGCATCACGCCTTTTGGGCGGCCGGTCGTGCCCGAAGTGTAGATGATGCTCGCCAGTTTCTCGCCATCCGTGTTGACGTGCCTGGCCGGGCCGGCCGAGGCCGGCACCCAGCGGTCCGCGCACACCAGCCTGCCATCCTGCGCCGAACTTGCCGGCATCAGGCTGACGATGCGCTTGAGCCCCGAGGTCTGCGCCTCCAGCCCGGAAAAGCCCTCCCAGACTTCGGGCGCCTCGATGAACAACAGCTTGGCGCCTGAGTCTCTCAGAATGTAGGCGACATTGTCCGGCCGGTCGGAGGTGTACAGCGGCACGGTCACCAGGTCGAGCCCCATCGCGGCCTGGTCGAACACCACCCACCACACGGAGTTTCGCATCATGATGGCGACGCGGTCGCCCGGCGCAAGCCCCTCCTGCGCCAGAGCGGCCTGCCAGCGGTCCACCAATGCCGCCGTCTCGCGCCAGGTATAGGTCTTCCACTGCCCCGTAACCTCGTCGAAATTCACGTACGCAACCGCATCCGGAGAGCGGCGAGCACGCTCGGCGAACAGCCCGTCCAGGGTCCGCGCCCGGTCTGGCGCAATCACGTCGGCATCGTTCGGCATCGGCCCTTTCCGCTGGCTATCGCGCTGCTCGTTCGATCAGTCGAGGAACAAATCCGCGGCGAGCGGTGTTCCCGGGTGCGTGGCGTATTGGGCGAAGTCGCGCACTCCATGGGCGCGCAGCACTTCCTCGTCGATGAAGAAATTTCCGGTCGTCGAACGGCTGTCGCTTGTGACAATCGCATAGGCCGCATCGGCCATGATGGCCGGCGTGCGGCTGGCGGCAACCGCCTGCGGGAAGAACGTCTCGACCGCCGCCGTCAGAATGGTCGTGCGTGGCCACAGCGAATTTGCCGCGATGCCCCGATCAGCCAGTTCCGCCGCAAGCCCGAGCGTGCACATGCTCATGCCGTACTTCGCCATCGTGTAGGCGAGGTGGCCCTTGAACCAGCGCGGTTTCAGGTTCAGCGGCGGCGACAGCGTCAGGATGTGAGGATTGGCACCTTTCTCCAGATACGGGATGCAGGCGCGCGAGCACAGGTAGGTGCCGCGCACGTTGATCTGATACATGAGATCGAAGCGCTTGGCCGGCGTCGCCATCGTGTTGGTCAGGGAGATGGCGCTGGCATTGTTGACGAGAATATCAATGCCGCCGAAGGCATCGGCCGCCTGCCTGACGGCGGCCTCGATCGCATCCTCGTCGCGGATGTCGAGCTGGATGGCCAGCGCCTGGCCGCCCGCGGCGCGCACCTCGTCCGCCGCGTCGTGAATAGTGCCTTTCAGCTTCGGGTGGGGCTCGACCGTCTTGCCGGTCACCACGATATTGGCGCCATCCCGGGCGAAACGCAGCGCCATTTCACGGCCGATGCCGCGCGATGCGCCCGAAATGAATACGGTCCTGCCCTTCAGCGACATCCCTCATCCCCCTTGCATCCGCAACCGGCCGTCGGTTGCGGGTATCGCGCGCCCGATCGGTTAGCGCGAGTACGTTCCATCCAGCGCAGTCACTGTCGCGGAGGTTCGCCCTGCCGTCGTTCTGCGACCCACATCATGTTCGAAGTCATCGACCATGATGCAGCCCCTGCGCAGTTTCCAGAACCGTTGCAGCGCAGTTGCCTCGTCCTGGGTCAGCACGCCTTGACGCAAAGCCTGGGCCAGCCGCGCCTCATCGGTGTACGCCGAGACGATGCCAGCCCGGGCGGCCGAACGCAGCTTGGCCTCCACCGTCTCGCCGGCGGGCGTCGCGGCCAGCGCCAGCTCCAGTCTTCCGACCGGATCGGCTTCGTCCTGCCAGACGAATGTGTTGTTGGTCAGCCGGTCCCTCGCCTGGGACGGCTCCATCATCAGCTCGGCGATCCTGTGCCCGAGCACATCCGCAGGTTCCTTGTACACACCGCCCCAGGGAAAGAGCATCGCCCGCAGCGTCCATGCCGCGACGCGGCTGGGGAAATTCTGAAACACGCCGAAAAACGCGCGCTGGACGCGCGCAAGGCAGTCCTGAAGCGCCCAGTGGACCAGCGGCAGGTCAGCCTGCTGGCGGCCGTCGTCCTCGAAGCGCTTGAGTACGGCCGACGCCAGGTACAGCTCACTGAGTACGTCCCCCAGGCGCGCCGACAGTTTTTCGCGCCGCTTCAGGCTGCCTCCGAGAAACAGCATCGACACGTCTGCGGTCAGGGCAAACCCGGCCGACAGACGCGAAAGCTGCCGGTAGTAGCAGGCCAGCGCCGGCGCCCCGGGCACGTGCTGAAACCGCCCTCCGGTCAGACCGAGCCACAGCGCCCTCGCCGCATTGCCCAGCACGAATCTGACATGGCCCCAGAACGCCGCATCGAAGGCAGCGCTCGCCCGCTTGGCGTCGGCATCGCGGGTCGCGGCGATTTCCTTGAGCACATACGGATGGCAGCGAATGGCACCCTGTCCAAATATCATCATGCTGCGCGTCAGAATGTTGGCGCCTTCGACAGTGATGCCGATCGGCACCTGCTGGTAGGCACGGCCAAGATAATTGTTCGGCCCGAGGCAGATGCCCTTGCCGCCGTGCACGTCCATCGCATCGTTGATGACCTGGCGGCCGCGCTCGGTGCAGTGGTACTTGACGATCGCGGATATGACCGACGGCTTCTCGCCCAAGTCCACGGCGCCCGCGGTCATGCAGCGGGCCGCGTCCATCAGGTAGGTGTGACCGCCGATCCTGGCCATGGCTTCCTCGATACCTTCGAACTTGCCGATCGGCGTCTTGAACTGGCTGCGTACCCGGGCATAGGCGCCGGTGGTTCGCGCCGCGAGCTTGGCCGCGCCGGTGCTGGAGGACGGCAGCGAGTTCGAGCGGCCGGCCGCGAGACTTTCCATCAGCATTCGCCAGCCCTGGCCGACGTAGTCGCGCCCGCCGATGACCCAATCCAGCGGAATGAAAACGTCCTTGCCTGAATTAGGGCCGTTCATGAAGGACGCGTTGAGCGGGAAGTGCCTGCGCCCGATCTCCACGCCCGGGTGGCTGGTGGGAATCAGCGCCAGCGTAATG
Organism: uncultured Pseudomonadota bacterium; assembly: GCA_937983055.1. Lineage (GTDB taxonomy): Bacteria > Pseudomonadota > Gammaproteobacteria > Burkholderiales > Eutrophovitaceae > CALJLA01. The sequence continues at coordinate 9,074 of CALJLA010000118.1, forward strand.
CCGACATCCTGCTCGCCGCCGAGCAGCCTGTCCGGGTCGTACAACTTGAATGCAAGGCCTAGCAACGTGGCCACGGGGCCGAGGGTGATGTAGCGCTTCTCCCAGGTCAGGCGAATGCCGAGCGTGTCGCGGCCCTCGAACGCCGCACGACAGACAACGCCGAAATCCGGAATCGATCCGGCGTCCGATCCCGCCTCCGGGCTGGTCAGCGCAAAACAGGGAATCTCCTGGCCCTTGGCAAGGCGCGGCAGGTAATGCCGCTTCTGTGCGTCGGTGCCGTAATGCAGCAACAGCTCCGCCGGCCCGAGCGAATTCGGCACCATGACGCTCACACAGGCGGTCGCGTTTCGGGTCGCGAGCTTCTGCACCACCTGAGAATGCGCGAAAGCCGAGAATCCGAGCCCGCCGTAGTCGCGCGGGATGATCATTCCAAGGAAACCCTTGTCCTTGATGAACTGCCACACAGGCTCGGGAAGATCGTTGAGTTCATGCGTGATCTGCCAGTCGTCGCACAACCGGCACAGCTCGTCGACCTGGCCGTCGAGGAACGCCTGCTCCTCGGGCGTGAGCCGGGGCTTCGGAACGGAAAGCAGCTTGACCCAGTCCGGATTGCCGCTGAACAGGTCGCCGTCCCACCAGACCGTCCCCGCATCCAGCGCTTCCTGCTCCGTCTGCGATACCTGCGGCAGCACTTTGCGGAACCAGTCCAGCAATGGATCGGAAATCAGGCCGCGACGCAGCGGACCGATCACCAGCACCGCAGCCACCACCGCCGAGGCGATCCACAAGGCCGCGAGCAGCGCGGACGGCGCACCCGACCACAGTGTCAGCGCGCCCAGGTAGACACCCGCGCCCAGCAACCAGCCGACCGGCCCGCTGCGCCAATACGCAAGTGCCCAGCTCGCGCCGATCGCAACCGCTATCCAGATCAGGACATTCATCTTCCGGTCCTCGTATCCAATTCCAATTCCGCCTCAGGCAGCCCAGCGGCTGCCCAGGCCTCCCGTGCCCTGTGCCGTCTCCAGCTGCTCCGACGTTTGCGGCAGGGGCGCCCGCAGCCCGGCCGCAAGAAACGGAATGAGCCGCCTGATGATCGCATCGGCATCGTCCGCGCCATCGAGATTGCAGGAGGCAATCAGTCGAAGCGCATCGTTCCCGGCCATCGTGTAGGACAGCGCGCCGAACATGAAATGCATTCGCCACGTCAGTTCCTGCTCCGGAAGGTCCGGCAACGCCTGCATCAGGGCATTCTTGAAACGCACCACCACTTCGCGGTACTGCTGCGGCAGCACTTCGCGAATCGATTCCGAGGGCTCGGAAAACGCGCGACCCAGCAGCCGCAGGAATACCGAACCGCCATCCAGCGGATCACGGCTGACCCGCAGTGCCGGCGCCAGGATCGCTTCGATTATCTGCTCGACCGCCAGCGGCCGTCCGTCAGCCGCGCGTTCGAAATCGTCGAGGTAGGTCACTCGCGCCGCGTTCAATGGGCCCAGCCGCGATTCAAATACCTCCCGGATCAGGGCCTCCTTGGAGCCGAAGTGGTAGTTCACCGCGGCCAAGTTCACCCGGGCTCTGGCGGTAATGCTTCGCATCGAGGTCGCGGCGAACCCGCGTTCCATGAACAGCGTTTCCGCCGCAGCCAAAATGCGCCTACGGGTATCTGGGGCGTGGGGCGATCTTTCCGGCATCAGCGTTTCCTCCCACGGGCGTCGATGGACAGCATCAGGCCCTGGATTCAAACAAACGTTTGAATGGTGGCTGCTGAGCTTTGATCTGTCAACAAAAAACGCAGCCACAGGCTGCGTTTCTTGCGCTGCCGAAGTCGCCTCTGCCGGCTAGAACTGCATTTCCTCGAGCGCTAATGCGCTGGTCGACCCGCCGGTAACGGACGACTTGTAAGCGGTCGCGAGCGGCAGGATGTGCTCGGCGTAAAAGCGTGCCGAGGCCAGTTTGGCCCGATAGAAGTCGTACTCCTGCGACCCGGCGTCGAGCTGTCGCTTGGCAATCAGGGCCGAGCGTGCCATCAGCCAGCCACCAGCCACCGTGCCGAGAAGTTTGAGGAAAGGCACCGCCGCCGCCAGCGCCGCCTTCGGCTTGTCGGGATAGGTGGCGAGCAGCCAGTCGACGCTGTCCGACACCGCCCCTACGCCGTCTTTGAGCGCCGGGCGGATGGCCTTGAAGGCCGGGTGATCGCCGACCGCTGCCAGTTCCTTGTCGAGCGCTTTCATCTCGGCCAGCAGTTGCTTGATGGTGGCGCCCTTTTCGAACGCGATCTTGCGACCCACCAGGTCGTTTGCCTGGATGCCGGTCGTGCCTTCATAAATGGTGGTGATGCGGGCGTCGCGCAGATACTGCGCGGCGCCGGTTTCCTCCACGAAACCCATGCCGCCGAACACCTGCACACCGGTCGACGCAATCTCGATCGACAGTTCGGTACACCAGCCCTTAACCACCGGCGTGAGCAGGTCGAACATCGCCTGGTGCCGCGCGCGCTCCGCCTTGTCCGGATTGAGCAGCGCATGATCGAGATGCGCCGCGGCGAGCGTGCCCAGCGCGCGCATCGCCTCGGTTTGCGCTTTCATCGTCCTCAGCATCCGCCGCACGGCCGGATGGTGAATGATGGTGACCCGTTCGGCGCCCCTGACCCCGGGCTCGCGGCCCGGCACCCGCGTTTTCGCGTAGTCGAGCGCATGCTGGTAGGCGCGGTCGGCAATGGCAATTCCTTCGATGCCGACCTCGAGCCGGGCAAAGTTCATCATCGTGAACATGTACTCCAGCCCTCGATTCTCCTCGCCGACGAGATACCCGATCGCCCCCTCGCTGTCGCCAAAGGCGATCACGCAGGTAGGGCTGGCATGGATTCCGAGCTTGTGCTCTATCGACACACACTTGACGTCGTTGCGATGCCCGATGCTGCCGTCCGGGTTGATCAGGAACTTGGGCACGATGAAAAGCGAAATACCTTTGACGCCTTCGGGCGCATCGGGCGTGCGCGCGAGCACCATGTGGATGATGTTCTCCGCCATGTCGTGTTCGCCCCAGGTGATGAAGATCTTCGTCCCGGTAATGCGGTAGTGATCGCCCTCCGGCACCGCCTTGGCACGCACGGCGGACAGGTCCGATCCGGCCTGGGGCTCGGTGAGATTCATCGTTCCGGTCCAGGTGCCGTCGACCAGCTTCGGAAGATAGGTCTGCTTCTGCTCATCGGTGCCATGGCGCATCAGCGCCTGCACCGCGCCCGCGGTCAGCATTGGGCACAGGCAGAACGACATGCAGGCGGCATTCCACATCTCCGAGGTTTGCACCGAGACGACATGCGGCAGGCCCTGCCCGCCCCACTGCGGATCGTTACCGAGCGACACCCAGCCACCATCGCAGAACTGGCGAAACGCCTGGCGGAAGCCGGGCGCGGTGGTCACGTGGTGCTGTTCCAGCTTGACGCCTTTCTTGTCCCCCTCACGATTGAGCGGGTCGAGCACGCCGGCGGCGAATTTCCCCGCCTCCTCGAGCACCTGGTCGACCAGGTCCGCGCTAACCTCTTCGCAGCCGGGCAGGGCCTGAATGTGCTCGAGGCCTACCAGTTCCTTGATGACGAACTGCATGTCGCGCACGGGCGCCGAATAGGTGGACATCGTTTCTCTCCCCCTTTGTTGTGGTCGCTCAGATCGATTTGGTCAGTTCCGGTACGGCTTCGAACAGATCGGCTACCAGGCCGTAGTCTGCAACCTGGAAGATCGGCGCCTCAGCGTCCTTGTTGATCGCGACGATCACCTTGCTGTCCTTCATGCCGGCAAGATGCTGGATCGCGCCGGATATGCCGACGGCGATGTACAGTTCGGGCGCCACGACTTTGCCGGTCTGCCCCACCTGGTAGTCGTTCGGCACGAACCCCGAATCCACCGCGGCCCGCGATGCCCCGACGGCGGCGCCGAGCTTGTCGGCCAGCGTCTCCAGGATCCTGAAATTCTCGCCGCTGCCCATGCCCCGCCCGCCGGACACGATCACGCGCGCCGCTGTCAGCTCCGGGCGCGCCGACTGTGTGAGTTCCTGACCAATAACGCTGGAGATCCCGGCATCGGCTGCAGCGTCTACGGCCTCGACACCGGCGCTGCCCCCCTCGGCTTTGGCCGCCTCGAATCCGGTTGCGCGCACCGTGATGACCTTTATTCCATCGCGGGATTGCACTGTCGCCAGCGCGTTGCCGGCATAGATCGGTCGCACAAAAGTGTCCGCCGACTCCACCTTGACGATGTCCGACACCTGGGCCACATCCAGCAACGCGGCCACGCGCGGCATCAGATTCTTGCCGAAGCTTGTCGCCGGCGCCAGCAGGTGGCTGTACTGCGCCGCCAGCGGGACGATCAGCGTCGCCAGGTTCTCCGCCACCGGCTTTGCCAGGTGCGGCGCGTCGGCGCACAGGACCTTGGCGACACCTTCGATGCGGGCTGCGGCTTCGGCGGCCGCCTTGCAGCCGTTACCCGCCACCAGGATGTGGACATCGCCGCCCACTTGCTTTGCGGCGGCCACGGTATTGAGCACCGCCGGCTTCAGCGCGGCGTTGTCGTGCTCTGCAATGACCAATATCGCCATCAGATCACCTTCGCTTCGTTCTTGAGTTTCTGCACCAGTTCCTCGACCGACTTGACCATCTGTCCGGCGCCGCGTTTCGGCGGCTCGGTAACTTTCAGTGTTTTCAGTCGCGGAGCGATGTCCACGCCAAGCGCGTCTGGCTTCGTGTTCTCAAGCGGTTTCTTCTTTGCCTTCATGATGTTCGGCAGGGTGACATAACGCGGCTCGTTGAGACGGAGGTCGGTTGTGATCACCGCCGGCAGACTGGCCGACACCGTCTCGAGGCCGCCGTCGATCTCGCGCGTCACCTGGGCCTTGCCATTCTCGATCTTTACCTTGGACGCGAATGTCGCCTGCGACCAACCCAGCAGCGCCGCCAGCATCTGCCCGGTCTGGTTGGAGTCGTCGTCGATCGCCTGCTTGCCCAGAATGACAAGTTCCGGCGATTCCTTGTCCGCCAGCGCCTTGAGGATCTTCGCGACCGCGAGCGGCTGGACGTCGGCCGGCGCCTCGACCAGTATTGCCCGGTCGGCCCCGATCGCAAGCGCGGTTCGCAGCGTCTCCTGGCACGCGGTCGGCCCGACGGAAACCGCGACAATCTCCGAAACCGCGCCCGACTCCTTCAGCCGCACGGCCTCCTCGACGGCAATCTCGTCAAAAGGGTTCATCGACATCTTCACGTTGGCCGTTTCCACGCCGGATCCGTCGGCTTTCACCCGAACCTTCACGTTGTAGTCGACCACACGCTTCACCGGTACGAGGACTTTCATCGGTCGGAGTCTTTCGCTGATTGATTGAGTCGGTAGATTTTACCGCAGCGCTTTTGTCCGGCCACCGTCGCCGTCGCAGCCGCCCGCGCATACCCGTCATGCCAGACGGTATGCAACGGCCGGCGCGGGCGTTCAGCGCACCCGAAGCTGGTCGCGCAGCAGATTCTTCTGAATCTTGCCCGTGGAGGTCTTGGGCAATACGCCGAAAATTACCTGTTTCGGGCACTTGAAGTGCGCCAGGCGCGTACGGCAGTACGCGATCAGGTCCTGCTCGGAAACCGCGGGCGCCCCGTTCTTGAGCGTCACGAAGGCACACGGCACCTCGCCCCATTTATCGTCCGGCTTCGCCACGACCGCCGCCTCCAGCACCGAGGGGTGCGCATAAAGCACGTCCTCGACCTCGATGGTTGAGATGTTCTCGCCTCCGGAGATGATGATGTCTTTCGAGCGGTCGCGGATCTTTACGTAGCCGTCGCCGTCGATCACCGCCAGGTCTCCGGTGTGGAACCATCCGCCGGCAAACGCTTCTTCGGTTGCCGGCCGGTTCTTCAGATATCCCTTCATGGTGATATTGCCGCGGAAGAAGATCTCCCCCATCGTCTGCCCGTCCCGGGGTACCGGCTTGAGCGTCTCGGGATCGAGCACGTCCATCGCCTCCTGCATGACGTAGCGCACGCCTTGCCGGCCATTGCGTTCGGCGCGCTGCTCCACCGGAAGCGCATCCCATTCCGGGTGCTTTGCGCAGACCGAGGCCGGACCGTACACCTCGGTCAGGCCATAGACATGGGTGAGCGCCACCCCGATCCGTTCGGCTCCTTCGATCACCGTCTGGGGCGGCGCGGCGCCGGCGATCATCGCCTTGACCTGATGCGCGATCCCCGCCCGCAGGTCGGCGGGCGCGTTGATGAGCAGGTTGTGCACCACCGGCGCGCCGCAGAAGTGCGTGACCCGGTGGCGCCGGATCAGGTCGAAAATTGCCTGCGCCTCGACCCTGCGCAGGCAAATGCTGGTGCCGGCCACCGCCGCCAGCGTCCAGGGAAAGCACCAGCCGTTGCAGTGGAACATCGGCAGCGTCCACAGATAAACCGGAAAGTGCGGCATCGCCCAGGTCACGATATTGCCGACCGCGTTCAGGTAGGCGCCTCGGTGATGGGTGACAACTCCCTTTGGATTCCCGGTCGTGCCCGAGGTATACGACAGCGCGATCGCATCCCACTCCTCCGCGGGCAGAGACCAATCGAACATGGAATCGCCGGCGGCAATAAAGTCCTCGTAGTCGGTGTCACCCAGACGCTCGCCGCCCGGTCCCTGCGGATCAACGATATCGACGACCCGCGGGCGGCGCTTGAGCAGGCCGAGGGCCTTCTTCACGGTGGGCGCGAACTCCACATCGGTCAGCAGCACCCGCGCTTCGCCGTGGTCCAGCATGAAGGCAATTGCTTCGGCGTCCAGCCGCGTATTGAGCGTGTTGATCACCGCGCCGGCCATCGGAATACCGTAGTGCGCCTCGAACATGGCCGGCAGATTGGGGGCCATCACCGCAACCGTGTCGCCGGCGCCTACCCCCAGCCGCGTCAGTGCGGAGGCCAGCCTGCGGCAGCGACCGTAGGTCTCGGCCCAGTTCGTGCGTGTCTCGCCATAGACCACCGCGGGCCGGTCCGGATAGACCTCGGCCGCCCACTTCAGAAACGACAGCGGCGATAGCGGAACGAAGTTGGCCGGATTGCGTTCCAGCCCACTGTCATACGGATTGGATGGATTCAAATGCGCACCTGCGGAAGCCGTAATCGCCGGAGATCGGCGAACGGCGGAAATGATAGCGGATGGCAACCTGCCGACCTGTCTTTCGGACGCCGGCCGCAGACCTCGAAACTGTAAAAGGTTTCCCTTGGAACCAATTGAACCGGCGCAGTTTTTTTCGCAATATCGGTTGCAGGCAGGGCCGCTATTGGTGTTAAGATGAGCGTCCCTTCGAAGCGTCCTCTAACCTGGAAACCGATTGAAACAGCTCGAGCCGGGAGCGCGAGATGATGCCTGAACGTGCCAACCGCACGTTCATCTGCAGCGTGCTGTTTCTGGACATCGTCGAGTACTCCCGCAGACCGGTCGCCGAACAGATCCAGCTAAAGGATCAGTTCAACTCCTTGATTGCTGAGGCGATTCGCGACATTGCCACCGCCGACCGGATCATCCTGGACACCGGCGACGGGGTCGCCGTCAACTTCCTTGGCGACCCGGAGGACGCTCTTTTCGTCGCCATGAGCCTGCGCGACTCGTTCGCCCCCAGCCCGGACGAGCCCCCCAAGTTGCCGGCCCGCATCGGGATCAACCTTGGGCCGGTGCGGCTGGTGACCGACCTGAACGGCCAGCCCAATATCATCGGCGACGGAATCAACGTGGCCCAGCGGGTCATGGGATTTGCCCGCCCCGGCCAGGTGCTGGTGTCACGCTCCTACTACGAGGTGGTATCCCATATCTCCGAGGGTTACGGGCAGCTATTTCGGTATGAAGGTACGCGCACCGACAAGCATGTGCGCGAGCACGAGGTCTACAGTGTCGGCTACACCGCCAGCCGCAATGCGCTAAAGTCCCCGGCCGAGCGCGCCAAAGCCTCCTCCCAGGATCTGCGCCGGCAGACTGCCACGGCAAGCATCGTGGCCGGCACGCTGATGCGCAAGATCGAGCCGTGGCTTAACAACCGCTCGATTGCGTACGGCACGGCCACCTTTTCGGTCGGTGCGTTTGCGCTTGCCCTGCTGCTCAACTTCGTCGGCACCCAGCCTGAAGCCGCCGACGGCCCGCCCGAAACGCAAATTGCAGCCGCCGACAGGGATGCCAAGCCGGCCAAGTCGGCAGACAAGACCTCCGCGGAAGATGTCGAGGACCCGGTGGTCTTCGGCTTTCCGCAAACTTCCGATCGCAAGAAGCCGTCCCAGGCGCGGACCGCGGCAACACCGGAGCAACGCGGTTCACCCTCGCGCGTGGTCAGCGTCACGCCCGGCGAGTCGGCCGCAACCGAGCGCGGCGACGCTGCCGCCCCTGCCGTGATCGCGCTGGCGATTGCGCCCTGGGGCGAGGTCTACGTCGACGGCAACCGCGTAGGCGTCAGCCCCCCGGTCAACGAGGTGGAAGTCTCGCCGGGCCGGCGCAAGATCGAAATACGCAATGGGGACTTCCCGGCCTACACCAAGGTGGTTGAACTGAAGGCCGAGGAAAGAATCCGGATCAAGCACAAGTTCAACTGAGCATGGCACGCGCCCGTTTTATTCTTGTCTGCATTGCCGCACTCGAGCTGCTGGCCGGTTGCGCCGGCGGCCCGTTGAGCGACTTCGGCCTTCGCCGGCTGAACGGCACTCCGTACCTGGAGGAAGGCATCCAGCACTACGAAGAAGGCAACTACCGCGCGGCGGTGCGACGCCTGCAATTCGCGCTGGAAGAAGGCCTGACGCTGCCGGAGCGGGTGCAGGCCCACAAGTATCTTGCCTTCATTGCCTGCGTGTCGGGACAGCAGTTGACCTGTCGCGAGGAGTTCGCGATCGCGCTCGACCTCGACCCGAACTTCCGGTTAACCGACGCCGAAGCAGGTCACCCGATGTGGGGGCCGGTGTTCAGAAACGTAAGAAGCGTCAAGCGCTGACCATGCCTGCAGAATTGATCTCGATGCTGGGGCGCTACGAAATCATGGCCGAACTCGGCCAGGGCGCCATGGGCACGGTGTACAAGGCGCGCGACCCGCTGCTGGACCGCGTGGTCGCGATCAAGACCATCAACCTCACCTTGCCCAAAGACGAGGTCGCCGAGTACGAGGCGCGCTTCTACCAGGAGGCTAAGGCGGCGGGGCAGCTTTCGCACAAGAACATCGTCACCATCTACGACATCGGCAAGAGCGAACGGCTTGCGTACATGGCGATGGAGTTCCTCGAGGGGCGCGAGCTGCGCCAGATGCTCGGCGCGCGCGAACCCATTCCGGTGGAACGAGCACTGGATATCGCGGCCCAGGTGGCAGACGCATTGCAGTACGCGCACCACCGGCAGATCGTGCATCGCGACATCAAGCCCGGCAACATCATGGTGCTTAATGACGGTTCGGTGAAGATCACCGACTTCGGGATTGCCCGGATGCGCAACAACGAGGTCAAGACCATGACAGGGATGATTCTTGGTTCGCCCAAGTACATGTCCCCCGAACAGGTCGCCGGCAAGCGCGCCGACTCGCGTTCCGACCTCTTTTCGCTGGGCGTCGTGCTCTACGAGATGCTGACCGGCACCTCGCCGTTCGTCGCGGACAACATTCACGGCGTGATGTACCAGACGCTGAACTTCAATCCGCCCGCGCCGAAGACCCTCAATCCGGACCTGCCCGACGTCCTGAACTTCATCGTCGCCAAGGCGCTGGCCAAGAATCTGGAGGCGCGCTACCAGGAGGCGCGCGAACTGGCCAGCGACCTGCGCGAAGCGCGCGCCGCCGTGCTGGGCGAGCTGTCCGACCCGGCCCGCGTGGCGGCCGGCGCGCTGGAGCCACAGCCGTTCATGGACAGCCCGGCGCCACTGACGCGCCAGGAAGACCGTCGCGCAGCCGTGACCGGCATTGTCGGCGACCAGGGTGACGACCGCTCGGATGCCGCCGATTCCGCCGACACGACCGGTCCGGCGCTGGGTCTCTCGAAGGCGTTCGACTCCTTCGATGCCACCATGCGGCTGGCGGCACTGACCGGGGTCGAGACAGAGCTCGACCAGTTTTCCGAGACGCAGAAAATCGCGCGCCTGAAGGCGTTGTCGCAGGCCAAGCGCAGCGGTGCCGTCAGCACGCTTTCGGGCAGCGCGACCTGGCGCAACGAATCCGCCGCGGCACGCATGGGCGGCAAGCGCGCCGGTACGCCGGGTGTCTCGTTGCGCTATATCTGGATCGGCAGCGCGGTGCTCGTCGCCGCCAGCGTCGTCCTGTTGCTGATGCGCTGAGGACGGCGCGTCGGCTATCGCGCTCGTCCGATCGCCTGCTCGACGCGCTCCACCGCGACCACTTCCAGTCCCTCGACCGGCGCCTTCGGCGCGTTGGCCTTCGGAATGAGCGCCAGCCTGAAGCCGAGCTTGGCCGCCTCCCGCAGCCGGTCCTGCCCGCGCTGAACCGGGCGTACTTCGCCGGCCAGACCCACCTCTCCAAACGCGACCATTTTCTCCGGCAGCGGCTTGCCCTTCAGTGACGACACGATCGCCAGCAACACGGCAAGATCGGCGGCCGGTTCGTTGATCTTCACGCCACCCACCGCGTTGACGAACACATCCTGATCGAACACCGGGATGCCAACGTGCCGGTGCAGCACCGCCAGCAGCATCGCCAGGCGGTTCTGCTCCAGGCCGACGGTCAGCCGCCGCGGATTGGGCGAATGCGCTTCGTCGACCAGCGCCTGCACTTCGACCAGCAGCGGGCGCGAGCCCTCCTGCGTCACAAGCACGCAGGAGCCGGCGACCTCGCCCCCGTGATGGGTCAGAAACAATGCCGAGGGGTTGGACACGCCCCGCAAACCGCGGTCGGTCATGGCGAACACCCCCAGCTCGTTCACCGCGCCGAACCGGTTCTTGATCGCCCGGACCAGACGGAAGCTGGAATGCGGATCGCCTTCGAAGTACAGCACCGCGTCGACCATGTGCTCAAGCACCCGCGGCCCCGCGATCGCGCCTTCCTTGGTGACATGGCCCACCAGCAGCATCGAAGTGCCGGTGGCCTTGGCAAAGCGCGTCAGCTGCGCTGCGCACTCGCGCACCTGCGCGACACTGCCCGGCGCCGACTGCAGCGCATCCGAATACACCGTCTGGATGGAGTCGACGACCGCCACCTGCGGCTTCTCGGTGCCGAGCACCGACAAGATGCGCTCCATCTGAATTTCGGCAAGCAGCTTGACTGGCTCTGCCGCCACCTGCAGCCGGCGCGCGCGCAGCGCGATCTGCTGCACCGACTCCTCCCCGCTCACGTAAACGGCCTTGCACTGCTGCCCCAGGGCCGACAAGGCCTGAAGCAGCAGCGTCGACTTGCCGATGCCCGGGTCGCCGCCAACCAGTACGACCGCCCCGCGCACCAGTCCTCCGCCAAGCACGCGGTCCAATTCCTCGATGCCGGACGGGCGCCGCGGCGCCTCGGCCGCCTCGACATCCTTCAGCTCGGTCAGCCGGCTCGATTCGGCCAGCGACTGGTAGCGGGATGGCGATTTTTCCGCCACCGATTCGACCAGCGTGTTCCAGGCGCTGCAGTGCGGGCATTGCCCCTGCCACTTGAGCGTCTGGCCGCCGCATTCGGTACACGAGAAGACAGTCTTCGTTTTGGCCACTGCGCCTGCTTCGCTGTTCGGTTACGGTGCCTGCTGCGGCTGCGGAAGCCCGCGCCAGTTCGCGAACGCGGCAATGAACTCCGGCAGCGGCACCGGCTTGCCGATGAGGTAACCCTGCGCCACGTCGCAGTCGATCGCGCGCAGCCGATCGAGGATTTGCTGGTTCTCGACACCTTCGGCGACGGCCCGCAGGCCCAGCCCGTGCGCAAGCCCCACCATCGACTGAACGATACGTTCATGAACCGGAGTCGACAGCATATTGCGCACGAAAGTCATGTCGATTTTCACCTCGTCCAGGGAAAGATCGCGGAGTCGGGCCATGGACGAATAGCCGGTGCCGAAATCGTCCATCGACAGGGCGACGCCCAGCGCCTTCAATCGCATCAGCGTATCGAGCCCGGACGGCTGATCGTCCATGACCGCGGTTTCGGTCAGCTCGAGCACCACCTCGGGGCCTGGCACGCCCCAGAGATCCAGCGCCTGGGAAATCACTTCGACGATGTCCCGCTCGCGCAGATTGTTGGCCGACAGGTTTATGCTGACCCCCACCCGCAGTCCCGCGTTTCGGTATTCCGCGCATTCGCGCAGCGCGGTATTAAGCACCCATTCGGTCAGACTCGTCATCAGCCCGGTACTCTCGGCAACCCGGACCAGCCGGTCGGGCGGAATCAGCCCCTTCTGCGGATGGCGCCAGCGCAGAAGCGCCTCGGCTCCGACGATGCGCGCCGAGGCCACATCGATCTGCGGTTGATAGCAGAGAAACAGGTCGTTGTGCTCGATCGCCCGTTTCAGATCCGACTGCAGGTCGAACTGAAACAGCGCCAGCGGATCGCTGCTGCCATCGTAGGTTCCCAACGGCTCGTGCCGGCCGCGGGCGTCCGCAACCGCCTTGCAGCCCCGGCGCAGCAGCTCGTCCACCGATTCGCAGCCCGCATCCTTCAACCCGATGCCGACACAGACGCTGAGATGCAGTGGCTGCCCACGCACCTGGACGCCGCCCGACAGCGTGCGCAGCACCTTGTTGGCGGCCAGCGTTGCATGCTCCCCTGTGGGCAGCTGGTCGAGCAGGCAGGCGAAGCGGTCGCGGCCAACGTGCCCCACACGGTCGCCTTCGCGCAGCGCGCCGCTGAGGGCCGCGCCCACCTGGTCGAGCAGCCCGTCAGTGGCAGCAATGCCGAGCACGCTGTCCAGGCGCCACACTTCGCCGATGTCCACGATGAGCACCGCACAGTTACCGTCGTCGCGGGCGAAGCTGCGACCGAGCGCCTCGCGGAAAGCGGCGAATTCCAGCGCCTTCGACGGGCGCATCACGCCTCCGGCCGGCATGGACCGCTCACAGGTAGTAGTCCTCCGGGTTGACTCCGTACATGCCATGCTCCAGCCCGCGCTTGATCTCGATCGATGCGCCGCCCTCGCCGATCGGGTGCTGGCCAAGATCGAGCGGTTTGGGCGTGCCACAGGGCTTCTTGTGACGATCCAGGATCACCATGACCCGCGGCCTGAGCCGGCGCACCCGGCTGTGCGCCACCACGATCGCGACCTCCCCGGTGTTGAGCTCGACCAGGCTGCCCACCGGGTAGATGCCGATGCACTGGATGAACTGCTCGAGCAGGGTCGGGTGAAAGAACTGCCCCGCCCAGCCGTGCATGATCTCCAGCGCCACATGGGTCGCCACGCCGGCGCGTCCTGGCCGACCAATCGTCAGGTCGCGAAAGCAGTCGACAATGCCGGCCATCTTCCCGTAAACGCTCACCTCGCGGCCCGTCAATCCGCGGGGATAGCCGCTGCCGTTTTCCCGCTCGTGATGCTCCAGGAGAACCTCGATCACCCGCTCCGGAATGCCAGCGGACTTGCGCAGCAAATCCTCGCCGAACTGCACGTGGCGCTTGACCAGCGCATGCTCCGCGGGCGTGAGCATCGGCTTGATCAGCAGCTCGCGCGGAAGCCGGAGCATGCCGATATCCAGCAGCAGACCGGCCAGACCGAGCACGGCCAGCTCGCCGCGCGGCAGGCCGAGCTGGCGCCCAAATGCGAGCATGTCAACCGCCACCGAAACCGCCTGATCATACGAATTCTCCGATTCGTGGCGCAGGCGCACCAGCAGCATCAGCGCGTCCGGATTGGCGATGATGCTGTCGATCAGGCTGTCCACCAGCACGACCGCACTGCCGAGATCGACTGTCCGCCCACTCTTCACCAGCTCGCGAATGTGGGTAACCGCGGCCTGCGCTTCCTCGAGCGTTCGCTGCGCCCTCGGCGTTTCCTGCTCGACCGGGTGCGCGTCCGCATATGTCACCGCGCCCACGGGCGCCGCGTCGCGGCTCTCGCTGACGATTTTCGACAACGGTTTGGACAGCAGCCGGCCGGTGCTGCCGCTCACCTGCCCCTTCAGCGGATCGATGTAGACATGCTCGCAGAACTGCCTGAGGGTAGCGATGTCCTCGACCGATTCAATTCTGAATCCCTGCAATGGATACGGCGTATCCAGCCACGGACGATCGAGTTCGAACACGAACATGCCGGGCTCCAGTTCGCTTACTGCCTTGCGTATTTTCATAACATCGGGTCTGTTGCCATTGCCTGACGCAGCGGGTTGCGCGCCGTCTCACGCGGCGCCGCAAGAACCGTGCTTTCAGCCCTCTACGGACACCGGAACGCGCGGCTTGAGCGCGCACAGCAATTCATAGCTCACGGTTCCGGACGAGCTCGCCACCAGCTCGACCGGCAGGCCGCGACCCCACAGCACCACGTCCGACCCGGTGCCGGCCGCCGGCAGCGCCGTCAGGTCCACGGTCAGCATGTCCATCGATACCAGGCCAATGGTGCCGGTAGGCCGGCCGTCCACCAGCACCGGGGTGCCGCCCGGCGCATGCCGCGGATATCCGTCGCCGTAGCCGCAGGCCACCACGCCGATGCGCATCGGCGCAGGCGCCACGAATCTGCATCCGTACCCGACGCTGTCGCCGGCACTCAGCGCCTGCGTTGCGATGATGCGAGACCGCAGCGTCATGACCGGCGCCAGGCCGAGGTCGTCCGCCGCCGTGGCCAGCGGCGAAGCGCCGTAGAGCATGATACCGGGCCTTACCCAATCACCCACCGACTGCGGATAGCGCAGCAACGCCGCCGAGTTGGCGGCCGAGACCGGCAGACGGCGCGGGGCCGAAACCTCTCGCAGACGATCGAGCTGCCAGTCGACGCCGCGCGGCCCCTCGGCATCGGCAAAATGGGTAATTGACACAATGCGGCTCACGTAGGCGCAGCCGCCAAGCCGATCCAAAGACTCGACGAACGCCGCCTGCAGGAAACCGAGCCGGTTCATGCCGGAATTGAGCTTCAGGTGCACCTCGACAGCGCGCGCCAGTTTTGCCCGCAACAGCATCTCCACCTGATCGGCATGATGAACGACCACGCTGAGGCTCAGTGCTGCGCAGATCTCCAGCTCGCGCTCGTCGAAGAATCCCTCGAGCAATACCAGCGGCTTTGATACGCCGAGATCCCGCAGCTGCGCGGCCGCGTCGATTTCCAGAAGCGCGAGCGCGTCCGCATCGTCCAGCGCCGGGAGCACCCGGCGCAGCCCGTGGCCGTAGGCATCCGCCTTGATCACCGCCATCAGCCTGGCGGAGCCTGCACGCGCGCGCGCGACGCGAAGGTTGCCGCGCAGGGCGCGCAGGTCGATAACCGCCGTGGTCGGTCGAGGCATGGTCGGTGCTTGGGGGAAGATAAAGTTGTCCGCTGGCACGCGCTATTGTACTGTCGATGGCTGGCGCGACTCGTTGACTGGTGCCTGTGGTATAAAGCGCCGGCCCACTCAACCCGCGCCGATCGGGACCGAACCAGCCACAGCCGCAGCACACGAGCTTCTCCGTCCATCCCGATGAATCGCGGCTTCTACATCATCCTCGCGGCGCAGTTTTTCTCCGCGCTCGCCGACAACGCGCTGCTGTTCGCCGCCATTGCGCTGCTCGCGTCGCTGGAAGCCCCGGCCTGGCAGACGCCGGTCTTGCAGCAGTTTTTCGTGTTCGCCTATATCGTCCTGGCGCCCTTCGTCGGCCCGTTCGCCGACGGGCTGCCCAAGGGCCGCGTCATGCTGATCTCGAATACGGTCAAGCTTGCCGGCTGTGCGGCAATGCTGTTCGGGCTGCACCCGCTGTATGCCTACGGCATCGTCGGCATCGGCGCAGCGATGTACTCCCCGGCCAAGTACGGCATCCTCACCGAGTATCTTCCCCACGACCGCCTGGTTCTCGCCAACGGCTGGATGGAAGGGCTCACGGTCGCGGCCATCATCCTCGGGGCGATTCTCGGCGGGTTGATGCTCGCCCCCGGCTTTGGCGGCGCGGTGTTCGGCGGCGGCACCATGACTGCGCTGGGCACGCTGCTCGACGACGGCGCCAAGGCGGCAGTGCTTGCGATTCTCGGCATCTATCTGCTTGCCGCGATCGTCAACCTGTACATCCCGCGCGTCGCCATCGACCACAAGCTGCCGCGGCGCAGCCCCGTCTACATCCTGCAGGACTTCTCGCACAGCTTCCGGTTGCTGTGGCGCGATCCGCTCGGCCAGGTATCGCTCGCAGTGACCACGCTGTTCTGGGGCGCTGGGGCCACGCTGCGCCTGATCGTGCTGGTATGGGCGGGCGCCGTGCTGCATTTCGGTCTCGAGCGTGCCACCCAGCTGACTGCGGTGGTGGCGGTCGGCATCGCCTTCGGGTCGCTGCTGGCCGCGAAATGGGTCTCGCTCCAGGGGGCGGTCAAGGTCCTGCCGGTGGGCATCGCGATGGGCTTCGCGGTCATGGGAATGGCGCTGATCGATGATTGGCGCCTGGCGGTGCTGATGCTGATTGTCATCGGCGCCATGGGCGGCTACTTCGTGGTGCCGATGAACGCCCTGCTCCAGCACCGCGGTCACCTGCTGATGGGGGCCGGGCATTCGATCGCGGTTCAGAACTTCAACGAGAACCTGTCGATCCTGGTCATGCTCGGCGCCTACGCGCTGATGATCCGCGCCGAGCTGTCGATTCAAACGATCATCGTCCTGTTCGGCCTGTTCGTCGCGGTGGTCATGTATTTCATATACCGCAAACACCGCTACGACGAGGTGATCTGAGCGCTATCTGAGCAGCGCCGGCGCATCCGGCAGTTCGTTGCGCCCGGGTCCGGCTGCCGGGTAGTGCGCCTGCAGGATGCCGGCGATGCGCTCGATGCCGTCGATAAGCGCCGCCTCGGTGCGGCCGGCGCGCAACCCCGCCTCGACCGCGCTGCACACCGCTCCCCAGGCATCGCCACCGGCCCGCCGGTCGATGCCGCGGTCGGCCACGATCTCGACATCGTGATCAGCGAGCAGCAGGTACAGCAGGACGCCGTTGTTTTCTTCGGTGTCCCACACCCGCAGCGCGGAGAAGACCTCTATCGCGCGCTCCCGCGCCGTCACCCCGCGCGCAAGCTGCAAGGGATGCAAGGTCGCCTCGATCGCGAAACGAATTTGGCCGCGGTGTCGTCGTTCCGTCTGGCCGATGGCCGCCTCGATTCGGGCGAGGGCAGCCGCCGGCAGCACGCGGTTTACCGCCCAGTCGGGCAGCAGCAGGTGTCGCAGCCATCGGCGCAGGCTCATCTGCCTGGTCACCAGCGTCCCGACGCGCCGCCGCCGCCAAAGCCACCGCCGCCGCCGCGGAACCCGCCGCCACCCAGCCCGCCCCAGCCGCCCGATCTGCCGCGAGGCAGGAATCCACCGGCACCGCCGAGCAGCGTCAGCACGAACCCGGCCATTGCCAGCAGCAGCGCGATGAGCAGTGAACCGGCAATCCACCAGCCGGCGACCCCGGCCACGGCGCCTGCCGCCGAGGCGGCGCCAACGCGCCCCAGCATCAGGCGCAGCACCCCGCCCAGGCCGAACACGACAAACAGCAGCAGCGGCAGGTAGTCGAAAGGCGCGCCGCGTTCACTGCCTGGGCGCACGCGCTGCGGCGGTGGCAGCGGCTCGCCTTCGACCACCGCCACCAGGCGGCCAAGCCCTGCGCGCAGCCCCGCAAAGTAGTCGCCCTGGCGAAATCCGGGCAGAAAATGCTCCTCGATCAGACGCCGGGCCACCGCATCGGGCACCGCGCCCTCCAGACCGTAGCCGACCTCGATGCGCATGGCCCGATCCTGCAACGCCACGACGACCACGATTCCGTCATCCACCCCGCCCCGCCCGATCCGCCAGGCTTCGGCCACCCGGATCGAATACGTTTCGATCGGCTCCGGCGCAGTGGTGGGCAGCATCAGCACCGCGATCTGGGCGCCCTTTCGCTGCTCCAGCAATGCCAGCGACGCGTCCAGTTCGCGCGTCTGCGCCGGCGTAAGACTGCCGGTGAGGTCGACGATCCGGCCGGTGAGCGGCGGCACCGGCACCAGGTCCTGTGCGGCCGCCGTCGCGGCGACCAAAGCCGCCGCCAGCGCCAGCCAGCGCGCCAGCACGCCGTTACTGCGGGCGTTCGCCCGCCGGCCGGGAAAAATCCACCGCCGGCGGCTGCGCCAGCGCCCGCTCGTTTTCGACCGTAAACGAGGGCTTGGTCTGGTAACGGAACAGCATCGCCGTCAGGTTGCTCGGGAAGCTCCTCACCGTGGTGTTGTAGTCCTGCACGGCGCGAATGAAGCGCTGGCGGGCGACGGTGATCCGGTTCTCGGTGCCCTCGAGCTGCGCCTGCAGATCGCGAAAGTTCTGGTCCGACTTCAACTGCGGATAGTTTTCCACCACCAGCAGCAGGCGCGACAGCGCGGAGGTCATCTCGCCCTGCGCCGCGATGAAGCGCTGCAAAGCGGCTTCATCGTTGACCAGTTCCGGGGTGGCCTGGACCGCGCCAACCCGCGAGCGCGCGTTGGTTACTCCAAGCAGCACGTCCTGCTCCTGTGCCGCAAAGCCTTTCACGGTTTCCACCAGATTGGGCACAAGGTCGGCTCGCCGCTGGTACTGGTTCAACACCTCGCCCCAGGCCGCCTTGATAGCCTCGTCCTGCGCCTGCAGCGTGTTGTAACCGCAGCCGCCGAGGCCCAGCAGGGCGACAACCGAGACGATCGTGGCAATCAACTTTTTCATGTTTCTCTCCGCAAGTCGGCCGTACCTCAGGATGGTGCCGCCGCGCCGGTTTTCAAGCGCGCCATGGTGTCCACTGCAAAACAGAGATCCTCCCAGGCCCTGGCCTTGTCGGTGAGATTGCGCAGCAGGTAGGCGGGATGGTAGGTCACGATCACCGGTATGCCGCGCAGGTCGTGCACCCTGCCGCGCAGGCTGCCAAGGGTGGCGTCGGTTTCCAGCAGATTGTTGGCCGCCACCTTGCCGAGCGCAACGATCAGTTTTGGGCGGATCAGTTCGATCTGGCGCGACAGAAACGGTTCGCAGGCATGCGCCTCGGCCGGCTCCGGCGTGCGGTTGTTCGGCGGCCGGCATTTGACGATATTGGCAATGTAGACGCCCTCGCCGCGTTTCAGCGAGACCGCCGCCAGCATGTTGTCGAGCAGGCGGCCGGCCTGGCCGACGAAGGGCTCGCCGCGCACATCCTCCTCCGCGCCCGGGCCCTCGCCGACGAACAGCCAGTCGGCCTGCTCGTCGCCCACCCCCGGTACCGCCTGCTTGCGCGACTGGTGCAACGGGCAAGCGCTGCACGCGCGGATCGCGGCGCGCAGTTCGGTCCAGTCCATGCGCCCGATCTGCGTCGCCCTGGAACCGCCCGGCACGTCCGCCTGCAGCGGCGCCGCCGGCTGCACCGCCGCCGGCGCGGAGGAGCGATCGCGGCGCACCCAGACCGGGGTCAGGCCCAGCGCCTCGAGCACCTGCTCGCGCCTGCTCACAGCGCCAGGCTCATCAGGATGGCGTCTTCGCGGCCGCCCTGCGCCGGGTAATAGCCACGCCGCACGGCAATCTCCCGAAAACCCGCTTGCGCGTACAGACTGCGGCCGGCGCTGTTGGACGGCCGCACCTCGAGCAGCAGCTGCAGCGCCTCGTAGGCGCGCGCCAGCTCGATGAAGTGCGAGAGCAGCGCCCGCCCGAGGCCGCGCCGCTGCCAATCCGGCGCGATGCTGAGGTTGAGCAGATGCGCCTCGCGCACACCCACCATCAGCACGCCGTAGCCGGCCAGGTCCCGCTCGCACTCCACCACCCAGCAGCTGTATCCCGCCTTGAGCGAATCATGAAAATTACCGCGGGTCCACGGGTGACTGTAGAGCCGCGGTTCGAGCCCGGCAATGCGGTCGAGGTCGGTTTCGACCATCGGCCGGAACCGGTGCTGGGGTTTCAGTACGGCGCTCATCCCTGTTCGCTCATTTTAAGCGCCACCTTGTCACGGATATACACCGGCGCGGCCTCCTCGGGCGCGACGCTCCGGCCGGCCTCGAATCGCCTTACACCGAGGGCGGCCACTTCCCGAGCATGCGGAAACAGGCCGGGGCGGATGCCCGACAGCGAGGCGCCCAGGCGTTGCTTCAGGGCGTCGGCGTAGTGCTCGAAACCGCTGCCACAGCCGATCCAGCCGCTGCCGGCGAGCAGTGGCGCCGACGACGCGTCGCACAGACCCGGCTCAATCAGCGGCGTCCAGTCGGTGCCGATGCGCTCGAAGGCGGCAAAGTACACCTGCGACATGCGCGCATCGAGACAGGCCGCGACACTCGGCGCAGCCGCCGCCTCGGCCAGCGCTTCGAGCGTGCCGACCGGCACCACCGGCAGTCCGGCGCCAAACGCCAATCCCTGGGCGCAACCGCACGCGATGCGCAGCCCGGTGAACGACCCCGGCCCGGCGCCGAAGGCGATCGCGTCGAGGTCTTTCACCCGCAAGCCGGCTTCCTTGAGCAGCTCGTCGGCCATCGGCAGCACCCGCTCCGAATGGCGCTGCCCGGCGAGCTCCTCGCGGTAGCGCGTGTCGCCATCGATGCGCAGCGCAACCGTGCAGTAGCCGGTCGAGGTTTCCAGGGCGAGCAGTTTCAAGCAGGAAGATCGGTGCGAACGAAGCCTGATTCTATCGAATCCGGTCGGGCGGGTACCGGTTGGTATAATCGCGCGCAACCCGGGCAGGAGCGTTCGCCGGCCGGCAGGCTCCGCTTCGCGCCAACACGAGTTCACAGAATAAAACCAGGGAGGAAGTCCATGAGTCGCTACCTGAAATGGGCGGTGTTCGCCTGCGCGACATTGCTCGCGGCCGCCGCGCACGCACAGGACAAGGTGCGCGTCGGGGTCATCACGTTCCTGTCGGGACCGGCCGCCGGCCCGTTTGGCGTGCCTGCCAAGCAGGCGGCCGACCTGCTGGTGAACGCACTCAATAAAGGCTCGGTGGTGCCCGGCTATGCGCAAAAGGGTTTCGGCGGCCGCGAGATAGAACTGGTCTACGTGGACGAGGCCGGCGGGCCGACCAAAGTGGTGACGGAATACCGCAACCTGGTCAACCGCCAGAACGTCGATCTGCTCATCGGCGTCATCTCCAGCGGCGACTGCCTCGCGGTCGCCCCGGTGGCGGAGGAGCTGAAGAAGCTCACCGTGCTCTTCGACTGCTCGACCAACCGCATCTTCGAAGAGGCTTCGTACAAGTACGTGTTCCGCACGACGACGATGGCCACGCAGGAGAACGTAGCCGCGGCGCGCTACGTCGCGGAGAACTTCCCCGACCTCAAGGTTTATTCGGGCATCAATCCCAACTACGCCTGGGGACAGGATGCCTGGACCGACTTCACCGAGGCGATGAAGATTCTCAAGCCCTCCACGGGGATCGCCACCAACGTGACGCCCAAGCTTGGCGCCGGCCAGTACGGCACCGAGATCTCGGCGCTCATATCCAGCGATGCCGAGGTCATCCAGAATTCGCTGTGGGGCGGCGATCTCGAGGCCTATATTCTCCAGGCCACGCCGCGCGGCCTGCTCAAGCGCATCCCGAACATCATGATCACCGGCGAAACGGTGATCGAGCGCCTGAACGATCAGCTGCCCGACGGCACCATTCTCGGTGCCCGCGGCCCGAACGGCCCGTTCGCGCCGGATACGCCGCTCAACAACTGGTTCAAGGCAGCCTATCAGAAAGAGTTCAAGGCGTTGCCGGTCTACGCCTCGTATCACATGGCGACCGCCTTCCTCGGCACGAAGGCCGCCTGGGAGAAGGCCTGGGCCGCCAACGGCGGCAAGTCGCCCAGCATCGACCAGGTGATCAAGGCCTTCGAGTACCTGAAGTTCGATTCGGTCGCCGGCACGGTCGACATGTCGCTGGGCAAAGGCCACCAGGCAGTCCAGCATGTGCCCTACGGCACGGTGAAGAAGGTCGGGGGCAAGGTCACCCTCACCAACATCAA
>CALJLA010000119.1 GCA_937983055.1 uncultured Pseudomonadota bacterium
TCGCCATCGGCGGACTGGTCGCGGCCTGGCCCGGCGACGTGCAGCGCGGCGCCGAAGCCACTGTCGCCACCGAACGCTGGCAGGCGTGGTCGCCGGCCGCGGTCAGCGAAGCGCAGGCGCAGGGGCGCGCGGTGTTCGTCGACTTCACCGCCGCCTGGTGCGTCACCTGCCAGGTCAACAAGCAGCTGGTGCTGAGCCGCGACGCGGTGACGGCGCACTTCGACGCCGCCAACGTCGCGCTGATGCGCGCCGACTGGACCAACCGCAATCCGCAGATCACCGAGGCGCTGCGCTCGCTCGGCCGCAGCGCGGTGGATCTCCTCGTCGGCGACGCGGCGAGCGGGCCCGACCCGGTGCCCCCCGCGGCGCCGGAACGGCGCGCTCGCGGTAGCGTGCAGCTCTGGGTGGGCGGCGTGCCGGTGTACGCGGTGTACCCGGCGGGCGGCGGCGCGCCGCAGCTGCTGCCGGAACTGCTCACCGAAGCGCGCGTGATCGAGGCCATCGACGTTGCCGCGCGCGGCGCAGCGCCGGTCGCCGCGGCGCGATAAAGGCAACGCCCAAAACCTGAACCGGGCGAACCACCAAGGCACCAAGACACCAAGCAAAGCGAAACCGGAACACGCGAGCACGAACGAACAGGTGACCTTGCATGTGCTTTTCTTTGTGTCCTTGGTGCCTTTGGTGAACTTGGTGGTTCGCAGTGCTGTTGCTGATTGATTTGCTCTGCGGCGAAAGTCGCAGTTTTGAGGAAGCGTCTGAAACTGGAAGTGTCATGAAACGATTGCTGCACATCCTGACCGGCGCGGTAGTCGCGTTCGGTTTCGCGGCCGCGGCGCACGCGGCGGTGACGCCGGGGCAGCCGGCGCCGGCGTTCGCGCTGACCGGCATCGACGGCAAGCCGGTGAAGCTTGCCTACTACCGCGGCAAGTACGTGGTGCTGGAGTGGTTCAACTCCGAATGCCCGTTCGTGCAGAAGCACTACGAAAGCGGCAACATGCAGGCGCTGCAGGCGAAGTACGGGGCCAAGGGCGTGGTGTGGCTGGGCATCAACTCCACCAGCCCGAAGCACAGCAACTACCGCGACCCGCAGCGCTCCGCCGCCATTCTTTCCGACTGGAAATCCAGCCCGACCGCGTTCCTGCTCGATCCCGATGGCAAGGTGGGCCAGCAGTACGGCGCGCGCACCACGCCGCACATGTACATCGTCGATCCCAAGGGCACGCTGGTCTACGTCGGCGGCATCGACGACAAGCCTTCGATCAGCCCGCGCGACATTCCCAATTCGAAGAACTACGTCGCCGCCGCGCTCGACGAGCTGCTCGCCGGCGGCAAGGTGAGCGAGGCCAACACCCGGCCGTACGGCTGCTCGGTGAAGTACGCGGACTGAGCGGTCGCCGGGGCCGCGCCCCGGACACGACTGCCGGCACAAGGCCCGCCCCAGGCGGGCCTTGTCGTTTCAGGCGGTCGCCAGCCTGAGCGCCGGCGTCTTGCCGGCGGCATCGGGGGCCGGCGCGATGTGCAGCGATGAGGCCGACATCGCCTCCACCAGCACGACGCCGTCGGTGGCAATGGTCAGCGCGCAGCCGGGCGCCAGGAAGTCGTCGCGGAGGACGCCTTCCTGGGTAATCCACAGCATGCCGTCGCGGCAGGTCAAACGCGTGCCGCGCGCGCCCTTCAGCTTCAGGTACTGGTCGGCCTGCAGGGTCATGGCCGCCTGGTTCACGGTGAGCTTCATGATCGCGCTTCCGCGGATTCGACGGCCTCATCCTAGGGCTGGCAGCGGCACCGAAACAGGTTCACCATTTGTGAATTGTGACCATAACAGTTCACCTTACTGAAGACTGTTATGGTCGAAAGCGCAGGCCGCTGTACCTGCCCCGTGCATCCCGTTTGCGCGAGCATGCTGTCATGGACCAGCCCACCGCCCTGTACGAAAGCGTCGCCCAGTCGATTTCCAGCCTGATCGCGGCCGGCACCCTGCGCCCCGGCGAGCGGGTGCCGTCGGTGCGCCGGCTCTCCACCCAGCAGCAGGTGTCGATTTCCACCGTGCTGCGCGCCTACGAGGTGCTGGAAACCCGCGGGCTGATCGAGGCGCGGCCCAACGCCGGCTACTACGTGCGCCCGCGCGTGCCGGCGGCGGCCGAGCCGTCGATTTCGCAGCCGCCGCGCGCGCCGCACCGGGTCGGCGTGAGCTCTCTGGTGCGCGAGCTTCTCGGGGCCCGCGAGCCCGGCGGGGCCTGGTGCGGCGCCGCCTGCCCCGGCCACGACCCGAGGCCGACCCCGCGGCTGCGCCGGGTGCTGTCCTCGGTGGTGCGCAAGAAGCCGCAGTCGCTCACCACCTACGTGCTGCCGCCCGGCAACGAGGAACTGCGCCGGCAGATCGCCCGCCGCGCGCTCGAATACGGCTGCAGCCTCGCCGCGAAAGACGTGATCATCACCCACGGCGCGATGGAAGCGCTCAACCTGTGCATCCGCGCGGTGGCCCGGCCGGGCGACACCATCGCGGTGGAATCGCCCACCTACTTCGGTTTCCTGCAGATCTTCGAATCGCTCGGCATCAAGGCGCTGGAAATTCCCACCTGCCCGCGCGACGGCCTGTCGCTGGATGCGATGGCGCTCGCGCTCGACCGCCAGAAGATCGCCGCCGTCGTCGCCATGCCCAATGCGCAGAACCCACTCGGCTTCACCATGAGCGACGCCGCCAAGAAGCGCCTGGTGGCGCTGCTGGAATCGCGCGGCGTACCGCTGATCGATGACGATGTCTACGGCGACATCCACCACGGCGACGAGCGGCCGCGCCCGGCGAAGAGCTTCGACCGCAGCGGCAACGTGATGCTGTGCTCATCCTTCACCAAGACGGTGGCGCCCGGCTTTCGCCTCGGCTGGGTGGCGCCGGGGCGCTGGCACGCCCAGGTGCAGATGCTGAAGTTCATCAACTCGGTCGGCAGCCCGGAGGCGCTGCAGCTCGCGATTTCCGAATTCCTGTCGAGCGGCGGCTACGAGCGCCAGCTGCGCGGCCTGCGTCGCGCTTTCGGCGAACAGCTGGCGCAGGTATCGGCGACGGTGTCCGAGCATTTTCCCGCCGGCACGCGCATCACCCGGCCGGCCGGCGGTTTCATTCTCTGGGTGGCGCTGCCGCAGGGCGTCGATACGCTCGAACTGTTTCGCCAGGCGCTGCGCAACAACATCTCCTTCGGCCCCGGCGTGCTGTTCTCCGCCACCGACCGCTATCGCAACTGCATGCGCATCGGCTGCGCCGAGCCGTGGACGCCGCGCATGGAAAAGGCGCTGATCAAGCTCGGCGAACTCGCCGCGCGCCAGCTGCGCTGAGCCACGCTTCACTGTCGCCATCCGGCGACAGTTTTCGCCGTTGTCGAACCGATCTGCGATATCGCAGACTAAGTCGTTGCGCGGCGCACATCGGCCGCCGCATCACATCCATTCGATACGGGGGACACCAATGAAAAAAACTCTGATTGCACTTAGCCTGGCCACAATCGCGCTGTCGCCGGCGGCAATGGCGCAGAGCACCGCGCCGCTCACCATCGGCGGCAAGGCCGGCTTCTTCAAGCCGCACGGTTCCGACAACGATTCCGGCCTGACCATCGGCGCCACGCTCGGGCGCAACATCCAGGGCAACTTCTCCTGGGAAGCCGACCTGATGCTCGGCATCACCGACGGCGAGATCGGCAACAACCGCGACTATGAGATCAACTCGGTCGCCGGCTACGGCGTGTGGCGCAGCCCCGGCAACGTGCACTTCAAGGCCAAGGCGGGCGTCGGCTACTGGGACGACGACTTCGACGACGACATCAACCTGACGATGGGCGTCGGCATCGGCATCAACCTCAATCGCGGCGTGCTCGATATCGAGTACACCCAGATCAACGACTACGTCGACTACATCACCGTCGGCTACCGCATCCCGTTCTGAGCTTCGACAGGGTAATAAGAAAACCGCGCGGCAAACACCGCGCGGTTTTTTGTTTGCGGACGCTCCGGTTCAGGGTTTCCAGCTGGCGACGATATCCGGGTTGGCGGCGATCCAGCGCTCGGCCGCCTCGCGCGGCGAGAGTCTTTCTATGTTCATCAGCCTGTCCATCTCGGTAATAGCCGGCACCGACAGCCGGATGTTGGAAAGGTGCTTCAGCGCGCGCTCGGACAGCTTCGACTTCAGGCCCTGGTGAGCGATGAGAAAGGCGCTGTCCTTACCGTAAATGCCCTTGGGCTCTTCCAGGATGCGCAGGTCGTAGACGGCGTTGATCCACTGCGGCTGCCACAGCGGAAACACGATCCATTGCCCGGCCTCGTAAGCCTGCTTGAAGGTGCCGATCCAGTCGGCCGGCGCCGCCGCCTTGAGCTGGTAGCCGGCCGCGGCCAGGCTGTAGTCTGTCAATACCTCTCGGCCGACGGTGGTCAGGCCGGTGGATTCCGGCAGCGACACGATGGTA
This sequence comes from uncultured Pseudomonadota bacterium, assembly GCA_937983055.1. Lineage (GTDB taxonomy): Bacteria > Pseudomonadota > Gammaproteobacteria > Burkholderiales > Eutrophovitaceae > CALJLA01. The sequence continues at coordinate 4,452 of CALJLA010000119.1, forward strand.
CTCGGCATGCGGGTCTTCACTTCGGGCTTGGCGAGATCGGCAACCGAGGACACGTGCGCGGCCGGCACATAGAACGGCACCGTCCAGTACAGCCGCGCGTCGTCGTAGAGCTTCGCCAGCTTGAAGGTGCTGTCTTTCACCTTCTCGTACAGCCCGGCATGGGCGGACGGCAGCCACGACGCCGCCAGGATATGGACCTCGCCCGTGCCCAGCTTGGGATAGATGTCAGCTTGCGATCCTTCGATCACCTCGACCGTGTATCCTTCTGTTTCCAGCACATGCTGCACGACGCCGCCGGTCACCGCATAGAACGACAGCGACACCTGGCCGAGCTTGATGGCGTCGGCGGCCAATGCCGGTCCGGCCGTCAGCGCGGCAAGCGCCAGGGCTGTCGCGAGTCTTGAGAGCATTGTCATTACCGTATCTCCTGGTTCGTGAGTTTTGCCTGCGAGAGACCGGCGTGAAGCGGTTGGGTATTGCGATCGCCCGCCGCCGGGAGGGCGGTTCGAACTGATACAGACCGGCTCCGCGCCAGTTTGTTTCTCGGACTTCGCCATCTCCGCCAGAGAAAATGAGAGACGGCAGCAAGACGCGGTCGCAGCGGGCCGCCGCGCCGGCCGCGATTACAATGCACCGCCTGATTCAACGGGGCGCGTGCGCCCGATCGATAGTTGCCCTTCGGTCGCGGAGCAACCCGAGCCGCCCCCGACCCGGATCCTCGACCTCCTGTGCTAGCCGCCCTTTCCGAAGGTGAGGTAGCCGAAGCCCGCAGCGAGAAAGACATGCAGGGCGACGGCGGACCAGCCCATGGCGGACATGACGCCCGTGAGCGTGGCAAGGGTGACGATCGGCAGGTCGATGACGTTGTAGACGAAGCTCGACAGGAACACGGCGTGCGTGACGGCCGATGACGCCGCGGCCCGGATCATCCAGAACAGCAGCGCGAATCCCACCAGTGCGGCGCCGAGAATGCGCGCCATCATTGCGCCGCCGGGATCGAGCATCACCCCGTAGACCGACATGAACGGCGACGGCGCGAGCAGCAAGCCGAGGCCAAATCCAGCGTAAAGCACCGCGGCGACGGGCAGAAACGTCCTGGCACCCATGATCCCTCCTCTCAAGTCGAACTCAACTCGGCAAACGGATCGCTGCAGATGGTGCTACGGATGCCCTCCAAGCGCAATATGCGAGACATGAGGCCGTCATACGCATGACTGGTCGCTCAGCGCTGCGCACCGCGCAGCGCCGCCACCGCCGCGCGCAGCGTTTCCGGCGTGGCGCTTGCCGGCGGCAGCGGCGCGCAGATGCGCAGGTCGACGCGGGCCAGCACCCCGCGCCGCCAGCGCCGCCACCAGGCGCCGGCCTGCATCGAAAAGAACGAACCCCACAGCCCCGACAGCGCCATCGGCAGCACGCTGACCGGGGTGCGCTCGACGATGCGCGCCGCACCGGCGCGAAACTCGCCGAGCTCGCCGTCGGTGGTGAGCCGCCCTTCCGGGAAAATGCACACCGGCTGGCCGTCTTCCAGCGCGGCGGCGACGGTATCGTAAGCGCGCTCGAGCAGGGCGGGGTCGTCCTTCGCCGAGGCGATGGGAATCGCCTTCATGCCGCGGAACACCCAGTTCAGGAACGGAAGGCGATAAATGCGGGCATGCATCACGAAGCGCACCGGGCGGCGGAAGGCCGCCGAGATCACCAGCGCGTCGACGAAGCTCACGTGATTGCACACCAGCAGCACCGGGCCTTTTTCCGGCAGATGCTCGGTGCCGGTCACCCGCAGCCGGTAGATGGTGTGCACCAGCAGCCACGACAGAAAGCGCAACAGGAACTCCGGCACCAGCGCGTAGATGTACACCGCCACCGCCGCGTTCATCAGCGCGAACGCCAGGATCACCTGCGGCAGCGTCACGCCCTGGGCCAGCGCCAGCGCGGCGAACAGCGCCGCCGCCACCATGAACAGCGCGTTGAGAATGTTGTTCGCGCTGATGATGCGCGACCGCTCCGCCGCGTCGGAGCGCAGCTGCACCGTGGCGTATAGCGGCACGATGTACAGCCCGCCGAACAGGCCGATCAGCGCGAGGTCCGCGTACACCCGCCAGCCGTCCGGCTGCGCGAGCAGCGCGAGCGGCGTCAGCGCCTGCCCGGCGGGAAAGTCGTGCGTCACCAGGTACAGGTCCACGCCGAACAGCGTCAGCCCGATCGAGCCGAACGGCACCAAGCCGATCTCGACCTTGTGGCCGGACAGCCGCTCGCACAGCAGCGAGCCGGCGCCCACGCCCACCGAGAACACCGACAGCAGCGCGGTCACCACCTGCTCGTTGCCGCCCAGCACCGCGCTGGCGAGCGAAGGCAGCTGCGCCAGCACCGCCGCGCCATAGGCCCAGAACCAGGAGATGCCGAGTATCGAGAGAAACACCGGGCGGCTGGCGCGCGCGTAGCGCACGTTGCCGAGCGCGGCGGTGAGCGGATTCCAGTCGAGCCGCAGTCCCGGGCTGGCCGGCCCGGTGCGCGGCACCCACAGGCTGGCGGCGAAGCCCACCAGCGCGACCGCCAGCACCGTGGTCAGGATCACGCCGCGGTCGCCGCCCGCCGCCAGCAGCCCGGCGCACAGCGTGCCGGCCAGGATGGCGAGGAAGGTGCCGGTTTCCACCAGCGCGTTGCCGCCGATCAGTTCTTTCTCGCGCAGCACCTGCGGCAGGATCGCGTACTTCACCGGCCCGAAAAAGGCCGACTGCGTGCCCATCAGGAACAGCGCCGCCATCAGCAGCGTCACGTCGCCGCGCGCGAAGCCCAGGCCGGCGAGCCCCATGATCGGGATCTCGGCGAACTTGATCACCCGGATCAGCACCGCCTTGTCGAAGCGGTCCGCCATCTGCCCGCCCAGCGCCGAAAACAGCACGAACGGCAGGATGAACAGCCCCGCCGCCACGTTCGCCAGCAGCGCCGGGTCCATCGACGTCCAGCTCGCCGCCTGGAAGGTCACCAGGATGACCAGCGCGTTCTTGTACAGGTTGTCGTTGAACGCGCCGAGCAGTTGCGCGCAGAAGAAAGGCAGAAAGCGCCGCTCGCCGAACAGGCGAAACTGGCTCTGGGCGCTCACCGGGCGGTGGACGGGCGGGCGGTCATGACGCAGACATTGTGCCGCAGACCGGTGCGCCCCAGCCAGTGGCGGGTCACACGGTTGCAGCACGGCACGGTCGACGCCGGCCCGGCTTTCCGGGACACTACGACCCCGCCGATTTCTGCCGGATTCTTCGCATGGCCCTCAGGGCAACCATCTTCAAGGCCGAGCTGCGCATTGCCGACATGGCGCGCGGCTACTACAACGACCACGCGGTCACCGTGGCGCGCCATCCGTCGGAAACCGACGAACGGATGATGGTGCGCCTGCTCGCCTTTGCGCTGAATGCCGACGACCAGCTCGCCTTCGGCGCCGGGCTCAGCACCGAGGACGAACCCGACCTCGCGCGCCGCGATCTGACCGGGCGCATCCAGACCTGGATCGACGTCGGCCTGCCGGACGACAAGCGCCTGCGCAAGGCCTGCGGCCGCGCCGAGGAGGTCATCGTCTACAGCTACGGCGGCCGTGCCGCCGACCTGTGGTGGCGGCAGTCGGAAGACGCCCTCGCCGCGCTCGACAAGCTCACCGTGATCGAACTACCCCAGACCGCCACCCAGGCGCTCGCCAAACTGGCCGAGCGCAGCATGTCGCTGCAGGTCACCATCCAGGACGACCACCTGTGGGTGGCGAACGACAGTCAGTCGGTGCAGGTCGATCTGCTCACGCGTCAGGCGACCGGGGGCTGACGGACAAACCGGGCGCCGACTTCCCGCCGCTGCCGGATGGCCGGCTTTCTGCAATCATGCAGGCCTGCCCGCTCGATTGCTGCCGTGCCGACTTCACCCGACGTCTCCGCCTTCGCCAACCGCCTGCGCAAGAACCTCGCCCACTGGAGCAAATGGGCGCGGCGGCGCGGGATCTCCTGCTATCGGCTGTACGACCGCGACGTGCCGCAGTTTCCGTTCGCGATCGACCGCCTCGACACCGTCGCCCCGCGCGCCGAGACCCATCTGCATGTGCAGGAGATCGAAACCGGCTGGCGGATGAACGACGAGGAATACACCGCGTGGCTGGTGGCGGTGTGCGATGCGATCTGCGAAGTGTGCGCGGTGCCGGCGGAGCAACTGCACCTGAAGCGCCGCGAGCGCCAGCGCGGCACCTCCCAGTACGAGAAGGCCGAAGGTGTCGACGCGGAAGCGTTCGTCGTCGAAGAGGCGGGCCACCGCTTCGAGATCGACCTCGACACCTATCTCGATGCCGGGCTGTTTCTCGACCACCGCCCGATGCGCCAGCAGGTAGCGGACACCCTCGCGCAGCGCGTAAAGGAGCGCAAGGGCACGCGCTTTCTGAACCTGTTCGCCTATACCGGCAGCTTCACCGTCTACGCCGCGCGGGCCGGCGCCAGCCGCTCGACCACGGTGGATCTTTCCAACACCTACCTGGCGTGGGCCGCCCGCAATTTCAAGCTGAATGGCATCGATGTCCGCCGCCATGCACTGGCGCGTGCCGACGTGCTGGCCTGGCTCGACGACGGACTCAGCACGCTGGAGCGCTACGACGTGATCGTCCTCGATCCGCCGTCGTTCTCGAATTCGAAAAAGATGCAGGGCGTGCTCGACGTGCAGCGCGACCATGCACGACTGGTGGGCCAATGCCATGAACTGCTGGCAGACGGCGGCGAGCCGTTCTTTCCAACCAACCTGCGCACGTCCGAGAGCGATCCGGACCTCGCGCAGCGCCTCGCGCTGCGCGAGATCACCCATCAGACGGTGCCCGAGGATTTCAGCCGGCCCGGCCGGCGGCCGCACCGGGCGTGGCACGCGAAGACTTAACGCTCAGGCAGGCGGAGGCCGTCGATGCGGGACCGGCAGCAGGCCGGCCGCTGGCGCCGCATCGGTCAGCCCGCCGCGCCCTCCCGGCTGACCCAGTCCGCCACCTCGGCGTGTGTGCCGAACCACACGTCGCCCTTTGCCTGCGCATGGCGGATCACTTCCTCCACGATCCAGATGCGCGAGCGGTAGCCGACGATGTGCGGGTGGAAGGTCAGCTGGCACAGCCCGCCCTCGGCGTAGGCGGCGTCGAACTCGCGGCGGAAGATGTCGAACACGTCGGCCGGCGGCGTGTACGGCCGCAGCCCCTGGAAGCGATGCATCATGAAGTACACCGCGTCGTCGCGCACCCATTCCACCGGCACCTCGACGATGCCGGTCGGCGCGCCGTCGAGCAGCAGCTCGTAGCAGTCCTCGTCCGCCATCAGCGACGAGTCGTAGCGCAGCCCCATTTCCTTCGCGATGCGCAGCGTGTTGGGACTGAAGTCCCACGACGGGGTGCGCATCCCCACCGGGCGCACGCCGGTGATCTGCGCCAGGGTGTCGGCCGAGCGC
>CALJLA010000120.1 GCA_937983055.1 uncultured Pseudomonadota bacterium
GGTCGGCACCGCCGCCGTGCAACTGGCGCGGCATGCCGGCGCCGAGGTGACCGGCGTCTGCAGCGCGACGAACGCGGAACTGGTGCGGTCGCTGGGCGCGACCCACGCGATCGACTATGCCCGCGAAGACTTCACCCGCAACGGCGAGACCTACGACGTGATTCTCGATGCTGCCGGCACAGCGCCCTATTCGCGGAGCCGGGTTGCGCTGAAGGACGGCGGGCGCTTGCTGCTGGTGCTGGCCGGGCTGGGCGGCCTGCTGGCCGCGCCCTGGGTCTCGATGACAACCCGCCATCGCGTCATCGCCGGGCCGGCCGCCGAGCGCCCGGCGGACGTGCAGGCGCTCGCGGACCTGGCGGCGGCCGGCGCGTTCAAGCCGGTCATCGACCGGCGCTATACCTTCGACCAGTTCGCGGACGCCCATCGCCGGGTGGACAGCGGGCGCAAGCGGGGCAATGTCGTCGTGATGTTGTGAGAGTGGAGCGAGCGGGTGTCCATCTGCGTCGGGCGACGGTCTGCTGTCTTGAGGGGCGACGACATGAAGCGAAGGGGTCTGGCCTGCCTAATTGAATGGTGTTCAGAGGTGGGCCTCGTCGAATGGTCCACGGTCTCTGAAACAAGCCCAGTCTGCTTTTCCCTTCAGGACAGGGTCTGTTACCCATGCTCGAAAAGGCACGCGCCACATCCTCGGGCGACACGCGCCGGATGACGCCCTAAGCGGCAGTCACCACGGTCCGGTACACGCGCTCGGTCTCGGCCGACGGTTTCACGCCGAGCACGGCGGAGAGCTGTTCCCGGCAGCGCGCGTAGGCGCTGGCCGCTTCGGCACGGTGGCCGCCTTCGCCCAGCGCCACCATCAACCGCCGGTACAGTTCCTCGGCGAGCGGATCGATTGCCAGGGCGCGCTGGTACACCTCGGCAGCGCCGCTCCAGTCCTGGCTGCGCGCGCGCTGGTCGCCGAGCGCCTTGACCGTTTCCAGCCAGCGCCGGCGCAACGCCTCGCGCGGCGCCAGCATCCACGGCTGCTCTTTCTCGGTGGAGAGCAGGTGGTTGGCGTAAAGCGCCAGCGCCGATATTGCAAGCGACTCGAACTGCGCATCGTTCTTTGCGAGGGCGGCCTGTGCGCGTGCGGCTTTGTCCTCGAAGACCCAGGCATCCACCCAGCACGCCGCGCGGTTGATGCGAACCTTGCCGTCCTGCACCTGGAACGCGTCGTCGTGACCGAGCAGCTTGCGCAGGCGGTGCAGCGACATCTGCAGGGCCTTGTGCGCGGCGTCGCCCTCCGAGTCGGGCCAGAGGGCATCGGCCAGACTGTGCGCGCCGACGCCGTCCCTGCCATGCGCCACCAGGGCCTTGAGCAGATCGAGGATCTTGTGCTGGGACTTGCGTTTGCTGGCGAGCGGCATGCCGTCCAGCTCGAGCGCGAACGTGCCGAGGCAGCGCAGCTTCACCGGCCAGGGCCATGCCTCCAGGTCGGGCGCAGGGCAGCGCATCCGGCGCCGCCGGATGTAGGCCGGTAGCCAGTCCAGAGCCATGCCGTGACCGAGAGCGGCGGCGAAGATCTGGGGCAGCACGAAATCGCCCGTCGCCCACCCGAGGGCGCGGTCCCTCAAGACCGAGAGCGCATCGCCCAGGGGTTTGGCTGCGCCGGCCTCTCCGCTGCGCAATCGGGCGTAGGCATCGTAGGCGTCGCACATCTGCGCGAGCCAGAGGTTGCCGGATTCGGTCATGTGGGCACGCAGCTCGGCCAGCAGGCTTCGCGCTTCGTCGAAGCGGCCCTCCGCCACGTACAGGTGCGCCGCCAGCGGCAGCGTGGCGTACTCTGCCAGGCGGTACCCGTAGCTGCGGCTCAGGCGCAGCGATTCGTCCATGTGCCGCCGGGCGGCCGCGAGATTGCGATCGGTCAGCTCGCACATCGCCATGTTGAAGTGGAAGAACACGCTTGCGACCGGCCGGGCGCTCGCCAGGAACGGCGCGACCTTCTGCTCGAGAATGTGGCGCGCCGCTGCAAAGTCGCCGCGCTGAAGCAGCGCGTGGGCGCCCATCCGTTCGAACTCCATCGAGATGGGCGACAGTCCCATTTCATCGGACACTTGCTTGGCGCGCTCGACCGCAGCCAGCGCGGCGTCGATGTCGCCCCGGGCAGTGAAATAGACGATCCACCAGAACAGCAAGAAGGCCCGGCTGGCGGGAGAGACCTCCGCGTCGTCGACCAGCGGCGTCGTGTCGCGGATGCAATCCTCGCAAATCGCTGCGTCCCCGCGGTGCGCGTGGTAGGCGAGCACGACGGCCGCCGCCGCCACGCGTTCGTTGGCAGGCAGGTCGCTTGCGACGTACTGGCGCAGCGTGGAGACGAGCGCCGGCAGCTGCGGCGTCCACACTTTGCTGTAGATGATGCAGCGCGCGAGGGTGATGGTGGATCGCACGCGCACCGCTTCCGGGATCTGCGCCTCGTCGCGCAACAGCAGCGACGCCAGCCGGTCGATCCACTGCTCCAGTCCGGACCAGCCCTGGCGCTGGGTGAACAAGCTTTCGGCAGCGGCGGCCGCCGCGCAGACCTGGCCTTCGGCGTCTTCGCCGGCGGCGAAGCGCTCGAAGGCGGTGGCAAGCAGTTCGCGCGCCTTGTCGTGGTTTACGCCCAGGCTGCAGATCCCCAGCCAGTAAAGCAGCCACGGGTCGTTCTCCACGTAGTCCATGGGCAAGGCGGTGATCCACTGCCGCAGCGTTTGCCTGCGGCCGTGACGGGTCAGGCGCTCGGCCTCCCGCAAGATCAGCCGGACCGCGCTGTCCCAGGCCTTGGTCTCGGCGAACAGCGGGAATGCATCCTCGGCCTGGCCCGTTGCCTGCAGCAGGGCCGCGGCGCTGTGTGCGATCTTGCGATGCTCCGCCGCCCCCAGCCGTTGGCGCGCCTGTTCCTGGAGGAACGCACGGAACAGGGCGTGGAACTGGTAGCTCGTCTCCTGACCGTAGCGCCGGTCGGTGAACAGGTTGCGCTTGGCCAGGTAGGCGAGCAGCCGCTCGGCATCCGGATCGCCGGTGATGGCTTCGGCAGTGGCTGCATTCAGGCGCGGCAGATAGGCCATCCGCACCAGCATCGCCTGCGTGGCTTCGGGCAGCGCATTGAGAATTTGCCCCGCGAAGTAGTCGAACACCATCTCGCGGTTGGTGGCGCTGGTCGGCTGGTTGATCTGACCGGTCTGGCGCAGGCGCTCGATCATCAGCACCAGCCCCGCCGCCCAGCCGCTGGTTTGATCGTGCAGCGATTCGAGCGCCGCCGGGTCCAGCTGCGAGTGCCCGGCCGCAATCTGCGCGGCTTCGTCCACGGTCAGCTTGAGCGCTTCGAAGTCCACCGTTGACAGCTGCTGGGTGACGCGCAGGCGCGCCAGTTCCGGCGGGATGTCCGCGCGGCTGATGCCGATCACGCACAGGCCTTCCGGGATTTCGTCGAGGCCGGCCTGGAGTACCGGGTGCAGTTGCGAGCGCTCGGGAACTTCCTGGTAGTTGTCGAGCACCAGCACGGCGCGCTCGGGGAGCCGTGCATACAGCTCGCGGAAGTAACGCCTGGCGAAGTTCACCGGCTCGGCCGTGAACGCCTGGCCGAACTGCGGCAGCGGCTTGCCCTTCCGGCCCGGGAACTCCCCGGCCGCAATGCCAAGATAGTAAAAGAAGGTCGCCGGGTCGGCGTCACCGGCGTCGAGCTGGTACCAGACCCCCGGGAGTTTGCGCGCCTCGAGGTAGCTGGAGATGAGCGAGGTCTTGCCGGCGCCGGGCGGTGCGCAGACCCACAGCGCGGGGCGCTTGCGCGCTTCATCGAGGCGCGCGAATAGCCGCTCGCGCCGAAGCAAGCCTTCGGTACGCGGCCGGGTGAGCTTGGCGAGCCTGGCCTGGGGCATCGGGTCAATCACCGCGAAGGTGCCGGTTCATCTTACGCCGGGCTCCCCGGCCGTCCAATCTGCAAAAAGCGTTGAGCGCACCGGCCAAGGGCGCACACCGGATCTTCCCCAGGATGTTGCGACAGGTCTCCAACGAGTCCAGAAAATCAGCACCTTGTCGAGGTCCGCAGCTTGCCGTCGACGCGACCACAAATGGCTTACAGCTGAGCCTGATTTGGATCGGATCCGCGGCAGACGGTTACTCGAAGATGCCCTGACTGAACTCGATGCCGCTTCCCCGGCTAAAGCCCGCCTGCGCCGACCAGATCGCCTGCATTTCCCACTTGGCCTGTGCGTCCGCGGCGGCATCCCCCCCGCGGTCGGGCACGAAGACCGCGCCGACCGCGTCAGCCACCGCGGGTGCGAACACCGCGGCCGCAGAGCACAGGATTGCCGCAACGATCAGGGTGCGAAACAGGTTGCTGTTCATGACTGCCTCCTCGGGTTGGTTGCAGGGGCGTACCCGTTTGTGGAGTACGTTGCGACCAGCGTAGAAGGGCAGGGGCCACAAACGCCCTACGCCGGGTTGCGGGCCAAGCCGAGGCCGCTGCCCGGCAGGAACGTGACAGGCGGGTCTTTGGGGTCTTGCCCGCATCATTGAGTAACCCCGAGACTACGGACAGGTTCTGTTTGTTCTCTGAAGCGGCACGCGTGAGGCTCTTTTCCTGACGCCTCGAATGGCCGCGTAAAATTCACGGGGCAGCACAGGCTGCCGCCGATTCTCCCAAGAACAGGAATCCTTACCCATGCTTGACCAAGCACGCGCTGAACTTGCGCCCACCGGCGTCCTTCGCGCCGGGATCAATCTGTCGAACTTTCTGCTGGTCACCGGACGCACGCCGGAGGGCGACCCGGTGGGCGTTTCGCCGGACATGGCGCGCGCCGTGGCCGACCGCCTGGGCGTGCCGCTCAAGCTGATTACGTTCGACAACCCCGGGGCGCTCGCCGATGCCGCGGTGGAGGATGTCTGGGACATCGGCAACATCGGCGCCGAACCGGAGCGCGCGCGGACGATCGCGTTCACCGCGGCTTACGCGGAGATCGAGGCAACCTACCTGGTGCCGGCGGGCTCGCCGCTCAAGCGCATCGAAGACGTCGACCGGCCGGGCGTGCGCATCGCGGTGTACGGGCGCGGCGCCTACGGGCTCTGGCTCGCCGACAACGTGAAGCACGCGACGCTGGTCAAGGCGGGCGGGCTGGACGAATCCTTCGACGTGTTCGTGGAGCAAAAGCTGGACGCGCTGGCGAGCCTGCGCCCGCGACTGATCGACGACGTCAAGAAGCTGCCGGGCGCGCGCATTCTCGACGGCAAGTTCACCGCCGTGCAGCAGGCCATCGGCACCAAACCCGACCGCAAGGCCGGCCTCGCTTTCCTGCGCGAGTTCGTCGAGGAAGCGAAGGCGAGCGGTTTCGTGGCGCGGCTGATCGACCAGCACGGCGTCGCGGGCCGGCTCACGGTGGCGCCACCGGCACGTTGATGCTGGCCCGTGTCGCGGGCCATGCGTTACGAACTCCGACCCGGCGGATTTGCCCGTGCGAGCATCTCCGTACAGGAGAGGAGTCGGCGCCTAGGCGTTGCCCGGGCTTGAGCGCGGCGCTTTGTCCCGGGTGAGGTCGGGTCGTTCGAGCAAGGCGTCGAGCAGGCCGCGTCGCGAGGCGACGAAGTCTTCCACGCGCCAGCCGCATTCGATCACCAGAATCCGCCAGGCGGAGGGCACCAGCAACGCCAGGCACAAATCGGCCAGACGCCCTGGGTGATGATCCGGCGCAAGCGCCCCCGACGCTGACATGCGTTCGAGGATGCGTTCAAGCCCGAAGCGCAGTCCCTCGCCGAGAAACCGGTCTTGCCAGGCAAGCGCGACGTCGGGATCGGACAGAGAATTGGTCTCGAGCTGCATCGCCACCGGGTACACCTCGGGCAGGTAGTCGAGCCACGCGTCGACGAACGCGTGCAGCGTCGCCACGTCGGCACTTTCGCCCACGACGATCGCGCGCATTCGCTCGACGTGGTTGCTCTTGGCGTCCTGGTGGCGCGCCATCGCCACGAGCAGCCCGGCGCGATTGCCGAATGCATAGAACAGGGTCTGCCTCGACACGCCCGCCGCGGCGGCGATCTCCCCCACGCCGGCGTCCAACCGCCCCTGGCTTGCCATGAGATCCCAAGCGGCATCGAGGATCGCGGCACGGGTCTCGGGGCTTATCTTCTGGGGCACTTTACATCCGTTAAATTAGCCGCTATTTTACACGCGTAAACCCAGAGGGAGGCTCCCATGCGTTATGAATATCTGGTGTGGGTTCATGTAGTTATTGGCTCAGCCGCGCTTGCCTTCTTCTGGCGCGCGATGCTCGCTGTTAAGGGGAGCGTACCCCATCGGCGCGGCGGACGGTGCTTCTTCCTGGCGATGCTTGCGACGGTGGCAACCGTCGGTCCCGTCATTCTGCTGCGTCCCGTCCCGTTCGACCCTGGCTGGGTCGTTTCGCTCGTGTACCTCACCGTGTGTGTCGTGACGGTCGTGACTGTGGGCTGGACCGCCATCCGCTGGAAGACGGATCCCGAGCGATTTCGCGGCGCGCATTTCAAGCTGCTCGGGCCGGTGATCACCGCGCTTGGCGCGTTGGTCCTCGCGGCAGGACTGGCCAAGGGCGACCCTGTCGCCACCGTGTTGTCGTGGGTAGGCCTGGTCTACGGTCCGGCGATGATCTACTTTGCGTGGACGCGTGCACCGCTGCACCCGAAGTGGTGGTTGAACTGGCACCTGAACGCGATCTGCGGGCTGTTCACGGCGGTGCACGGAACGCTGCTGTTCGTGGCGTGGCGCTGGGCCTTTGCGCCGGAGGCCACGCGGAGCGATGCGGCCATGTGGCACGCCGGCGTGCTGGTCGCCGGCCTGGCGCTGCGCTGGTGGTGGGGGCGGCGCCGTGACGTGCCGTGGCGCTTCTTCCTTTCTCCGGTATCCGCCGTTCGTTCGGCCTGATCGACAGGCTGCGACGAAGGACGACGGAATCAGGCCTTGAGTCTTGCGTCAGCAAAAGACAAGGCCTTACCACATGCAGCGCACGTAGCATGAAGTGCTGGGTGCTCCCCAGCATGCCGGACGAGTTCGGTCGCGTTCGAACGACGGTGACTTAGGCAGCGGAACGAAGCCGTCCACAGGATTGGATCAAGCACAGGCGCAGGAGGTACGGTCAATGCGGTCCAGATGACCGATTAAATGCCCGTCAACTTTCCTTTGCGTCGTTTCGGCCCAGGTGGTCGAGAATCCTGCGAATCAAGTACTGGACCAGTTGCTCGCTGTGCAAATAGCGGTCAAAGAACTCTGCCCCCGCGAGTGCAATCTTCTTACGTTCGTCCTCATGCGCGAGATAGTATTTCGTCTTCATTATGAGATCGCTGAGATCGTCGGCAATTTCAACATAATGAATGCCGGGAACTAGCGGAACGTGCAATGACGCGGTCAGCCTCAACGACATCATGCACGTTCCAAGACCCAGAAACTCAACCACGCGGTGCGTAAAAGGTCCGTTGCCCGGCAGATTCAGGCTCAGTCGCGCGCTCGCGGCCTCTCGCAAAAACCTGCTGTAGCGTACCTTGCCAGTGCTCCCCACACAGCGGATCTCAGGAACAGAACTGAGCAGGTTCACGGCTTTCAGACGAAAGTCGCGCTGAAATTCGTACCCGAAGCGAGCCATGACGTCGATGCTTGGATTCGCATTCCCAAGCCTGCGATAGGGCATGAAGTACCGATAGTAATCTCTGAGCGTGACGGGATAACCACCGCGAATGATCCGCGGATCGTCGTAACCTTCTTCCCGGAACATCATTTTTATGTAAAGGGAGGCAAGGTCGAGCGCGGCATGATTTATAAAGTTTTTGTCGTCGCTACCCTCCAGAGCGACCAAGTGGCGGCGACCATCCACGACACAGACGAGCAGTACGACGCCCTTGTGCACCTGTTCGGTATGCTCGAATCGAAGCACTCCCAGCCGATGGAAGGCGTCCTTCAGCGTTACGTAGAAGAAAGCCGCTGGGGGGTGTTGATATACGGTTGGCCAGGTAATCGAGATTCGCGCCAAGTCCCCCTTCGACAGTGGCCAGGTTGCGGTACCCGCGTGAGTGGGTGATCCGAAGAAGCGATAGGGAATTTCTGCCAGCCGATCGGATAGTTGTAGTTTCATTTTTTATCAGATCAAGTGTCAGTGATGCAGGTGACCGACCCATTGCATGAAGCGCGTTGATTCGCAGCCGAGACACCGTCTCCGGCATATCTGAAGCGCGTCAAGCGGGGCCTGGTTCGCGTGACCTTGATCGGTCTCCGTGACTGTACTGGATTGAGGTTGTCTAAATATATGGCTGCTGCCCTGGCAGGCAGGATTCCCTCGGAACTACTGCCGTATTGATGGTTTGGAGAATGATCAAGAGGTCGCGACCAGGCATTCCAGACGCTTTTTCGACTGTCCGCGACTCTATCGCCGGCCCGGGAAGCGGTCAATCGAGGGTTGAGAAGCGGTCGCGCTTCTTCAGACAGTTCTTGGCTGCTTGATAAGTGATCGGCGTCGCCGCCGTCGAGGAAGGACTCCGGCTCGTGCGGAAGAATTGCCAACGCTGGTGCGAGCCGGACTTGCGCCGTGCCAAGGGTGAGCTACTGCTCGCGCACGGCGCAGCGACCGAAGCCGAGTCGTGCTTGCCTCAGGCCGTCAAGATTGCGCGCCATCGTCAAGCCCTTTCCCTCGAGTTGCGCGCCGCCACAGCGCTTGCGCGGCTTTGGCAAAATCAATGCAAGGCGAGGCAGGCGCTGGAACTGCTTGCACCTGTCTACGCCGGGTTTCGTGCGTGCGCGTCGAGCGATCCTAGGCGGCGATGCGGGCGCTGCGCGGCCGAGTCGATTTCGCGCGGTCGCCCAGCCGTCCCGCCCAGGGGCTCGGCTTGTGCACAACGCGCTCGGCGATGTAGTGGCTTGCGCGCGAAGGCTGACCGGCGCGGGTCGCCGCTTCGATGAGCGTCAGGGTGATGAGGTCGCGTTGCGCGTGGCTGCCGCCGAAACGGTTGGCGATGTCGCGAACCGGTTCGATGTGCTCGACCGCATCCGCGTACTGCCCGCGTGCAAACGCCGCGACACCTTCGGCGAGCGGCAGGCCGACGTCGCGCGTCATCGCGCCGTTACTTCCCGCCTGGCTGGCTGCGGCGGAGAGCGACGCGAGCTGACGGTTCAGCGCGGCCTCGCGCGCGGTCGCGGCAAAGGCCAGCATCGCGTGGAAGTCATTGAACGCGTAAAAGCCGTCGTCATTGTCCTGGCGGACCTGCCACTCGTCGGCGAGGGCGTCGAAGCGCTGGCCGACGTCGACGCCTTCGAGGTGCAGGCGCCACAGCAGCGCGGTGGCATCGACGAGCGGCAGCACATACTGCGCGGGCGCCGGATGGATCGCGGCGTCGTACAGGGCGAGGGCGCGCGCGTAGTCGCTGCCGTCCATGTAGAACAGCGCCAGGTGCCACCAGTTGTGGAAGGCGAAGCCGTTGTCCGGCGCCCAGTCGCCTTCGCGCGACTCGAGCCAGTTCGCGCCTTCGTCGATGCGACCCTGCATCTCCATCACGTGCGCGACCGCGTGCACCGCCCAGGCGTCCTTCGGCTGCAGGGCGAGCGCGCGCCGTCCGGTGGCCTCGGCCTCGGCGTACTGGTTCATCTCTTCGAGCCCGAAGGCGTGCATGCCGAGCACGTAGGAAAAACCGGGCACCGATTCGTCCCAGTGCGGCAGCACGCGCGACACACGATTGCGCAGGTTGAGCGCGTCGCCGCGGTAGAAGTCCATGAGGTGGGCGACTTGCAGTGCCATGGCATCGCGCGGGCAGTCGACCAGCACGCGGTCGAGGTGCCGGCAACCGGCATCCCAGTCACCGTCGAGGAACTGGCGCGTCGCCGTCATCAGGCCCTGCTCGCGCGCATTCGCGCGCTCGGCGCGGCGCGTGGCCTCGGCAAGCGCGGCTTCGGCCGCGGGCACGAACTGTTTTTCGTTGGTCGTGAACAGGGCAAGCGCCTTGAACAGGTGCCCGATGACGAAATCGGGCGCCTCGGCGAGCGTCGCGTCCAGCGTCGAGAACGGGTCGCCGACGTAGGACTGGAACTGGCCAAGGGCAGTCTCGTAACCCGCGAGCGCCTGCTCCGTGGCCATGGAGACGGGCACATCCCTGATATCGCGGCTCATAGGGTTTATCCTTCCATAGTTGAGATGACACGCGAGGCCAGCTTACGCCGGGGGCCGGCGTCCCACTAAAGCCGTTTATGCAAGGGATAGGTCGAATCTGCCATGAGCGAGGTTTCCAAGCCGATTGAGGTCGCCATCCTGGTCTACCCCGAGACCAGCGCTTCGGTGGTGTTCGGCATGTACGACCTGTTTTTCTCGGCCGGCCGCGACTGGAACATGATCGTCAACGGTCAGCCGGGACCCACCCTGATACAGCCGCGCCTGGTCGCCAGGCGCGGCGAGGCGTTTACCGCCGGCAATGGCGTGCAGATCCGGCCCGAACTGACGCTGGAGCAGTGCCGCGCGCCGGCGATCGTGTGCGTGCCGGAAATCCTGTTCGCCCCGGACGAGCCGCTGCAGGGCTTCGACCGGGAGTTCGCCTGGCTGCGGCAGTGCCATGCGGGCGGCGCGGTGCTGGCGACCGCCTGCTCGGGCGCCGTTCTGCTGGCCGAAACCGGCCTGCTCAACGGGTTTGATGCGACCACCCACTGGGCCTACTGCGACGCGATGCGGCAGCGCTTTCCCGACGTTCGCGTGCACCCGCAGCGCACGCTGGTGATCAGCGGCGAAGGCCAGCGCCTGGTGATGGCGGGCGGCGGCACTTCCTGGCTCGATCTCGCGCTGTACCTGATCGCGCGGCACATCAACGTCGAAGTGGCCATGCAGACGGCGCGCGTCAATCTCATCGACTGGCACGGCGTGGGGCAGCAGCCGTTCGCGCGCCTTGCCGGCTCGCGCCAGTCAGAGGATGCGGCGATCGCGCGCTGCCAGGACTGGGTCGCCGAGCGCTATCGCGAGCACAACCCGGTGGCCGCGATGGCGAAGCTCTCGAACCTGCCCGAGCGCTCGTTCAAGCGCCGCTTCAGGCAGGCGACCGGCATGTCGCCGATCGAGTACGTGCACACGCTGCGCATCGAGGAGGCGAAACAGATGCTGGAAGCGGGCGACGACCCGGTCGAGGCCATCGCGAACGACGTCGGCTACGAGGACGCGGGCTTCTTCGGCAAACTCTTTCGGCGCAACGTCGGACTGACCCCGAAGGAATACCGCAAACGCTTCGGCTCGATGCGGCGGACATTGCAGGGGCTGTTGCCGGAGGACTCCCCGGGCGCCCGACAAGCGGGGCCCGCTGCCCGTTCCGCCATCGGGGCTGGACCGCGCTGAGTGGCCGAGCGCTGGGCAGAAGGGCGGGAGCGGGCGCGTCGTGTCGCGCTTTGAGCGCCTTTACTACCCCGAAAAGACGACGCTGACGCCTCAACGATAATCCGGGAGAGGCCAATTGCTGTTCTTCCCGCGAAGAATGGAACCGCGCGAACTGGCGGAAAAGTACCGCTGCCCGTTCTGCGACCTGCTGGTGTCGATCGACGAGAAGGCTTGCCATCACTGCGGGCAGGTGTTCTCCGAGGTGCACCGGGCGGAGATGCGGGCGGCGTACGAGAAGAACGCGAAGGAGACGATGCCCACGGTCATCGCGGCGTTCGTGATCGTCGCGGCCATCGTGCTTGCGCTG
>CALJLA010000121.1 GCA_937983055.1 uncultured Pseudomonadota bacterium
GGCGTCAGCAAAGGCACTCTGTACCTTTATTTTTCCAGCAAGGAAGAGCTGTTCAAGGCGGTGATCCGTTCCGGCATCGTGCCGCTCATCGAGCGCGGAGAGCGCGAACTGAGCGAGCACAAGGGCAGCTCCACCGAGCTGCTGCGGCGAATCGTGCTGGGCTGGTGGTCCTCGGTCGGCGATACCAAGCTGGGCGGCATTCCCAAGCTGATGTTTTCCGAGTGCCGCAATTTTCCCGAGATCGGGAAGTTCTATTACGATGAGGTGATCAGTCGCGGGCATCGCCTGGTGCAGACCGTCCTGGAGCAGGGCATGAAGACCGGGGAATTGCGCGCGATGGACGCGACCTACGCGACGCGGCTGATGCTGGCGCCGATGGTGTACCTGCTGTTGTGGCGGCATTCCTTCGATATCTGCGACAACAAGAACGTCGATCCGGAGAAGTATCTCGAGCAGCATCTCGACATAGTCATCAATGGCCTGGTCCCTCGGCGGGAGGCGCTCGGGGCCGCGAAGGTCGTCAAACTCCAGAAGAAAGGAAAAAAGTCATGATTCGAACGATCACCGCGGCGGCGGCCGCGCTGTTGGCCGCGAACGCCGGCGCCGCCGATCTGCTGACCGTATTTCAGGAAGCGCGGGTGCAGGATGCGCAGTACGCCGGCGCCAAGGCGCAGTTCATCGCCGCACAGGAGCTGCTGCCACAGGGTCGCGCGCTGCTGCTGCCGAATGCCAGCTTCGAGGCCGGCTACAACTACAACCGGCTGGACATCGACTACGACAGCACGGCATTCCAGTCAGGCACGCGTAACTACAACGCCTACAACGCCGGCGTGACGGTGACGCAGCCGCTGTACCGGCGCCAGAACAGCCTCACCTACGAGCTCGCCAAGACGCAGGTGCAGCAGGCGGAAAGTCAGCTCAACCTCGCCGGACAGGAACTGATTCTGCGGGTGGCGCAAGCCTACTTCGAGGTGCTGCTGGCGCGCTCCAATCTGGCGGCAGTACGTTCGCAGAAAGCGGCGGTCGCCGAGCAGCTCGAGCAGGCCAAGCGCAACTTCGTGGTCGGCACGGCGACCATCACCGACCAGCGCGAGGCGCAGGCCCGTTACGACCTGGTGGTGGCGCAGGAAATCGCCCGGCAGAACGAACAGGAAGTCGCGCAGCGGGCGCTGGAGGTGCTGGTCGGTCGCTCGGTCGACGAGACGCTGGCGGGGCTGGCGCTGCCGATCGCGCTGTCGGCCCCGCAGCCGACCGACATGAAAGTTTGGGTCGAGCAAGCCTACGACAGCAGCCTGGAAGTACTGCTGGCGCGCCAGGCGCTGGAGATCGCGCAGCAGGAGGTCGAGCGCCAGCGCGCCGGCCATCTGCCCACCCTGGACGCGGTGGGCACGATCAGCTGCAGCGACGAGGGGTCGTCCGGCTTCGGCGTCGGCGCCACCACCCAGGCGGCGGTGGTCGGCCTGCAGTTCGCCCTGCCGCTGTATCAGGGCGGGGCCGTCAACTCCCGCACGCGCGAGGCGGCCGCGCAGCAGGAGCGCACCCGGCAGCAGCTGGAGAACACCCGGCGCACGGTCGCGCAGCGCACCCGCGAGGCCTATCTCGGGGTGACCTCCGGGCTGGCGCAGGTCAACGCGCTAGAGCAGGCGGTCGCGTCCACCCAGCTGCAGCTGGAGTCGACCAAGCTCGGGCAGGAGGTCGGGGTGCGTACCGCGGTCGATGTACTCAATGCCGAGCAGCAGCTCGCGCAGGCGCGCAGCGACCTGTACCAGGCGCTGTACGCCACCATCCTGAACCAGCTTCGCCTCAAGGCGGCGGTCGGCAAGCTCGCCGAAGGCGACCTGACCGACATCAACAACCTGCTGAAGGAACCGGTCCGGCGATGACAGGACGGGCGCTTCATGTGCTGATTGCTTTGGTCGCGCTGGCTGCGGCCGGCTGCGCGCCGCAGGAACTGCGCACGTTCCAGGGGCTGGCGGCGGGCGATTACCTGCAGATCGCGGCGCCGCTGGGCGGCAGTCTGTCGAGCCTGAAGGTCAAGCGCGGAGAGCACGTGCGACCGGGCGAGCCGCTGTTTTCCCTCGACTCCAGCGCCCTCTCCGCTGTTCGCAAGGAAGCCGAACAGGCGGTGAAGGCCGCCCGGCGCGAGCTGGCGCTTGCGCGCAGGTCGGGCGACGCGCGGCAAGCTGCCGATGCACAGTCGCGGATCAGCGTGGCCGAATCGCGCCTCGCCGAGATCGGCTGGCGCCTGGAACAGACCCGGCCGACGGCGCCGGGCGAGGCGCTGGTGGTCGACACGCTGTTTTCGGAAGGCCAGTGGGTGCCGGCCGGGTCGACGGTGGTGTCGCTGGTGTCGGCGGGAGCGATGAAAGTGCAGTTCCTGGTGCCGTCGCATGTGGCGGGCACCCTGCGTCACGGGCAGCGCGTCGAGGTGCGCTGCACGGAGTGCGGTGCACCGATTGCCGCCGAGATCAGCTACATCTCGCCAATCGCGCAGGCGGCCGACGGCACTGGCGCCGGGTCGGATGTGCCGGCGGGTTTCCTGGTGGAGGCAAGGCCGAACAAGGGCGCGGTTGCGGCACTTCGGCCCGGCCATCCGGTCGAAGTCGTCCTCTAGCACCGACGCGCGGCACGTAGCCGGCCGGCGGCTACCTTAAACAACAAGCTCAAGATCACTCGCCATGACCGTACCGGGTGTCGTTCGTACAGCACTCATCAGTTCGGCACTGATTGCAGCCCTGGCCGCCTGCACCGACGAGCAGTTGCCGCCGCCCGAGCTGAGGGCGGTGACAGTGGTGCGTGCGGTCGCCGGGGCGCAGCGCGACAACATCGCTTATTCGGGCGAGGTGCGGCCGCGTTACGAAACCGCGCTGGGTTTCCGGGTCGGCGGGAAGATCGTCGCGCGCCTGGTCGATGTCGGCGACCGCATTGCCGCCAGCCAGCAGCTCGCGCGGCTCGATCCCCAGGACCAGCGGCTGAACCAGGAGGCGGCGCAATCGCAGCTGGCCGCCGCGCTCGCGGGCTGCGATCAGGCGAGGATCGCCCTCGAGCGCTACGCCGAGCTGCTCGACAAGCGCTTCATCAGCCAGGCGGAATTCGACCGGCGCAAGACCGAATTCGAGGTGGCGAAGGCGCGCTTCGACCAAGCCGAAGCGCAACTCGGCGTCATCCGCAACCAGGCCGAATACACCCTGCTCAGGGCCGATCACCCGGGGGTGGTGACGGCGGTCGAGGCCGAGATCGGGCAGGTCGTGGCGGCGGGACAGCCGGTGTTCCGGGTGGCGCGCACCGGCGAGAAGGAAGTCGAGATCAACGTGCCGGAAAACCGGCTGGGCGAGCTGGACAAAGCCTCCGACATCGCGGTGACGTTGTGGGCGGCGCCCGACAGGCAGTATCGCGGCCGCGTGCGCGAGGTCAGCCCGACCGCCGACGCGGCCACCCGGACCTACTCGGTGCGCATCGTGGTGCTGGATGCCGATGCAGCGATGAAACTCGGCATGACGGCGAACGTGTACCTGCGCGGCATCGGCCGCGGGCGCATGGTCGAACTGCCGGCCACCGCGGTATTCAAGCAGGGCAGCGGCGCTGCGGTGTGGGTGGTGAATCCCGACACCGGCAAGATCGGGTCGGTGGCAGTGGAGGTCTCGCGCTATGACGAGGACCGGGTGCTGGTGAGCGCCGGCCTGCAAGGCGGCGAGCTGGTGGTGCGCGCGGGCGTGCACAAGCTGTTCGAGGGCGAAAAGGTGCGGGTGCTCGGCGAGGCCGGCGCGTGAAGGGCTTCAATCTGTCCGAGTGGGCGATCGAGCACCAGTCCCTGGTGCTCTTTTTCATGCTCGCGCTGGCGGCTGCCGGCGTCTATTCGTACTTCAAGCTCGGTCAGGCGGAAGATCCGGAATTCACCTTCAAGGTGATGGTGGTGCGCACGCTGTGGCCAGGCGCCAGTCCGCAGGAGGTCGAGCAGCAGGTCACCGAGCGCGTCGAGAAGAAGCTGCAGGAAACGCCGTACCTGGACGTTCTGCGCAGTTACTCGCGCTCGGGCGAGTCGACCATCTTCGTGATCCTGAGCGACGCCACGCCGCCCGCAGCGGTGCCGGATGTCTGGTACCAGGTGCGCAAGAAAATCGGCGACATCCGCCACACTCTGCCGCAGGGCGTGCTCGGACCGTTCTTCAACGACGAGTTCGGCGACGTGTTCGGCAATATCTACGCGTTCACCGCCGACGGCTATTCGTACGCAGAGCTCAAGGACTATGTCGAACAGGCGCGCCGCCGCATCCTGCGGGTGCCGAACGTCGCCAAGGCCGACATCATCGGCGGGCAGGAGGAGAAGGTCTACGTCGAGTTCTCGCACCGCAAGCTGGCCAACCTCGGCATCTCGCCCCAGGCGATCGTGGCGGTGCTGCAGGAGCAGAATGCGATGACGCCGGCGGGAAAGGTCGACACCGCCGCGGACAGCATCCGGGTGCGGGTGTCGGGCAGCTTCGATTCGGTGGAGAGCATCCGGGAAATCGGCATCGAGGCCAACAACCGGCTGTTCCGGCTGGGCGACATCGCCCGCGTGTACCGCGGTTACACCGATCCGCCGGAGTTCAAGGTGCGCTTTCTTGGCCGCGAATCGGTGGCTCTGGCGGTGTCGATGGTCGAGGGCGGCGACATCCTGCAACTGGGCAGCGATCTCGACGCCGCCTTTGCCGAGATCGCGCGCGGGCTGCCAGTGGGCATCGAGGTGCAGCAGTACTCCGACCAGCCGGAGGTGGTGCGCCGCTCGGTGGACGACTTCCTCAAGGTGCTGGCCGAGGCGGTGGTGATCGTGCTCGGCGTGAGTTTCTTCAGCCTCGGCTTCAGGACCGGGCTGGTGGTGGCGCTTTCGATCCCGCTGGTGCTCGCGGTGACGTTCCTGCTGATGATGCTCTACGGCATCGACTTCCAGCGCATTTCCCTGGGCGCGCTGATCATCTCGCTCGGGCTGCTGGTTGACGACGCGATCATCGCGGTGGAGATGATGGCGACAAAGATGGAGCAGGGCTGGGAGCGTGCAAAGGCCGCGGGCTTCGCCTACACTTCGACCGCATTTCCGATGCTCACCGGCACGCTGATCACCGCGGCGGGCTTCCTGCCGGTGGGTTTTGCCGCCTCGTCGGCGGGCGAGTACACCTTTTCGATCTTCGCGGTGGTGACCATCGCATTGCTGGTGTCATGGGTGGTTGCGGTGCTGTTCACGCCGTACCTCGGCTACCGATTGCTGCCGGATTTCAAGCTGCATCCCGGCCACGGCCATGACGTCTACCAGAAGCCGTTCTACCGGAGCTTCCGGGCGCTGGTGACCTGGTGCGTCGCGCATCGCAAGACCACCATCGCGCTGACCCTGATCGCTTTTGCTGTGTCGATGTTCGGCTTCCAGTTCGTGCAGAAGCAGTTCTTTCCGTCGTCGAACCGGCCGGAACTGATGGTCGACCTGTGGCTGCCGCAAAGCGCCTCGTACCTGGCCACCGAGCGCGAGGTCAAGCGCATGGAGGCGCGACTCGCGGACGACCAGGACATAGAGCACCACGTCGCCTACGTGGGCGGGGGCAGCCCGCGCTTCTCCCTGCCGATCGACCAGCAGCTCAACCATGCGAACTTCGCGCAGTTCGTGATCACGGCCCGCGACAACGAGGCGAGGGAACGGGTCGCCGCCAAGCTCAATGCCCTGTTCGACACGGAGTTCACGCTGCTGCGCGGCCGGGTCAACCGTCTGGAGAACGGGCCGCCGGTGGGCTACCCGGTGCAGTTCCGGGTGGTCGGCGAGGACATTCCCACGCTGCGGGCGATCGCCAACGACGTTGCCGCGGTGATGCGCGCGCACCCGAACACCCGGAACGTGCACCTCGACTGGAACGAGCAAACCAAGGTGGTGCGCCTGGAGATCGACCAGAACAAGGCGCGGGTGATCGGCGTATCCAGCCAGGACCTGTCGGGCGAGCTCAACGCCGTACTGAGCGGATTCTCCATTACCCAGTACCGCGAGTCGGACGAGCTGATCGAGGTGGTGGCGCGCGCGGAAGAACGCGAGCGCGCGGACCCGGGCAAGCTCGGCGAGATCAACGTGTCGACTAGCAGCGGCAAGACGATTCCGCTGTCGCAGATCGCGCGCATCGAGTACGGCTTCGAGGAAGGCATCATCTGGCGGCGCAACCGCCAGCCCGTGGTGACGGTGCGCGCCGATGTGCACGGCGATATCCAGGCACCGGTGGTTTCGCAGCAGATCGAGCCGCAGCTGGCCGATATCCGTGCGGCGCTGCCGGCGCAGTACCGCATCGAGGTCGGAGGCGCGATCGAGGAAAGTGCGAAAGGAGAGAGCTCGATCATCGCCGTGGTGCCCTTCATGGTGCTGGTGGTGCTCACCCTCCTGATGATCCAGCTGCAGAGTATGCAGCGCACGATTCTGGTGCTGCTGACCGCGCCGCTCGGCCTGATCGGCGTGGCCTTCATCCTGCTTACCTGGAACGTGCCGTTCGGCTTCGTCGCCAACCTCGGCGTGATCGCGCTGTTCGGCATGATCATGCGCAATTCGGTGATCCTGGTCGACCAGATCGAGCAGGACATCCGCAGCGGCAGCTCGCAGTGGGACGCGGTCATCGAGGCCACGGTGCGTCGCTTTCGTCCGATCACCCTGACGGCGGCGGCCGCGGTGCTGGCGATGATTCCGCTGTCGCGCAACGATTTCTGGGGGCCGATGGCGGTCGCAATCATGGGCGGGCTGATCTCGGCAACGGTGCTCACGCTGCTGTTCCTCCCGGCGCTGTATGCCGCCTGGTTCAGGGTTCGGCGGCCCGCGTGAAGGCGGCCGGCCATCGGCTGCGACGCCGATGATGAATCGTTTCGAGTTCACCGACCGCGCGCTCGGGCTCGCGATGCTGGTGCTGGTGCTCGGCGGCTGCTTCCTCGTGCTGCGGCCGTTTCTCACGGCCATTCTCTGGGCGGCGGTGCTTACTTATTCGACCTGGCCGGTATTCATCCATGTGCGCGCCTGGCTGCGCGGGCGCACGGCCTGGGCGGCGGGGCTGATGACGGTGGCGATGGTGGCGCTGCTGCTCTTGCCGATCGTGACGGTGCTGATGGGCCTCGCCGACAACGCGGTAGTCATGGTGAACGCCGCCGGCCAACTGCTGGCGGACGGGTTGCCCCGGGCGCCGGACTGGCTGGCGGGGCTGCCGGTGGTGGGCGCCGCCGTGCACGAGTACTGGAGCGGCCTCGCCAGCGACAGCGGCGCGCTGATGAGCGAGGCGCAGCGCTTACTGCCGGATGCCCGGCGCGCGCTGCTGGCGCTGGGCGAGCTGATGGCTGCCGGGCTGTTGCAGCTTGCGCTCAGCGTGTTCCTCGCATTCTTCCTGTACCGGCATGGAGAGGCGGTGGCGAGCCAGCTCGCGCGGGCGGGGGCGCGTATCGCCGGCGAGCGTGCGCAACGCCTGATGGAGCTTGCCGGCGGCACGGTGACCAGCGTGGTGTACGGGATTCTCGGCACCGCGCTGGCGCAAGGGGTAGCCGCCGGCATCGGGTACTGGCTGGCCGGCGTGCCGGCTGCGCCGCTGCTCGGGCTGGCCACGTTCTTCCTGTCGATCGTGCCGGTGGGGCCGCCGCTGATCTGGGTACCTGCCTCGGTATGGCTGTTCCTCCAGGGTGAGATGGGCTGGTCGGTGTTTCTGGCTTTGTGGGGCTTTTTCGTGATCAGCGGGGTGGACAATGTCATCAAGCCCTGGCTGATCAGCCGTGGCAGCCGGCTGCCGTTTGCACTGACCCTGCTCGGGGTGCTGGGCGGCGTGCTTGCCTTCGGCTTCATCGGCGTGTTTCTCGGGCCCACACTGCTGGCGGTGGGTTACCGGCTGCTGGCGGAATGGGCGGTGGAACCGTCGCAGCCGCGCGCAGGATAGCGCGATTCCGTCCGGCGCCGCGTCGCGGGCGGCGAGGCTGATAGACTCTGGGCGATGATGACCCTGATGCCCCGATTGCTGAAGACGATCCTGGCGGCTGCGCTGGCGGCCGCGACACTGATCTCCGGTAAAAGCGCCGCTGCGCAGGAGTGCGCGATCGCGAGCGCGCACCCGCTCGCCACGCGAGCCGGTTGCCAGGTATTGGCGCAGGGCGGAAATGCGTTCGATGCGGCGGTGTCGGTTACCGACGCGCTAGCGGTGGTGGAGCCTTTCGCCTCAGGCATCGGCGGTGGCGGGTTTTACCTGCTGCATCGCGAGGCCGATCGCCGGCAGGTGTTCATCGACGCCCGGGAGACGGCGCCAGCGCGCGCCCGCGCGGAGTTCTACACCGATGCGCAGGGCAACCCGAGGGAGCGGCTGTCGCTGGAGGGTCCGACCGCGGCGGGCATTCCCGGCATTCCGGCCGCGATCGACTGGCTGAGCCGGCGCTATGGGTCGCTTACGCTGGAGCAGACGCTGCAACCGGCGATCGAACTGGCCCGCGAGGGCTTTCCCGCAGACGCGCGCTACGTGTGGGCGACCGGTTTCCGCACCGAGCTGCTGAACCGCCACCCGCCCGCCGCGCGCATCTTTCTGGACGACGGCAAGGCGGTGACGGCCGGCTACAGGGTGCGCCAGCCCGCGCTGGCGCAGACGCTTGGGGCGCTCGCGCGCGACGGGCGCGACGGCTTCTATAGCGGCGCGGTGGCGCGCGAGATGGTGTCGGCGGTGCAGGCGGCCGGCGGACTGTGGACGCTGGACGATCTTGCCGGCTATTCGGTCATCGAGCGCGAGCCTCACCGGTTTTCGTTCCGCGGCGCGCGCATCACCAGCGCGCCGCTGCCGTCCTCGGGCGGGCTGGTGATGGCGCAGGCGCTGCAGATCCTCGACCAGTTTTCGCTCGACAGCCTGACCGAGCCCGAGCGCGCGCACCTGGTGGTGGAGGCGATGCGGCGCGGCTACAACGATCGGGCGCGTTACATGGGCGATCCAGGCTTTGTCGAGGTGCCGATGTCGATGCTGGGCTCGCGCGACTATGCCCGCCGGCGTGCCGCCAGCATCGATCCGCGGCAAGCGACACCAAGCAGCGCGCTGCCCTCGGTGGCCGAGAGCCGCGTAGAAAGCCAGCAGACCACGCATTTCTCCATCGTCGACGGTTTCGGCAACCGGGTCGCGGCGACGCTGTCGGTGAACGGGCCGTTCGGATCGGGATTCGTCGCCGGATCGACCGGCGTGCTGCTCAACAATCACATGAACGACTTTTCGCTGGCCCTGGCGGCGCCGAACCTGTACAAGCTGGTGGGCAACGATGCCAATGCCATAGAGCCGGGCAAACGCCCCTTGTCCTCGATGTCGCCGACATTCGTGGAGGACAGCCGCGGCATTCTGGTGCTCGGCACGCCCGGCGGCTCGCGCATCATCAGCATGGTGATGCTGGGCATACTCGACTATCTGCTCGAGCCGGCGCCCGACCTGGAACGGATGGTGGCCCGGCCGCGCTATCACCACCAGTATTTGCCGGACCGTGTCGAGATAGAGCCCGGCGGCTTCGGCGAAAGCTGGGTAGAGGCCCTGCAGGCGAAAGGCCACCGGGTCGAAACCGGCCGCCGGAAATGGGGCAACATGCAGGCGGTGTTCGTGGACAAACGCAGCGGCGCGCGCAGCGCGGCCGGTGATCCGCGGGGCCGTGCCGGCGTGCTGTTCTAGCGCCGGCGCCGGCGGACGCTAGAATAGTGGCGCGAGAAACGGGAACCGATGAAAACAACATTTCTGGATTTCGAGCAGCCGATCGCAGAGCTCGAGGCGCGTATCGAGGAGCTGCGCTACGTGCAGGACGACTCCGCCGTCGACATCTCGGAAGAGATCGCCCGGCTGCAGAAGAAAAGCGCGTCACTGACCAAGGACATCTATTCCAAGCTCTCCGCCTGGCAGATCTCGCAGGTGGCGCGCCATCCGCAGCGGCCGTACACGCTGGACTACATCCAGGACCTGTTCACCGATTTCGAGGAGCTGCACGGCGACCGTGCGTTCGCCGAAGATCCTTCGATCGTCGGCGGCCTTGCGCGCTTCGGCAAGCGAACGGTGGTGGTAATCGGGCATCAGAAGGGACGCGACACCAAGGACAAGCTCTATCGCAACTTCGGCATGCCGAAGCCCGAGGGCTATCGCAAGGCGCTGCGGCTAATGAAGCTTGCCGAGAAGTTCGACGTGCCGGTGCTGACTTTCGTCGATACGCCGGGCGCCTATCCGGGCGTGGGCGCGGAAGAGCGTGGCCAGTCTGAGGCGATCGGCCGCAACCTGTTCGCGATGGCGGAGCTGCGGGTGCCGATTGTTTCGACCATCATCGGCGAGGGCGGCTCGGGCGGCGCGCTGGCGATCGCGGTGGGCGACGTTATCATGATGCTCCAGTACTCGATTTACTCGGTGATTTCGCCCGAAGGCTGCGCCTCGATTCTTTGGAAGAGCGCGGACAAGGCGCCGGTCGCGGCGGAGACGCTGGGCATCACCGCGTCGCGCCTTAAGACCCTCGGGCTGGTGGACCAGGTGGTGAGCGAACCGCTCGGCGGCGCGCACCGCGACCCGGCCAGCCAGATGCAGTCGATGCGAAAAGCGCTGCAGGACGCGCTGAATGCCACCCTGGACAAGCCGTTGGATCAGCTGCTGGGGACCCGGTTCCAGCGCCTGATGGGCTACGGAAAGTTCCGCGAGGCGGGCTGAGCGGCGCCCGACCGGTCCCGGACGCCGGGCGACGCCGGCTGTTCATGCAGTCGCCGATGAACCTGCACCACCGCCTGATTCATCTGGTCGGCGCCGCGCTGTCGGCGGCGGCGCCGGACGCCCGCGTATGCGTTGCGCTGAGCGGCTGCCTGGATTCGGTCGCTTTGTTGTCGTCCTTTGTCGAGCTTGCACGCACCCGGACGCTTTCGTTGACCGCCCTGCATGTACATCACGGCCTGAGCCCGCATGCCGATGCCTGGGCGCGCTTTTGCGCGGAGCTGTGCGCGCAGCTTGGGGTTGCGCTTTCGGTCGAGCGGGTCGAGGTCGAGCGCGGCGAAGTCGGCCTGGATGGGGAACTCGCGGAGCCCGCGGTCGACCAGGACGCCGAGCATGATCTTTCGGGGCCGCCCAAACTCGAGCAGGGCGTCGAGCGCGCTACGGATGGTGCGGCCCGTATAGAGCACGTCGTCGATGAGGAAGATGAGTTTGCCGTCGACGTCGAATTCGATTTCGGTGGCTTGGACGAGGGGCTGGTCCGCGCGTTGGGAGAGATCGTCGCGATAGAGGGTGAAATCGAGCGCGCCCACGTGATCGGGCTTGAGCCTGGCCGCCAGCCGCCGCGCGATCACATCACCCCGGCTTCGCAGGCCGCTCAGGGCCCACGGCCAACCGCGCCCGTTGCCCAGTTTCAGGGC
>CALJLA010000122.1 GCA_937983055.1 uncultured Pseudomonadota bacterium
CAAGCTCTCGGCGCTGGCCGGCGTCACGGCAATGGGCAGCAACATCGCGTACTGCGCCTCCAAGGCCGCGCTCGACAACATGACCCGCTCGCTCGCGCGCGCGCTGGCACCGGCGGTCCGGGTGGTATCGGTGTCTCCCGGGCTGGTGGACACCGACTTCGTCAAGAACCTCGACCAGTCGTGGCGCGATGAGCAGGCATCGCGCACGCCGCTGAAGCGGCTGGCGAGTGCCGACGAGATCGGCGCTGCGGCGCTGGCAGTCGCGACGCATTTGAAGTATTCCACCGGCTGCATCATTCCGGTCGACGGCGGCCGGCCGCTGGCGTGAACAGGAACGCGCGATGTCGGCGGTGAACAGGCTCTACGACGATGTGATGATGGATCACATCAAGAATGCCCGGAACTACCGGAAGATGTCGGAGGCGACCGCCAGCGCCGAAGGGGTGAATCCGCTGTGCGGTGACAGCTTCCGCGTTTATGTGCGCGTCGAGGGCGATACGGTGCGCGATGCCGCGTTCCAGTGCGAGTGCTGCGGCATTTCGATGGCCTCCGCCTCGATCATGACCGAGACGGTCAAGGGTCGCTCGCTCGCCGAGGCGCGGCGCGCCATCCGCGAGTTCGCGCGTCTGGTGGCGGGCCAGCCGGACGCCGAAGCGGCGCATGCCGACATGCGGGCGGTGCTGGGCGTGGTGCGCGAGTTTCCGTCCCGCGTAAACTGCGCGTCGCTTGCCTGGGTCACGTTGGAAGCGGCGCTGGAAGGCCGCGAGCACGCAGTTCTCGGCGGCTGACCGCGGGCACTTCGCGGCCGGCCGCCCGCGGTGGCCGCGTCAGCGGCGGCTGTACAGCGTGACTTTCGACGGGTCGGAAAAGACCCAGTTGATCCCTTTTCCGTAGACAGATTTCTCGGGCGCATCCGGTCGCGCAGCAGCCCCGAGCGGCACCCGGTCCATTCCCCACTTGCCCGAAGGCACTGGCTGCCCGGGCATGATGATGGCGACTTGCCCAAGGCTTTCTTCGCTTTGCGCGGCGATCACGATCTTGCCCGATGCCGCCAGTTCGCGCGCCTTGTCGAGCACGGCCTGATCGGTCGCGCCGCCCACCAACTGCCAGCGATCGGGATTGTTACGCAGTTCCGACTCGATCTGCGCCATCAGCATGCAGCTATCGCTGCCGCAGAACTCGGAGGCGCCGAGAAGCCGGTCGAGCGCCTCTCCGGCGAAAGTCGTGCAGGCGCCGATGGCATCCGCGGATTCCGTGCAGCCTTGAATCGCGGACGAGACCCAGTCGCCGTGCGCAGTCCATGGGTCGGACTGCGCCTGTGCGGTCAGTGTGACTCCGGCAAACATGCCGGCAAAAAGAATCGAACGCATCATGGTTTGTCTCCTTGAGTCGTGCAGGCAAACCTCCCTCTGCTGTTCGAGAAACGGGTACCCGTTCTTTGGTGCGGGCGCTCCGGCATTGCATCTACAACTCCGTCTTGTAGCGCGATTGCACGGCGGCGTCAAAGTCCTTTACGGCGTCGGCGGCAAAACCGCCGTGCTGCGCGATCTCGGCGCCGAAGGACACGTGGATCGGGTCGGGCCAGGCCTCGTGCTCCCAGAGTCCGGCCCGCAGAAAGGCCTTGGCGCAGTGGAAGTAGCAGGCTTCGACCGCGATCCGCATCACCAGCAGTGCGCCGCTGCCGCGTGCCGCCAGGCGCTCGCACAACGCCGCATCGTCAAGCAGCTGTGCGCGGCCTTGTACCCGCAGCGTTTCGCAGGTGCCGGGCACCAGGAAGATGAGGCCCACCTGCGGATTCTCCAGAATATTCTGCAGAGAGAAGATGAGCTTGTTGCCCTTGCGCTCAGGCAGCAGAAGGGTGCGCTCGTCTTCAACCTGCGCGAAGCCGGGCGCGTCGCCTTTCGGCGACACTGTCGGCATGCCGTCACGGCCGCAGGTGGCGAGAAAAGCGATCGGCGCGCGTGCAATGAACGCGCGCGCGGTGGCGTTCAGTGCATCGTGAATTTTCAACCGGACGAGCTCCGAGGGTGCGCCGATCAGCGCACGCAAGCCGGCTTCGGTGTCGATCACGGACATGTGCGGTCAGGACGTGCGGCCCGGCGTGGCCGCCAACGGTCGTCGATTTCCAGTTCTGTGCGTCGGCGTCGCGCTCACTTCATCGTGGGCATCACGAACTCGGCGCCCTTGCGTATGCCGGTGGGCCAGCGGCTGGTTACCGTCTTGAGGTGCGTGTAGAAGCGCACGCCTTCCGGACCGTAAACGTAATGGTCGCCGAACAGCGAGCGCTTCCAGCCCCCGAAGCTGTGAAAAGCCATCGGCACCGGGATCGGGACGTTGATGCCAACCATGCCGATCTGGACGCGCGTCGAAAACTCTCTCGCGCAATCGCCGTCTCGCGTGAAGAGAGAAACGCCGTTGCCGTACTCATGTCGATTGACAAGGTCGACGGCTGTATCGAAATCTGGCACGCGCACGATAGACAGCACCGGCCCGAAGATCTCCTCCTTGTAAATCGTCATCTCCGGCGTGACGTGGTCGAACAGGCAGCCGCCGAGGAAGAATCCCGTCTCGTAACCCGCCACCTTCAGGCTGCGGCCGTCGACCACCAGTTTCGCTCCCTCGCGTTCGCCGCGGGCGACATAGGCGGTGACCTTTTCGAGATGCTGGCGGGTAACCAGCGGCCCCATTTCGGCCTTTTCGTCCGTGCCGGTGGTGACGATCAGCGCCCGGGCCCGCTCGGCCAGCTTCGCCACCAGCGCGTCGGCGACCGGGCCGACGGCGACGCCGACCGAGATGGCCATGCAGCGCTCGCCCGCGGAGCCGTAGGCCGCGCCAGTGAGCGCGTCCACCGCCTGGTCGAGGTCCGCGTCGGGCATCACCACCAGATGATTCTTGGCGCCGCCGAGCGCCTGCACCCGCTTGCCGGTGGCGGTGCCGGTGCGGTAGACGTACTCGGCGATGGGCGTCGAACCGACGAAAGAAACCGCGGCAATGTCCGGGTGGGCAAGCAGAGCGTCGACCGCCGTCTTGTCGCCGTGCACCACGTTGAATACGCCGTCCGGCAGGCCGGCTTCCTGGAGCAGCCGCGCGAGATGCAGACTTGCGGACGGATCGCGCTCCGATGGCTTCAGCACGAAGCTGTTGCCACAGGCCAGCGCGACCGGAAACATCCACATCGGCACCATCGCCGGAAAATTGAACGGCGTGATGCCGGCGCACACGCCGAGCGCCTGGCGCAGCGAATAGCTGTCGATGCCGGGGCCGCTCAGCTTGAGCAGTTGCGGAATACCGCATGCGAACTCGACCACCTCCAGCCCGCGGATGACTTCACCCCGCGCATCGGACAGCACTTTTCCGTGCTCTGCGGTAATGATTTCCGCCAGCACATCCACGTCGCGCTCGATCAGTTCCTTGAACTTGAACATTACCCGGGCGCGCCGGATAGGCGGGGTGGCGGCCCAGGTCGGAAACGCGGCGCGCGCAGCGGCGACCGCGGCCGCAACCTCGGTTTCGGTGGCAAGCGGCACGCGACCCGCAATGGCGCCAAGCGCCGGGTTGTAAACGTCGCCGAATCTGCCGCTGGCGCCGCGCGCCGGTTGGCCGCCGATGAAGTGGGTGATCTCCCTCGGTTCGACGGACTGTTTCTCGACGGGTTTGTTCATGTGATGGCCTCAGCGTTCAAGATCGGATGCTTAACGATGCCCGGCGATTCGCACGGGCGCGTCGAACTGCTCGTCCAGCGGATAGATCGGCCGGCGCAGCTTTTCGTAGCGAAACAGCCGCCAGTCCGACGACGCCACGCCGACCCCATTGCAGTAAACCACGCCTTTCGCGATCGGCAGGAACACCGGCCGGAAATACATGCGCGACTTTAGCAGCAGGTAACGCTTCGAGGCAGGGTCGATGCCGACGCTGGTGAATACCCCGACGTCCCAGGGCTCCTGCAAGCGTTCGGTGACCACGATCTCTGCGGCGCCGGTATCGAACACCGCGGTACGTCCCATGTGCGCCCGCACCCCGGTGAACTGCGGTCCGGTGATGGTGTACTGGCCGTCGGTCAGATTGCGCACCGTGCCGGTCAGCTCCAGCGGCTCGCCGTGCCGCCCGATTGCCGGCATATCGGTCTTGCCGCCAATCTTCAACGTGAGCCGCGCGCCGGGTCCGGCCCGGTGCAGCGCATCGACGGCCGCGGGATCGCGGATCGGGCCTACCGCGATGCCGGTCAAGCCTTGGCGCAGCGCCTCCTTCAGCACGTGCATGGTGTCCTGGGTAGCGCCGGAGGCGCAATTGTCGGCGTGGTCGATGAGCAGCACGGGGCCCTCGGTCATGCGCGCGGCACGGGCAACCGACTGTTCGAGCGGTTCGTCCCGCCACACGAAGTCATCGCGATTCGTCCACGCCACCGACAGGATGCGGTCCCGGGCGGCCTCCGCCTCGCGCAGGTTGCCGTTCGACACCACGACGCTGCTGATGCCGGCATCTGCGATATCGGCCATGGGAAAGCCCCCGAACGCGGACGCCGCCAGCATGCCCTCGCGTTCGGCCGCGCGCGCCGCCTGGGTGAAGGCCTTCATGGCGCCTTCCTCGGTGTTCATCTTCAGCGTCTGCGCGAGAATCGGCGCGTTTCCCCAGGCCATTACCGGCTTTACTTCGCCCTTCAGCGCGCGCAACAGAATTGAGCCCGCGAGCGCCCCGGTTTCGTACATGTCGACATGCGGGTAGGTCTTGTAGCCGGCGATGACGTCGCAGTTCTCCACCATGCGTGCAGTCAGGTTGGCGTGCAGGTCGAGCGACACCGCAATCGGCACGTTCGGTGCGGCGGCCCGCACCTGTTCCAGCAGCGTGCCTTCTCCGTCGTCGGTGCGGTCGCGCACGACCATGGCGCCGTGCAGATCGAGAAAAACCGCATCGCAGCCGGTGGTTGCGGCCTCGCAGATCAGCTCGCAGAATCGGTCGTACGCCTTGCCGTCGACCGGCCCGCTGGGGTAGGCGAAACCGGCCACGGGCGTCACGATCTCGGCGCCGGCGGCCTCGGCCAGATCGAGGAAGGCTCCAATCGGCGTGCGCGTTCCTTTCATTGCCTTGCGCGCCGCATCGCCCAGGTAAGGGCCTGCCGGACCGAACGCTTCCCATGGCGTTGGCACCGGCGAGAAGGTGTTGGTCTCGTGCTCCATCTGGGCAATGACGATCTTCATGGCGGTTGTGGTGGCAGGGTTGTTCCCCGCGCAAGCGAGTCAGTGGGACAGCAGGACGCGGATGCCCGATATCACCCGACGTCCGGCAGGCCGTGCGTATTCCCTCTCGTGTCCGCAAATATCGTGCGGCTGCGCTTTGGCCCGTGAGACGCGGCCGTGCGCCGGCTGCACGTATTGCTTCCGCTACGGCGTTGACTTCAGTGCGTCGGCCAAAGTCCCGACTATCTCGTCGATCTGCTTTTTGTCCACGATCAGCGGCGGGGTAAGGGCGATAACGTCGCCGGCTGCACGTACCAGCACGCTGTTTTCGAAGCACCTGAGAAATCGCTCGTAGGCGCGCATGCCCGGCTTACCGGGAACCGGGTCGAGCTCGACGCCGCACATCAGACCGACATTGCGCACATCGATTACGTGTGGCAATCCCTTGAGCGAATGCACCGCGTCCTCGAAATAGGGCGCCAGTTCGCGTGCGCGCTCAAACAGACCTTCGCGCTGATACAGATCCAGAGTAGCCAGCGCAGCCGCGGTGGCAAGCGGATGCCCGGAGTAAGTGTAGCCATGGTAGAACTCGATCGCCCACTCCGGTCCGTTCATGAGGGCGTCGTAGATGCCCTTCTTGACCACCACGCCGCCGAGCGGCACAGCGCCGTTCGAGATGCCTTTGGCGAATACGATCATGTCCGGCGTTACGCCGAAGGTCTGCGACGCAAAAGCGGAGCCGGTGCGTCCGAAACCGGTGATGACTTCGTCGAAGATCAGCAGGATGCCGTGCCTGTCGCACAGTTCGCGCAGCCGCTGGAGGTATCCCTGTGGCGGCACCAGCACGCCGGTTGATCCGGCTACCGGCTCGACGATGACGGCGGCGATGTTGGAGGCGTCGTGCAGCGCGACGATACGCTCCAGATCGTCGGCCAGGTGCGCGCCGTGCGCTGGCTGGCCGCGGCTGAAGGCGTTGCGCTTCGGGTCATGCGTATGCGGCAGATGATCCACGCCCGGCATCAGGGCAGCGCTGAAGGCCTTGCGGTTGGGCACGATGCCGCCCACGGAGAGGCCGCCAAAGCCCACGCCGGGCTGGCCCTGTCGACGAACCACAAAACGGCGACGGCGG
>CALJLA010000123.1 GCA_937983055.1 uncultured Pseudomonadota bacterium
GCCCGGCGTGCGCACCACCAGCCTCGGAAGTTCCTGCGCGATCGACTTGGCCAGTGAGGAGAACGTCGAGTCCAGGGTTGAGCCGGCGGCGCTGATCATCACTACGGTCATCACGAACAGGGCGCCCAGACCGAGCGCGCCGGCCACCCCGGCGGGCACGTTGTCGGATACCGCGATGCCTTCCAGGCGCGCGTGCACGCCCACCAAGCTGAACGCGAGAACGCACAGAAACCCGAGCGCGCCCGACCAGGCGAAGGCCTTGAGCATGCGCTTTTCCTCGGTAATGAAGCCGCGGTCGGTCAGCACCGGGTCATGAAAGGGATAGGACAGGATCTGCAGCGCCGCGACCAGCAGCAGGTCGACGCCGGCATTCAGGCGGAACTCGCCGCTGGCGAGCAGCGCCGGCGCGCCGTGCGTGGGCAGCACGTAGAACAGCACAACGCCGAGAAACACGACGAAGATGCCAGCCTGGATGGCATCGGTGAAGATCGAACTGCGCAATCCGCCCTTGATGCTGTAGCACAGTGTCACCGCGGTGAACAGCAGTGCGGCGGCGATGAAGGGCGTGCTCCCCGAGGGGCCGAAATAGCCGCCGACCACCGCGGTATTGCTCCAGACCTCGTTGTAGAGCCGGATCAGGATGGCCACCGAAAATGCGAACGCGGCGGTGCGGCCGTAGCGGGCGATCAGAAACGGCACCAGACCGTGGGCACCCAGGCGTGTGCGCAGGCGGTAGATCACCCAGCCCGCAAGCGGAATCGACAACCAGTAGGTGGCATAGGCCAGACCGCCGACGATGCCGTAAGCGGCGCCGAGATTGGCGGCGTTGGTGACCGACTTGGCGAAGATCCAGCTGATGAAGATGCTGGCGGTCAGCATCCATTGCGAGGCAGCGCGGCCCTGCGCGTCCGCGCCGCGGAAGAAGCTGGCCGGCGTCCGTGCGGTGGGCGACAGCACGTACATCACCACGCCGTAGACGATCAGAAATCCCCAGAAGTAGACGCCAACGCCCGCTTCGAGCCCCATCGGTCCCGTCCTCTCGTCTTCCCGATGCCGATTGCCGGGCGAATCAGTCGTGCAGTGCGCCGCCGCAGGAAGAACCCTGCCCCGCAGTGCAGCCGAAGCAATGATCCCGCACCACGATCGGGTTGCCCTCGAGGTTGCGCCCGATCAGCGATTTCAGCGTCAGCGGTTGCCTGCCCTCGACTGCCAGCGGCAGGCCCAGCATCTGGTTGAAGTCGCAGTCGTAGACATAGCCTTGCCAGTCCACCGAAATGAGCGAACGGCACATCACCGAGTCGAGGTTGTCCTCACGGTAGGCGTCGCGCAGCAGCTGCATGTAGCCGTTGAACTGGCCTTTCGATACCAGCGTGCTGCCGAAGCGCTGGATGGGCATGTTCGCCAGCGTGAACAGCGCATTGAATTCGACGCCGTAGTTCTGCCCAAGGTGACGGCGGTAGTCCCGCTCGAGCGCCGCCTGCGGCGGCGGCAGCGACGGCCCCTGCGGGTTGTACACCAGGTTCAGCGTGAGTCCGGTGCCCTCGCGACCGTAGCCGAGGGCGTTCAGCCGGCGCAGGGCGCGGATGCTCTTCTCGAACACCCCGTCTCCACGCTGGCGATCGACGTTGTCCTCGAGGTAGCAGGGCATGGACGCGGTGATTTCGATGCGCTCGCCGGCGAGAAATCCGGCAAGATCCTCCTGCCCGGGTTCTTCCAGGATGGTCAGGTTGCAGCGGTCGATCACGCGCGCGCCCATCCGGCGGGCAGCCGAGGCGAGATAACGGAAGTTCGGGTTGAGCTCCGGCGCGCCCCCGGTCAGATCGAGCGTGCCGACCTTGGTGGTGCGCAGGTATTCGATCACGGTGTCCACCGTCTCGCGCGTCATCAGCTCGGTGCGCGTCGGCCCGGCATTCACATGGCAGTGCAGGCAGGCCTGGTTGCATTTGTAGCCGAGATTGACCTGGAGCGTTTCCACGCGGCGGCGGTCGATGTCAGGAAACCGGAACGCGTTCAATCTCGGCAGTGTTGCGTGCATCGGCTCGATTCTCCTCAGCTTGTTCTCGACGGGCGGCAAAATGACCACACTCCGCGCATCATACGGAATCCGGTGCGCGACGGATGCATCCGCTGCGTCAGGCCACCGCATGTGCACCGTACCGCTATCATGATGTGACACACAGATGGTATTCGTCCAACGACCAACAATTGTGCATCGGGCGCGGCAATCGCCGGGTCGGGTTGCGCATTGCGGGAACGGAAGCGAACGATGAGACCGCCGTACCGGACGGCCGCCCTGCTCATGCTGGCGCTGACCTTCGCCGGCTGCGCAGTTCTGCGCGCGCCGCACGACGCACACCTGGCGTCTGCCGATGGCGCGGTGCAGGCGTGCGCGAAGTGGTATCGGTCGCTGGATAGGGCGGTGAAGCGCGCCGGCGTGGCCGACATCGGCGCCCGCCGGATCGACGGATTTCCCTACCTGCGCACCGACCGGTTTACCGCGTCGTTCGCAAACGCGGCGGGCGAAGATACACAGGTCTTCGACGCATGGGTTTCGCGCATACACGAGCCAGCGGAGGAGGGGCGCGCGGTCGAGCTTGCCAATCTTCCTGCCTCGGCGTAAGCGGAGCTGAGAGTGACGGATGAAGGGGCTCTGG
>CALJLA010000124.1 GCA_937983055.1 uncultured Pseudomonadota bacterium
AATCCCCTCGATGACATCCTTGCCCACACCGCGGTAGCCGAAGAAGCGCCCGTCATCGTCAAAAACCGGGTGCCCGCTGATGCTGATGTGGACAAGCGGATGGCCGTCGTCATCGACCCGGCTCAGCTCGAAATCGTAGAATCTTTCATGCGACTCCAGCGCCGCCCGCAGGCCATCCCATCCGGCAGGCGGGCTCCGCAATCCCGGAATCTCCCAGGGGATTCGGCCGATGCAGTCCTGCAATGCGGCGGCCCCGCCGCGACCTTCCGACACACCGGTAAACCTGAAGTGCGCGTCCTGCTCCCAGTACCAGTCGGCGTTCAACTCGGTCAGCGCCCGGAAGCGCTCTTCGCTTTCGCGCAGCGCCTTTTCCGCCCGCTTGCGCGCGGTGATGTCACGCAGCATCACCATTATCGCGGCCTTGCCTTCGTCGCGGATCGGCGATGCCGCCGCCTCTACATCGACCAGCGTGCCATCCAGCAGCACCAGGCGCTGCTCTGAGGGCGGCAGGCTCTCGCCCCGCTCCATGCGCGAGATGCGCTCCCTCGCCAGCTCGTGCTGCTCGGGCACGATGAAGTCGTACACCGAGCGACCGATCAGTTCATCCGCCGATGAGGCGCGGAAGAATCGCACCGCCGCACCATTCACAAATGTGAAACGCCCATCCCGGTGAAGATGTATCGGCTCGGGCGACAGGTCCACGAGCGTCCGGTAGCGGACCTGCAGCTGCGCCAGCTCGGCAGCCGCCCGTTCCCGCTCGGTGACATCGAAGGCAAGCGCCAGCCGTGCGGGCCGATCGTTCCACTCGGTGTCGTAGCTGGTGATGTCCGCAAGCAGGTGCGTGCCGTCCTTTCGCAGATGGCGCCAGACGCCGGTGCGACGCCGCGGTTCTGGCCCAAGGCGGGCGAGCATTTCCTTGAGCTTGGGCACATCCTCGGCCGGGCGGATGTCGAGAACGGTTTTCGACAGGAATTCGTCCCGCGAATAGCCGTAGTGATCGATCGCCGCCTGGTTGGCCTCCAGAAACGCAAGCGTGGCCTGATCGTAAATCATCATCGGCACTGGATTGTCGAAGAAAAGCTTCCGATAGCGTGCCGAAGATTCGGATAGCCGCGCCTCTGCTTCGGCCAGCGCGGCAACCTTCTCGCGCAACGCCTGCGTGAGCGCCTCGAACGCCTGCGCAGGTTCCAGGAACCGGTCTGCGGCGGCGCTTTCGCTTTCGGGCACCGGTTCGGCACCCGTTGCCGCTCCTTGTGCTGCGGCGGCAAGGCGCCCGAGCGGCCGCAGCACCAGCAATCGCGCCGCCTCCCACCCCAATGCAAGCGCGATCGCTGCCGCAAGTGCCAACACCGAAAGGTAAACGGCGGACCTGTCTCCAGGCATCTGAAACGGACCGACGCCCGACAGCTCGACGACCACCGTCATCGCGAGTTCTTCGCCGGCAAAGACTCGCGCAAGAGCCTGCGTCGAAGCGTCGGCCCGCCCGCCGGATTCCGCCGCCGCGCCGTCCTTGTCTTTTACCGGCGGCAGGGCACGGCCGCTCGGGAAAGGGCGCCCGATCATGCTCTGGTCCTCGGGTCGTCTGGCGAGAATCACGCCTTCTCGATCGACAACGGTCATGACGACGTGCGGGGGCAGCGCGATCGCCCCGAGGATCTGCTGCAGCACGTCGAGAGCGATGGACGCGAATAGGACGCCGGGCGTCCCGATGCCATCATGCAAAGGCTGGCCCAGGTTCACCGCCTTGCGGCCGGTCACGCGACCGACCTGGAACTCCCCTACGGCCAGCCGCCCCTCGCGCAGCGCGTTGCGGAAGTAGCTGCGGTCTCCGAGGTATACCTGCCTCGATGACACGCCATGGCAGTCCAGGTACCCGTCGGCACCGATCAGCCCGAGGTTGATGAACCAGCGCTCGTCCCGGAGCAATTCCCGAACAAAGGATTCGCATCGCGCCGCATCGCCGGCGCGAAGCGCCGGCGCGCGCGCCAGCATTCCAAGGACCTGCTGCGTGCCTTCGATCACCCGTTGCTGCTTGGCGGCGGCCAGCGTTGCCAGCGCCTGCGCCTCCGCCTCAGCACGCCCGGCCGCCCCGCGCCAGTGTTGCCAGATCAGGAACGCACTCAAGGTCAGCAGCGGGAGCAGCGCAATAGCGACTGCGAGCATCAACCGGATACGCAGACCGGATGCGAGCGCCTGCTTCACTTGCGTCCCGGACAAATTGAGGCGCACCCGCCGCGGTCAGGCCCGCCCGGCCGGGCTGCTTTCGTTGATGAGCAGCCAGTAGATCTGGAGCTGCTGCAGCCGCTCGGTGAACTGGGCGAAACTGACCGGCTTGCGCACGTAGCTGTTAGCGCCGAGACGATAGCTTCGCATCATGTCCTCTTCCTCGCTCGACGAGGTCAGGATAACCACCGGGATGTGGGCGGTGCGCGTGTCCTTGCGCAGCCGCTCGAGCACCTCCAGCCCGTCGATCTTCGGCAGCTTTAGGTCAAGCAGAATGACCTCGGGCTGGCGGGACATGTCGCGCCCCAGATGGCCTCCGGTGCCAAACAGGAAATCCAGGGCTTCGGCGCCGTCGCGGGCAACAACGATCTCGTTCGCGATCTTGTTCTGGCGAAGCGTGCGCAGGGTCAGCTCCTCGTGATCGGGATTGTCTTCCACCAGCAACAGCATTTTTTCTTTCATTGTTCCTGGGTACCTTTCCCGGCAGGTGGAGGGACGCAGGGGACGCCACCGGACAGCGCCCCGACCGCCGCGCCAGCCGGTTGCATCCGGCCGCGGCGGCGGACACCCCGGAGAATTCTACCGTCGAACCACGTAGAAACCGTGCACGGCCTGCGTTCAGGGCGCGGCATAGCGCTTGAGTGTGGCCTCCACGACTTCGATGCCAAGCCCCGGACCGTCGGGGATGTGCACGCGCCCCTCGACCAGATCCACCGGCGCGGTCACCAGTTCTCTGCGGAAAGGATGGGACGAGCGGTCGTACTCGAGAATTGGCTGCTGGGGAAAGATCGAATGATGTGCGACAGGCAGCGCGGCGATCAACTGCAGTGACGCCGCCTGGGCAACTGCCGAGCCCCATACGTGCGGATTGACAGCAATTCCATTGGCCTGAGCCAGTGCAACGATATGGCGGCAGGCGGTAAAGCCGCCGCAGGACCCGATATCCGGCTGCACCACATCGACGGCATGCGCCTGAACCAGGTCCCGGAATCCGTAAAGTGAATGCTCATTTTCACCCCCTGCAATCGGGGTCTGCAACCGTGCCCGCAGCTCGACATAGCCGGCCACGTCTTCCGGCACCACTGGCTCCTCGTACCAGCGCAGCTGGTATTGGTCGAGCGCCCGGCCGAGTCTCAGTGCTTCTGCGCGACCGTAGGCGTGGTTGGTGTCAACCATCAGGGTCACGTCCTTGCCCTGGAGGGCACGGGCGACCGCGGCCATGCATGCGAGGTCATCGTCTACGCCATAGCCGAGCTTGACCTTCATCGCGCGGAATCCCGCCTCGAAATGGCGGAGCGCCTCATCGGCCAGCCGCTGCGCCTCCCCCTGGCCCTTGATTCGGTAGAACCCTGTGGCATAAGGTTCGACGTGCGTCCGGAAAGCTCCGCCGAGAAGCCGATAGACCGGCACGCCATAGTGCTTGCCCGCGATATCCCACAATGCAATGTCGACGGCGCTGATGGCCGCCATTACGGAGCCTTTTCGGCCGTAGTCGCGGGTCGCGTGGTACATGCGATGCCACAGCACCTCGGTATCAAGGG
Organism: uncultured Pseudomonadota bacterium; assembly: GCA_937983055.1. Lineage (GTDB taxonomy): Bacteria > Pseudomonadota > Gammaproteobacteria > Burkholderiales > Eutrophovitaceae > CALJLA01. The sequence continues at coordinate 3,765 of CALJLA010000124.1, forward strand.
CGTCCGCGCCGACCAGCAAAGGCGCCAGCGCATGCTCGATTGCGGCGGCGGCAATCTCCGGGGGCTCGAGCCCCTGGGCGAAGGCCTCGCCCCAGCCGGTGATACCCTGATCGGTGGCGACCTCGATGAGGGTCGCCGAGCGCTGCCGGACCCATCCTTGCGAGAATGCGAACGGTTCGCTCAACGGGCTTTTCAGAACGTGTATTTTTATTCCGGTGATTCGCATGCATTTGTCTCCATTTTCGGGCAGGTCATCTTAACGCCTGACCCGCCTGCAGACAGCGGAAGGAGAAGATATGTATCGCAAGATTCTGATTCCGACCGACGGCTCGGACCTGTGCCGCACAGCCGCGCAACGCGGTATCGCGTTTGCGAAACAGCTCGGCGCACAGATCGTGGCGTTTCATGCGATTCCAGCGACCTCCTACATGCTCTACACGGAATCGGGTCCGAGCGACCTGATGGTCGAGCAATTCGAGAAAGAAGCCCGGACGCGCGGCGAACGCCTTACCCAGGAAATCGCCGATCTTGCTCAGGCCGCTGGCGTGCCCTGTGAACGTCTGTGCCTCGTCAACGATCATGCCTGGGAGGGCATCACCGAGGCGGCCAACACGAAACAGTGCGACCTGATCTTCATGGCATCTCATGGCCGGCGCGGACTGACAGCGCTGCTGCTGGGCAGCGAAACCACCAAGGTGCTCACGCACAGCAAGACCCCGGTGCTGGTCTACCGATAAAAAACGGGACGGGCCAAGGGAGGAAGGCCCGCCCCGCCTGCGCGCCGCAAGCGCGCAGTAAATCGTTCAGTTGCGGTCGCAGGGGAAAGCGTCGCGCAGGCCCTGGATGATCAAGTAACGGCGCTGTCGGTAGCGCTCGCCCGGGTTCGCTTCCAGATAGGCCTTCACCGCAGCAAAGGCAGTCTGCGCGCGATCGCCTGGCTCCATGCAAAAAAGCACGCCGTCGAGATCCTTCCAGACCGCATCGACGTACATCGCGGCCGCTTCCTGCGTTCTGTGGTCCGACATCAGGCGCAGGAATTCCTCTCCGTCGTCCTCTGCAGATGCGGCGGCGCTCAGCCCGAACAGACTCAGGGCCAGCAGCAAACTCCGGTGTCCGGTCACGGCACGCCTCCAAAAAACCGAAGGAGCACCCGACCCGCCGCATTCCGGCGGCAGATCGCGTGCTCCCGTCACAGACTGGTGCTGTTGCCCAGATTCGAACTGGGGACCTACTGATTACGAATCAGTTGCTCTACCAGCTGAGCTACAACAGCGTAAGGGCGCGAATTATACGGCCGCCCCGGCGCGACCGGCAATCGCCCCAGTTCAGCGGTTCTTGAAGGCTGGTTTGCGTTTCTCGACGAAGGCCGCCATGCCTTCTTTCTGGTCCTCGGTGGCAAATGCCGAATGAAACAGGCGCCGCTCGAAGCGCACCCCTTCGGCCAGCGTGGACTCGAATGCGCGGTTGACCGATTCCTTGGCCATCATTACTACCGGCAGCGACAGATCGGCGATCTTCTGCGCCGTCGCCACCGCGTCGCTCATCAGTTCCGCCACCGGCACGACGCGGCTGACCAGCCCGCAGCGCTCGGCTTCCTGCGCGTCCATCATGCGCGCCTGGCCCAGCAACACCATCTCCATCGCTTTCGACTTGCCGACAAAGCGCGGCAGCCGCTGGGTGCCACCAGCGCCCGGGAGAATGCCGAGGTTGATTTCAGGCTGACCGAACTTTGCATTGTCAGCGGCAATGATGAAATCGCACATCATTGCCAGTTCGCACCCGCCCCCAAGGGCGTAACCGGCCACGGCCGCTATGACCGGCTTGCGGCAGCGGGTTACCCGCTCCCATTCAGCCGTAATGAAGTCGGCCTTGTAGACATCCATGTAGGATTTGTCCTTCATTGCCTTGATGTCGGCACCCGCGGCAAATGCCTTCTCACTACCGGTAACGACAATGCAGCCGATGTTCTCGTCAGCCTCGAAGCCGTCGAGTGCACGCGAAAGCTCCATCATCAGTTCCGGCGACAGCGCATTCAGCGCCTTGGGCCGGTTCAGCGTGACGATACCCACCTTGCCGCGGGTTTCAGTCAGGATATTCTCGTAGGCCATTCGATTTCCTCGGTCTTGATTGGTAATGGAGGGACTGGCGCCGCCGCCAACGACGGCTGGTGCCCATGGATCCATTCTATTGAAATGCGTGACCTGCGCCGGCCCTCTGGCCCGATCGGCACATGGCAGGGTAACGGGCGGTCGCTCTTCGCGGCGGGCGGACGCCCCGGGACGGGGACCTCTGTTGCTCTAAGCCCGCCGTTTCAGCCTGCGCTATGACGCACCTGACGCACGCGGATGATTACGTCCATCCCTTCGGTCACCGTCCCCTCGGGCAGCTGCGGAAGCCCGGAGATGCTCACCGCGGACGCATCGATATCGGTGAGACGCCCCGACCCGACGTCATAGATGTGATAGTGAGGCTCGGTATTCGGGTCGTAGAAGACCTTGCTGGGATCCACAATCACTTCCCGGATCAGGCCTTTTTCGACGAAAAGATTCAGCGTGTTGTAGACCGTCGCCTTGGATGTCTCGGAATGGCGCTGGTTTACCACCGCCATCACCTGGTCTGCGGATAGATGATACTACAACGAAAACAAGGCA
>CALJLA010000125.1 GCA_937983055.1 uncultured Pseudomonadota bacterium
CAAATACTACGAGCCGGCACTGATCAGCCCGCCCGACGGGGTCAAGAGCATCGACTGGATCCGCTCAGGATTCAAGCGGTAGTTTCACTGCCTGCCACTGATCCGCAGCGGTCGGTGCAGGCCCAGGCGGAACGGCACCCGCGCCGCGCCGCCGCAGCACCGGGATGCGTGCATCGCAACGCCCGCATCGCAAGCCGCCCGCCCGTACATCGGCGGGCCGTAATGTTGGGGAGGAGACTATGAACAAGACCAGCAAGGCGCCGGCCTCGGCCGGCCGTCGCGACGCCCTCAAAAAATCGGCCGCGGTGTCGGCAGCCGCAGTGCTTGGCTTTCCGGCCATCCTGCGCGCGCAGTCCGACGCCATACGCATCGGCCATCTCACCCCGCGCACCGGGTTCCTCGGTCAGGTCGGTGAATACGGGGTACAGGGCGTCACGCTCGCGGTCGAGGAAGCGAACGCCGCTGGCGGCGTGCTGGGCCGGCGGGTCGAACTGATCGCCGAGGACAGCGTCAACCCCGCGACCGCGGTCACCAAGGCCAGCAAGCTGATCGAGCGTGACAAGGTCATCTGCCTGATCGGCGAGATCAGCTCGGCCTCCGGCCTGGCGCTGGCCGAGCAGGCCCAGCGCCATCGCGTGCCGTTCTTCAACACCGGCTGCAATTCCGACGCCCTGCGCGGCGAGAACTGCAAGCGTTACAGCTTTCACATCGAAGGCTGCAACACCATGTACACCAAGACGATCGGCACCTGGCAGCTCGAGCAAAAGCTGATCAAGGGCGCACGCTGGTACTTTCTCACCGCCGATTACGCCTTCGGCCACGATCTGTATAACGTCTCGTCGCGGTTTCTGAAGGAAAACGGCGGCATCATTCTGCAGAACGACTTCGTGCCGACCAACACCGCCGATTACAGCGCCTACATCCTCAAGATCCGCCAGCTCAAGCCCGACTTCGTGTACCTCAACCTGGCCGGGGTCGACCAGACCACTTTCCTCAAGCAGTACCGGGAATACCGGCTGCCTTACAAGCTGGCGGGCGGCGTGATGGACACGGTACCGTTCTGGGCTGCCGGGCTGGAGAACCTGTCCGGCCACTGGCAGAGCCTTTGGTATCACGGGCTGGATATTCCCGGCTCGCGCGCTTTCACCCAGCGGTTCATCAAGCGCTTCGGCCATCCGCCGGAGAACCAGGCCTGGGGCGATTACATCGGCGCGCGCATCGTGCTGCAGGCCGTCGCCGAGACCAAGGGCACCGACGCCCGCCGCATCGTGCAGTATCTGGAAAGCGGCGCGGAATTCGATCTCCTGAAGAAGCGCCCCGGCAGCTTCCGCAAGTGGGACCATCAGCTCTTGCAGGAAATGTACGTAGTCGAGGTCAAGGAAACGTCGGCGGCCAAAGACCGCTGGGACATCTTCAACATCGTCGAGACCGTGCCCGGGGCGGGGCAGTCGCTCGAGCTTATCCAGCCCACCCAGAAAGAAAATCCGTGCAGCATGCCGTCGCTGTAGTCGCTGCACGGCGGTAGTCCGTGCTGTTGATCGAGCAGATCATCAACGGCCTGCTGGTCGGGTCGTACTACATCCTGCTGTCGCTGGGGCTGTCGCTCATCTTCAGCCTCGGCGGCGTGGTGAACTTGGCGCACGGCGCGTTTTACGCGGTGGGCGCCTACCTCGCCTTCGAGGTGGAAAAGCGCGCCGGCTTCTTCGGCGCGATGGCGTTGTCGCCGGTCGGCGTCGCGCTGATCGGGATACTGATCGAGCGCTTCGCGCTGCGCCGCCTGTATACCCGCGATCCCATGCTCGGCCTGTTGTTCACGTTCGGCCTGGCACTGGTCGCCGAGCAGAGCCTGCGCATGATCTGGGGCACCACCGGGCTGCCCTTCTCCATGCCGGAGCAATTGCGCGGCGTGGTCATTGCCGGTGACTTCATCTACTCCTACTACCGGCTGTTCATCCTGGGCACGGCCATCGTCGCGGTCGGATCGCTGTGGTGGCTGCTCAATCGCACCGCCTTCGGCATGGTGGTGCGCGCCGGCACGCGCGACCCGGAAATGGTGCGCGCCCTCGGCATCAACCTGCGCCCGACGCTCACCGCAGTGTTCGCCATCGGCGTCGCGCTGGCCGGGCTGGCCGGGGTGCTGTCGGCGCCGCTGGCCGGCGTGCAGCCGGCAATGGGCACCGAGATCCTGACCGCCACCTTCGTCGTCGTGGTGATCGGCGGCCTGGGCAGCTTCTGGGGTGTGGTGTACGCCGGCCTGCTGGTCGGCGCGGTGCGCGGCATTACCGTGGTTTACTTTCCGCCGGCCGCCGAAGCCTCGATGTACCTGCTGATGGTGCTGATCCTGCTCTTCCGTCCGCGCGGGCTGATGGGCGAGAAGTTCGAGAAGTTCGAATGAGCGCGCGCCGCGTCCTCACCCACCCGCTGTTCATCGCCGCCATCGGGTTGCTGCTGCTGCCGCACGTCGTGCTGGGCGCGGGCTTCACCTACACCATCGCCACCGAAATCGCGATCTTCGCCCTGGTGGGTCTGGGCTATAACCTGATGCTCGGCTATACCGGGCTGCTGTCATTCGGCCACGGCTTGTTCTTCGGTCTGGCGGCCTACGCGGCGACGCTGTCGCAGATCCACTGGTTCCGCGACAGCTTCGTGCTCCCGCTCGCGTTCGCGGTCGGCTTCGCCGCCCTGCTGGGGCTGGTGATCGGCTTTCTGGTGCTGCGCCGGCGCGGGGTGTACTTCTCCCTGCTCACGCTGGCCTTCACCGCCCTTACGTTCTATATCGTCTACCGCTGGACCTCTTTCACCGGCGGCGAGAACGGCCTGTCCGGCATCGAGCGCCACCCGCTTCTCGGTCTCGACCTCGACCAGCAGTCGGTGTTCTATTACTTCGTCGCCGCGCTGGTGATGATTGGCGCCTGGGCGGCCTGGCGGGTGGTGCATTCGCCGCTGGGCACCGTGCTGCAGGCGATTCGCGAGAATGAAACCCGGGCCCGCTTCGTCGGCTACCCGGTGCGCCGCTACAAGCTGGTCGCCTTCGTGATCTCCACCACGCTGGCCGGCCTGGGCGGCGCGCTCATGGCCTACCTGAAGCTGTTCGTATCCGCCGACCTGGTGCACGTCAATTTCTCCGGCGAAATCCTGGCGATGTCGATCTTCGGCGGCACCGGGCACTTCCTCGGGCCGACGCTGGGCGCGTTTTTCTATGTCATGTTCCGCGAGATCCTGTCCGGCTACACCGCCGCCTGGCAATTCTGGTTCGGCCTGCTGTTCATGGGCTTCATCCTGTTCTCGCCGAGCGGGCTCATCGGCGTCGGCGCGCGCTTGCTCGCGCCGTTCATGCGCAAGCGCACCGCTGCCGGCGCCATGGCTGCGCGGGTCACCCCGAAACCGGGTCAGGCGCTGCCGGCGTTTCTGCAGGGCTGGCCGCGACAGGCCGGCGCCATTCTCTCGTGCACCGGGGTGAGCAAGCGGTTCGGCGGCTTCACCGCGGTCGATGCTGTCGATTTCGAGCTGGCCGATCGCCGGCTGCACGCGCTGATCGGCCCGAACGGCGCCGGCAAGACCACGCTGTTCAATGCGATCTCCGGCATGTTTCCACCCGATGCCGGCGGCATCCGCCTGGCCGGTCGCGCCATCGAAGGCGACGCCGCCGAGCGCGTCGCAGGACTTGGCCTTGCGCGCTCTTTCCAGATCACCAGCCTGTTTCTCAACCTGAGCGTATGGGAGAACCTTCGCCTGGCCTGCCAGGCTAGAGACGCCCACCGCTTCAATGCCTGGCGCCGAGCCGACGCCCTGGCCAAGGTCAACGAGGAAACCCGAGCGCTCGTGCGCTTTCTCGGCCTCGAGGGCGTTGAGCAGGCAATCGTCGCCGACCTGTCCTATGGCGGGCAGCGATTGGTCGAGATCGGCATGGCGCTGGCGGCGCGCCCCCGCGTGCTGCTGCTCGATGAGCCGCTGGTCGGTCTCGCCGCCGCCGAGCGCGAGCGCGTCAGCAGGCTGATCCGCGGACTCACCGAGCATATGGCGGTACTGCTGGTCGAGCACGATATCGACCGCGTGTTCGGCATGGCCGACCGTGTGACCGTGATGAACGAAGGCCGGGTCCTGGTGGAAGGCGACAGTGACACCGTGCGGACCCATCCCGAAGTGCAGCGCGTCTACATCGGCAGCGGCCACGCGCATCTGGTGCAGCATCGCGGCGTGCGCGAGCAGGCGGCCGATCGTCCGCTGCTGACCCTTGAGCGCGTCAACACGTTCTACGGCAAGAGCCACATCCTGCGCGACGTCTCGCTGACGGTGCGCGAAAACGAAGTCACCGCCCTGCTCGGCCGGAACGGCGCCGGAAAATCATCAACGTTCAAGAGCATCATGGGCATCGCGCGCCCGGCCTCGGGCACGATCCGCTTCGCCGGCGCGACGCTGTCCGGGCTCACGCCGGAGAAGGTCGCACGCCTCGGCGTCGGTCTGGTGCCCCAGGGCCGGCGCCTGTTTCCGGGCCTGACGGTTGCGGAAAACCTGCGCCTCGGCGGCCTGTCGCGCCAGCGCGGCGACGGCGTGCGCTGGGACCGCGAGAAGATCTTCAGTTACTTCCCGCGGGTGCGCGACAAGCTCAACACCCATGCCGACCAGCTTTCCGGCGGCGTGCCGCAGATGGTGGCCGCCGCGCGGGAGCTGTC
>CALJLA010000126.1 GCA_937983055.1 uncultured Pseudomonadota bacterium
AGCATCACCGGATGGGTGACTTCTGCGCCGCGCGAACGCAATGCCGCGGAAATAAGGTCCAGGGGACCTTCCTCTGCGAGGCTGCTGTAGTCCTCGCCGCCGTAGCCCGCGTGCCCGTAGCCGGCGAACGGGGAAAGGTTCGCGTCGAACAGGCGGGCAGACAACACGTCCTTCTTCGCGCGAAGCGATTCGAGGATCTGCCCCGCCATTTTCCGGTCGTTGAACACCAGGGATGCAGCGCTGGTGTCGGCAACGATCCGGGCGAGGGCCTTGGCCTCCCTGAGGGCGCTTTCCGCACGCGAAGCGAGCACGCTGCCCTGACTGATGAGATAGGCAAGGGCAACCCCGGTGCCGATGGCGAGAATCAGCACGGTCATCAGCTTCTGGGTGATCGGGAAATCCCTGAAACGCAGATTCATCGGCGCTCTCCGGCAATTCGGGCAAGCTTCATCAGCTGGGCGCTGAAGCGCAACTGCGAGCGCTGCACCGACTGCAGATTGATCTCGAACCGAACCTTTCCGCCTTCGTCGAACAGCCCGATCATCCCGCCCCTGGCGGCGAATTCCGGCGCATCGCCGATGGTCAGCATTCCTGCGCCGGCGTCGGCGGCCGCGAGGTCGGAGAGATAGGCCGCGTGGCAGCCCTCGGCCGCGCTCGGTCGCTGCGCGCGGCGCACGGTCAGGGTGCGGCCCTGCACCGCGCGGCCATCCAGCTCGGACAGCGCGTCATGGAGTGAGGCGTCGACGCCGGCCACGCACAGCACCAGCGGCGATCCGCGGGATTCGAATGCACTGTCCGGCCATTCCACGAACTTGGTGAAGTTGAGAACGAATGCCGCCTTCACCGCCTCCGCGCTGGCCGGCTGGGCGCCCGCCGGTACGGTCGCCGACATCGCCCATCCGAGCAGCAGAATGGCCCAGTTGAGGCGTAGCCTGGAGTCGGGGCGCCGGGGCATGGGCGTTCGATGTGCCGGTTAGAATCGGTAACTGGCCTTGATGCGCCAGGTTCTGCCGTCCTGCGCGATCAGTTCGCGGCCGGCGGGTATGTCAATGTCGGCAGGGTCGTCGTAGCGGCGGTCGAACAGGTTGTAGAGACTCGCCGACAGTTCCCAGCCCTGCCAGGAGCGGAGGCTGGACAAGGTAAGGTTGGTCAGGACATACGAGGGGATCGTCGTGGTCTCCACACGACGCCGGTCGGTGTACTGGAGCTCGAACCCGGCGCGAAGCGCGAACGCCGGAACCGGCGCTGCGGCATTCAGCTTGACCAGCTGCCTCGGCGAGTTGGTGATGCGGGTGCCTGAAGCGTCTTCCGCGCGCTGCCATGCGTAGCTTGCGCGCAGATGCGTGCCGCCTTCGGCGGCGTACGCCACGCCCACCTCGATGCCCGTGGCGTCGACCGTGTCCAAGTTCTGGAACTGGCGCAGGCCTGCGCCTGCAGGGTCGGGACCGATATTGATCAGGTTCTCGATGCGGTAGCGATACAGGCTGCCGGTCAGGCGCAGCGCTTGCGCCGGAGCGGTTTCCACGATCGCCTCGTAGGTACGGATTTCCTCGGGCTTCAGCTGCGCATTCTGGGTCTGGAACCCCTCCAGCGCGTAATAGCGCTCGTACGCGCTCGGCGGCCGGAACGCCTGTCCATACAGCAGCTTTACGACGGTGCCTTCGTTCAGGCGGTAGATGGCCCCGATGCGCGGGCTGAACTGGCTTCGCGAGCCGGAATAACTGTCGAAGCGGCCGCCCGCCGACAGCGTGAGGTTCGCAGTCAGGGCGAAGTCGTCCTGGAAGAACAGGCCGATCCGCTCGCCGGCGTGGCGCTCGTCCAGGTCCACGGAGGTCGGCGACAGGGTTATGCCCTGCTGGTCCTGGCGGATGTTGGCCTGCAGTTCGGCGCCGGCCACCAGTTGATGCCTGCCCAGCGCGGTGGACAGCCGCAGCTCGCCCGTCCACCAGCTGCCGTCGGCGCGATCCTTGAGGATGCCGTCGGGATCGTATAGATAGTCGCCGCGATACCGGTACTCGCCGTACGCGAGCCTTGCGCTTGCTATGGTGCCGCCAAGATTCTTCGTATATTCGGTATCGATGAACGACAAACCGTCCTCGGTCATGTTGAGCGGATCGATGACGGTGCCGTACAGGCCGCCGGTAAAGCCCTTGCGGCGGTTCGCGTGGACGATGCTCACCCGCAGCCCGCCGAGTTCCAGCTTGGCAAAGGCCCGATGGTGCTCGTCCCAGTCGGTGCCGGCCACTGCGCTGCCTACGGTGGCCGGATCGTCGGGAAAGCTGAGCGTGGGCCCGTCGCTGTCATGGCGGCTGCCGGAGACCAGGAGACTCAGGCCGTTGCCGCCGGTTCGACCGTAACTGGCGCGAACTTCGTGCGTATCGAAGCTCGCGAGGCTGGCGGAGGCCCGCAAGCCCGGGGCGTCATCGCCCGACTTAGTGATCACATTGATCGCCCCGAACAGCGCATTGCCGCCGTAGAGCGAGGAACTGGGGCCGCGGACAATCTCGATGCGTTCGATGTTGTCCACGTCCATCGCGAAATCGGTGCCCGTCAACGCGCCGTCGTAGACGTTGTCGTTGCTGCGATAGCCGTCGATCAGCAGCAGGATGCGGGAGTTGTAATCGCCCGGCCGCTGGAATCCGCGCAGGCCGACGAAGGTGTAGTTGCGGTCCCCGGTTATGAAGAAGCCGCGCACCGAGCGCAGCGCGTCGTTCAGGGTCCGCCATCCGTAGACTCTGAAATCCTCGGCCGTCAGGATGGTCACGGACGAGGGTGCGTCGGAACTGCGCTGCGCGCGCTTGGACGCTGTCGAAACTTCGACATCCATCAGCTGCTCGAGGGTGAGGCCGGACAGGCGGTCGAGTTCGTCGAGCGCGCCGGTGCGCGGCTCGGCCGGCTGCGCGTACACGCTCCCGCAGCAGGCGAGAGTGATCGCCAGTGCCAGCGGGCGGAGGCGGAAACTTATTGGTGTTGATGAGTTCATGAGCGCGGCAGCGGGTGACCGCACTCATAACGGCAGGCTCGGGGCCGAACTTGAAGCCTGCGTGCTGGCGGGGGATGCCTGGCTGCCTGCTCCCGCCTTCGAATCTATATGTATTACCTAACCAGCAAGCGACGCAGACGCTGGAACCGGCCGGCGGGTCTCGCTCGTGCCCAGGGCGGCACGCAGGTAGCGACCGGTGTGGCTCGCTTTCTCGCGCGCAATGCTCTCCGGGGTGCCCGCGGCGACCACGCGACCGCCGCCGTCGCCGCCCTCCGGGCCAAGGTCGACGATCCAGTCCGCGGTCTTGATCACATCCAGGTTGTGTTCGATCACAACCACGGTATTGCCGTGGTCCCGCAACCGGTGCAGCACCTTGAGCAGCAGCTCCACATCCTGGAAATGCAAGCCGGTGGTCGGTTCATCGAGGATGTAGAGCGTGTTGCCGGTGTCGCGCTTGGACAGTTCCAGCGCAAGCTTCACCCGCTGCGCCTCGCCGCCGGACAGCGTGGTGGCCGACTGCCCGAGCCGGATGTAGCCGAGGCCGACGTCGAGCAATGTTTCGAGCTTGCGGGCGATCGACGGCACTGCCGAGAAAATGCCGTGCGCCTGCTCGACGGTCAGCTCCAGCACGTCGTGGATGCTCAGTGCCTTGTACCGGATCTCCAGGGTCTCGCGGTTGTAGCGCCGGCCGTGGCAGACATCGCACGCCACGTAGATATCCGGCAGGAAATGCATCTCGACCTTGGTCACGCCGTCGCCCTGGCAGGCTTCGCAGCGTCCGCCCTTGACGTTGAAGGAGAAGCGCCCGGCACCGTAGCCGCGCTCGCGCGCAAGCGGCACGCCGGCGAACAGGTCGCGGATCGGCGTAAACAGTCCGGTATAGGTCGCCGGGTTGGAACGTGGCGTGCGCCCGATCGGACTCTGATCGACGCTCACGACCTTGTCGAAGTGATCGAGGCCCTCGATGTCGGCGAACGGCGCCGGCTCGGCGGCGGCGTGATGCAGGTGGCGGGCGACGGCGCTGTAGAGCGTGTCATTGATCAAGGTCGATTTGCCCGAACCCGACACCCCGGTCACGCACACGAACAGCCCCACCGGCAACTCGAGCGTGAGCTCCTTCAGGTTGTTGCCGCGTGCGCCCCGCAGCACCAGTTGCCGGCGCGCATCCGGCCGTATGCGCAGTGACGGCAGATCGATGCGCCGCCGGCCCGACAGAAACTGGCCGGTCAGCGACTCGTCGTCGCTGGCGATATCGGCGGGCGTGCCCTGCGAGATCACGCGCCCGCCATGGACGCCGGCGCCCGGTCCCATGTCCACCACATGGTCGGCGCTGACGATGGCGTCGTAGTCATGCTCCACGACGATCACCGTGTTGCCCAGGTCGCGCAGGCGCTTAAGCGTCTGGATCAGCCGGTCGTTGTCGCGCTGGTGCAGGCCGATGGACGGCTCGTCCAGCACGTACATCACGCCGCTCAGCCCCGAGCCGATCTGCGAGGCGAGGCGTATGCGCTGCGCTTCGCCGCCCGACAGCGTGTCGGCGGAACGGTCCAGCGACAGATACTCCAGGCCGACATCGTTCAGGAAGGCGATGCGGCTCACGATTTCGCGCACGATCCGCTCCGCGACCGCCAGGCGCGCGCCTTCCAGGCTCAGCGTCGAAAAGAATGCCTGCGCCTGCCGGAGCGGCAGCGCGCTGACGCGGTAGATCGGCTCGCCGGCGATGAACACGTGACGGGCCTCGCGCCGCAGGCGCGAGCCGCCGCACTCGGTGCAGGCGCGGGTTGCAAGAAACTTGCCGAGTTCCTCGCGTACCACGACCGAATCCGTCTCCCGGTACCGGCGCTCGAGGTTGGGAATGATGCCCTCGAACGCATGCTCCTTCTGATAGCGGTTGCCGCGCTCCCCGGTATAGACGAAGCGGATCTTTTCGCGCCCCGAGCCCTGCAGCACGATATCGCGCACCCGCTCGGGCAGCGCGCTGAACGGCGTGTCGATATCGAAACCATAGTGGCTGGCCAGGCCGGTAAGCATCTGGAAATAGAACTGGTTGCGACGGTCCCAGCCCTTGATCGCTCCCGCCGCGAGCGACAGGTCGGGAAACGCGACGATGCGTTCCGGATCGAAGAACGTCACCTGCCCGAGCCCGTCGCAACGCGGGCAGGCGCCGGCGGGATTGTTGAAAGAGAACAGCCTCGGCTCCAGTTCGGGCAGCGAGTAGGAACAGACCGGACAGGCGAACTGCGCCGAGAACAGATGCTCGCGGCCCGAATCCATCTCCACCGCGATAGCGCGTCCGTCGGCATGGCGCAGCGCCGTCTCGAACGACTCGGCCAGGCGCTGCTTCATGTCGGCGCGCACCTTGAGGCGGTCGATCACGATCTCCACCGTGTGCTTCTTCTGCCGCATCAGGCGAGGGACGTTGTCGAGGTCGTGAACGGCGCCATCGACGCGCACACGCACGAATCCCTGCGCGCGCAGCTCTTCGAAAAGATCGACGTTCTCCCCCTTGCGGGCGGAAATAAGCGGCGCCAGCACCATCAGCCGCGTGTCTTCCGGCAGCTCGAGCACATGATCGACCATCTGAGCCACGCTCTGCGCGGCGAGCTTCACGCCGTGATCGGGGCAATGCGGCTCGCCGACCCGCGCGTACAGCAGCCGCAGGTAGTCGTGAATCTCCGTCACCGTGCCCACGGTCGAGCGCGGGTTGTGGCTGGTGGCCTTCTGCTCGATGGCGATCGCCGGCGACAGGCCTTCGATCAGATCGACGTCGGGCTTCTCCATCAGCTGCAGGAACTGGCGCGCATACGCCGACAGCGACTCGACGTATCTGCGCTGTCCT
>CALJLA010000127.1 GCA_937983055.1 uncultured Pseudomonadota bacterium
TCGCTCACGCGCGCGCTTAACAGCAGCAATCCTGAACCGACAGCAAGCAGCAGGCCGATCAGCGCCATTCGCGCCAGCACCTGCCACAGGGGCACTAGCGGCACCGACCGCCACAACCCGAGCAGGCGCAGATCAAGCGGAACAATCGCGCCGACCAGCAGGGCGATGCCGGCAACGTGCCCGGCGTTGACCAGCGGATAGACCCAGACCGAATCGCGCAGCGCGCCGGCCAGTGCGCTCGCCTCGAGCGCCGCCATCCATTCCGCGAACACCGGCCGCCGACCGCGCGCTACGACTGCCGGTCGGGGTAAAGGTTGTAGCTCTTGCCGTCGATGACCAGGCGTTCGGCCTTGACCAGCCGTTCGCTCGCCTTGGCGGAGCGATGGCCGTGCACGGTGATCTGCCGGCCGACGCTGAGCAGCGCGTCGGTAAGGCCTGCACGCTCGTTGCGCCAGGGCTGGCCGACCTCGATCAGCCACGATGCGCCGTTGACGTCGATCGTGACTTCGCCGTGCGGATTGCCCAGTTTGACCTGGGTGATGCGGCCGGTGATCTCGAACTCCTCATCGGTGGCCCAGCCCCAGCCATGATGAGCGACAGCGGGCAGCGACCAGCAGAACACCGCCACGAGGGCCACCAGCAGGAATCCTGTGCGGTATCGGGATTGTGCGAACATGATCATCCTCCGTGCATGGGTCACGGGATTCTACCGCGACGCAGTGGCGTCGCGGCCGTCGACCCCGGACGGCGCCTCGATCTTGCCACGGACTCAAGTCATGCGATGATCGGCGTTCTCGGGGGTGCCGGGCGTTCTCCCGGCCAAGCCGGTGAATGGCTGAAAGGAGGGACAGTTGCCGTACCTCGCCGCATCGCCTCGGCACTGCACCGGAGACGCGCATGGCGCGCAGGTCTGAAACAGCTTTCAGGGTGAGCTTGTTCTGCCTGCTCGCGGCCGCTTCACTGGCGGGCTGCGCCCGGTCGGAACATTGGGTGGATCAGGCCCTGCTGCACGACGGGCGAACCATCGACGTCGAGCGCACGGTGATCTTCAACTTCGGCTCGGGCGACCTGTCGCAGGCGCTCAGGCGCTGGCCCAATCAGTACGCGCTGGAGGCGACCGATCCACGGACCGGCGTGCGCGTTCACTGGCTGGGCGAATTACACGTGCATCCGGTTCTGCTGGATTTCGTCGGCGGCTCCGCCTACCTGGTGGTCAATTCGAACCGCATCCATCTTCACCCGGCGGTATACGGCTGTCCGGATCTGCCTTACGCGTACCTGAAGTACGACGAGCAGGCCAAGCGCTGGCTGCCGATTGACAGGGCGCAGGCGCCCGCCGTTCTCAGTCGGGCGAATCTGTCCTACCAGTATCCGGGCTTCGCGGTGGAGCAAGGCGACCGCTGGCAGTCGAAGGAGGAGATCGACGCGGGCAACCAGGCGGCGGAAAGAACCACGTCGGGCTTTTTCAACGCCACCCTCCCGACCGGCGTGCAGTCATGGACCTACCGCCTGAAAACACGCTATTCGAACACCCGGTATCACGGCGATTGTCGGCCCGCGCTGCCGGCGCCGGTTGATGCGCTCACCGGCGGCCCTGGGCTGCCAGCGCTGCAGCAGGCGGCGGCCGAGATCCTGGAAACGCAGCAGTTTCAGCCCGCGCGGGTGCTTTCTTCGGAAGAATGGGGCGGTCTTGCCAGAAATCCGGGTAACGCCGAGCGTTGCCAGGCGCTGCTGCAGCCGGCCGGAGGAGACGATCCGCGGCTGGAGACCTACCGGGCCTTCGTCAAGAACCCCGCGCGCATCACGCGCAGTATCCGCCCGACGATCTGCGCCGACGACGTGCTGTGGGTCCTCGACTATGCGTCCGATCCGGCCAGCACCGTGCTGATCAAGGCCAACGCGTTTGGCGATGTGCTCTACCGGGTGAGCTTTGCGCGGCCCCCCGGCGCCGATCGCTACAGCGGAAACATCCTGACGCCGACCTTCCGGGCGGAGGGCGGCTATCTGTACTTCGAATGGTGGAACGCCAGCGCGTCGGGCCGCGAATGGCAGGTACGCAGTTTCTACAAAATGAGGATCGCGGAACCCGGGGCTTGAAGAGCCGGTCAGCGCTGCGGCGCGGCTTGCCCTAGGCGGCGAGCGCCCCGAGCAGCTCGCGCACCCTGGCCGCCCGCGCCGACATCTCGGTC
Source organism: uncultured Pseudomonadota bacterium (assembly GCA_937983055.1). Taxonomy (GTDB): domain Bacteria; phylum Pseudomonadota; class Gammaproteobacteria; order Burkholderiales; family Eutrophovitaceae; genus CALJLA01. The sequence goes on from CALJLA010000127.1 coordinate 2,190, forward strand.
GCGGCGACCGGAATACGGATGCGATCCTGTCCGGCGAAGCGGCCCTTGCGCTGCTGCACCAGCTCGATGATCCGCGCCGGATCGACCGGCGGTTTCGTCACGAACTGCAGCACCACCGCCTCGGGACCGGCGTCGACGCGGGCGATGCCGAGCGGTTTCGCAGCGATGCGCAGGCGATGCGTCTCGAACAGGGCCTTGACCGGTTCGGGCGGCGCGCCGAAGCGGTCGGTGATCTCTTCCTGAAGCGCCTCGAGCTGCTCCTGCGTTTCGCAGTTGGCCAGCCGTTTGTAGATCACCAGGCGCTGGTGCACGTTCTCGCAGTAGGTTTCGGGCAGCAGTGCCGGGGTGTGCAGGTTGATCTCGGTGCCGAGGTCGAGGGTGCCGCCAAGTTCGGGCTCGCGGCCGGCCTTGAGCGCGCGCACCGCGCGGTTGAGCATCTCGGCGTACAGCGCGAAACCGATCTCCTGCATCTCGCCGCTCTGCGATTCGCCGAGCACCTCGCCGGCGCCGCGGATCTCAAGGTCGTGCATCGCCAGGTAGAAGCCGGAGCCCAGCTC
>CALJLA010000128.1 GCA_937983055.1 uncultured Pseudomonadota bacterium
CCGCGAGGGTGGGCGCACCGTGGGCGCCGGCGTCGTCGCCAAGGTCATCGAGTAACGCGTTTCAGAGCGGGGCCGTCGACGGGCGCCACTGGCGGCCCGCCGGCGAGTCCGGCGAAAGAATGATATGCAGAGCCAAAAGATCCGAATTCGTCTCAAAGCCTTTGATTACCGGCTGATCGATCAGTCCGCGCTGGAGATCGTGGAAACCGCCAAGCGCACCGGCGCCGTGGTCAAGGGTCCCGTTCCGCTGCCGACCCGGATCGAGCGATTCAACCTGCTGCGTTCGCCGCACATCGACAAGACGTCGCGCGAGCAGCTGGAGATTCGCACGCACCTGCGCCTGATGGACATCATCGATCCGACGGACAAGACGGTGGACGCGCTGATGAAACTCGACCTGCCGGCGGGCGTGGACGTCGAGATCAAGCTGTAGAAGTACCTGCGGGATCAACTCCCGCCAAATGTTTTTTAATTTGCATGCCGGCCAATTGCAGCCGGCACCTCGAGCGAGGGAACAACAATGAGCTTAGGACTTGTCGGTCGCAAGGTCGGCATGACGCGGCTGTTCACCGACGACGGCGATTCGGTGCCGGTCACGGTGCTGGACGTGTCGAACAACCGTGTGACCCAGATCAAGACACCGGAAACCGACGGATATTCTGCGGTCCAGGTGACGTTCGGTTCGCGCCGCCCCAATCGTGTGGGCAAGCCGATGGCAGGGCACTTCGCCAAGGCGGGTGTCGAAGCCGGCAGCGTGCTGCGCGAGTTTGTCGTGGACGCCGGCGGTCTGGCGGACGTCAAGGTCGCCGGCACGGTGGGTGTGGACATCTTCAAGGTTGGTGAATACGTCGACGTCACCGGCACCACCAAGGGCAAGGGTTTCGCCGGCGTTATCAAGCGCCACCATTTCTCGTCGAACCGGGCCAGCCACGGCAACTCGATTTCGACGAATCGTCCCGGCTCGACCGGCATGAACCAGGACCCCGGCCGGGTATTCCCCGGCAAGCGGATGGCCGGCCATCTGGGCGCGGTCAAGCGCACGGCGCAGAACCTGCAGGTGGTCCGTGTCGACGCGGAGCGCCAGCTGCTGCTCGTCAAGGGCGCCGTACCGGGTGCCGACGGTGAAACGGTTATCGTGCGCCGGTCTGTCAAGGCGGGAGGCAAGTAAATGGACCTGAGGATCATCGATACCAAGGGCCAGCCCACCGCCAGCCACAAGGGTTCGGATGCGCTGTTCGGGCGCGATTTCAACGAGTCGCTGGTACACCAGGTGATCAGCGCTTACATGGCCAACGCGCGCCAGGGTACGCGTGCGCAAAAGGCCCGGGGCGACATCAACAAGTCGCATCGCAAGCCTTGGCGGCAGAAGGGCACGGGACGTGCCCGCGCCGGCTTCGCCGGCAGCCCGCTGTGGCGCGGGGGCGGCAAGATCTTCCCGGCCAGTCCGGACGAGAACTTCAGCCACAAGGTCAACCGCAAGATGTTCCGCGCGGGCATGGCGGCGATTCTTTCGCAGCTCGTACGAGAAGGCCGCCTGGCGGTCGTCGACGGGTTCAGCGTGGATGCGCCCAAGACCAAGCTGCTGGCGGACAAGGTGAAAGGCATGGGCTTTGACAGCCTGCTGATCATTACCGATACCGTGGACCAGAACCTGTATCTTTCTTCGCGCAACCTGCCCAACGTGCTGGTGCTCGAGCCTGCGCAGGCCGACCCGGTCAGCCTGCTGCGATTCGGCAACACGCTGATCACCAAGGGCGCCGTGGCGAAGATCGAGGAGATGTACGCATGAGTCCCGCAACCTTTACCCAGGAACGCCTGATGCAGGTGCTGCTTGCTCCGGTCGTTTCGGAGAAGAGCACTTACGTTGCCGACAAGCATGAGCAGGTCATCTTCAAGGTGGCCGCGAACGCGACCAAACCGGAAATCAAGGCTGCGGTCGAGCTGATGTTCAAGGTGCAGGTCGACAGCGTCCAGGTGCTCAACATCAAGGGCAAGGAAAAGCGTTTCGGGCGATTCATCGGCCGGCGGCGCAACTGGAAGAAGGCCTACATCTGCCTGAAGCCCGGCCAGGAAATCAACTTTGCGGCGGGGGAGGCGAAGTAAATGGCAATCGTCAAAGTCAAACCCACATCCGCAGGCCGCCGCGCGGTCGTCAAGGTCGTCAACAGCGATCTTTGGAAAGGGCGCCCGCAGCAGAATCTGATCGAGAAGAAGAGCAAGAACGCCGGCCGTAACATGCACGGCCACATCACCACGCGGCACCAGGGCGGCGGGCACAAGCAGCTCTACCGGCGAATCGATTTCCGTCGCAACAAGGACGGCATCGTCGCCACGGTCGAGCGACTGGAGTACGATCCCAACCGCAGTGCGAACATCGCACTGCTGTGCTACACGGACGGCGAGCGGCGCTACATCATCGCGCCCAAGGGCGTCGCCGCGGGCCAGGAGCTCAGCAGCGGGCCCGAGGCGCCGATCAAGGCGGGCAATGCACTGCCGCTTCGCAACATTCCGGTCGGCACGACCGTGCACTGCGTGGAGATGCAGCCTGGCAAGGGTGCGCAGATCGCGCGCTCGGCGGGCACATCCGTCCAGCTGCTTGCGCGCGAGGGCACGTTCGCCCAGCTGCGGCTGCGCTCGGGCGAGATTCGCAAGGTGCACGTGGACTGCCGCGCGACCATCGGCGAAGCGGGCAACGAGGAGCACAACCTCCGCCAGATCGGCAAGGCTGGCGCCATGCGCTGGCGCGGCGTGCGGCCGACGGTCCGGGGCGTGGCGATGAACCCCATCGATCACCCGCACGGCGGGGGCGAGGGGCGCACCGGCACCAAGCGCGATCCCGTCAGCCCGTGGGGCACCCTGACCAAGGGTTACAAGACCCGCAAGAACAAGCGCACGCAGGTCATGATCGTGCGTTCGCGCCACCGGAAGTAGGAGTAGACGACCATGTCACGCTCGGTAAAGAAGGGCCCGTTTGTCGATCTTCATCTCGTCAAGAAGGTCGATACGGCGCGCAGCTCCAACGACAAGCGCCCGATCAAGACCTGGTCGCGGCGGTCGACGATCCTGCCCGATTTCGTCGGGCTTACGATCGCCGTGCACAACGGGCGCCAGCATGTGCCTGTGTACATCACCGAAAACATGGTGGGGCACAAGCTCGGCGAGTTCGCGATTACCCGAACCTTCAAGGGTCACGCAGCCGACAAGAAGACGGCCGCGGCGCCCGCGAAGAAGTAAGCGCCGGAAGGAGAGATTCAGATGCAGACCAACGCGGCATTGCGGGGAGTACGGTTGTCGGCCCAGAAGGGCCGGCTGGTGGCCGACCAGATCCGCGGCCTTCCCGTCGACAAGGCGCTCAACATCCTGAAGTTCAGCCCGAAGAAGGGCGCGAAGATTATCCAGAAGGTGCTGGAATCCGCGATCGCGAACGCCGAGCACAACGACGGCGCCGACATCGACGAGCTGAAAGTGACACGGATCATGGTCGAGCAGGGGCCGAGCTACAAGCGCTTCATGCCTCGGGCCAAGGGCCGCGCATTCAAGATGCTCAAGCCGACCTGCCACATCTTCGTGAGCGTCGGCGACAAGGCCAAGGAGTAAGCATGGGACAGAAGATCAATCCGATCGGTTTCCGGCTGGCGGTCCAGCGCAACTGGACTTCGCGCTGGTACGCGAACAGCAAGACCTTCTCGGACATGCTGCTCGAAGACATCAAGGTGCGCGAGTTTCTCAAGAAGCGCCTGTCGCACGCCGCCGTGGCCAAGGTCGTGATCGAACGGCCTGCCAAGAACGCGCGCATCACCATCCACAGCGCGCGCCCCGGTGTCGTGATCGGGAAAAAGGGCGAGGACATCGAGAATCTGCGTGGTGAACTGCAGCGCCTCCTGGGCGTACCGGTTCACGTCAATATCGAGGAGGTGCGCAAGCCCGAGGTCGACGCGCAGCTGATCGCCGACTCGATCACCCAGCAGCTCGAGAAGCGCATCATGTTCCGCCGCGCGATGAAGCGCGCGATGCAGAACGCGATGCGCCTGGGCGCGCAGGGCATCAAGATCATGAGCGCGGGCCGGTTGAACGGCATCGAGATCGCGCGCACCGAGTGGTATCGCGAGGGTCGGGTGCCGCTGCATACCCTGCGGGCGGATATCGATTACGGTTTCTCCGAGGCGAAGACCACCTACGGCGTGATCGGAATCAAGGTTTGGGTGTTCAAGGGCGAATTGCTGGGCCGCGGCGAACAGCCGGTTGCCGCGCCGCAGGCCGAGCCGGCCGCGCCCGAGAGAAAGCCGGGCAGAAGAGCAGGAGCGAGAAATGCTGCAGCCAGCTAGAACAAAGTTCCGCAAGTACCACAAGGGTCGTAACTACGGCGTTGCCACCCGCGGCGCACGCGTGTCCTTCGGGGAGTTCGGTCTGAAGGCGGTCACCCGGGGGCGGCTCACCGCGCGCCAGATCGAGGCGGCACGCCGTGCCATGACCCGGCATATCAAGCGCGGAGGGCGTATCTGGATTCGCATCTTTCCGGACAAGCCCATCTCGCAAAAGCCGGCCGAGGTCCGCATGGGCAACGGCAAGGGCAACCCGGAGTACTTCGTCAGCGAAATCCAGCCGGGCAAGGTCCTGTACGAAATGGATGGCGTGGACGAGGCGACCGCGCGCGAAGCGTTTCGCCTGGCGGCTGCCAAGCTGCCGCTCAAGACCATTTTCGTTCAGCGCCAGTTGGGGTAGCCATGAAAGCGAGTGAACTGAGAACCAAGAGCGAGGCCGACCTGGGCAAGGAGCTGAACGAGCTGCTGAAGGCGCAGTTTTCGCTGCGGATGCAGCTCGCGACGCAGCAGCTCACCAACACCAGCGAACTGAACAAGGTACGCCGCGACATCGCGCGCGTGCGCACCATCATGAAAGAAAAGGGTGGCAAGGCATGAGTGAGCAATCCGCCAGCACGCCGAAGCGGCTGACCGGCCGCGTGGTCAGCGACAAGATGGACAAGACGGTGACCGTCCTCGTCGAGAGGATGGTCAAGCACCCGCTGTACGGGAAGTACGTGCGCCGCTCGAAGAAGTACCACGCACACGACGAAGCCAACGAGTGCGGGGAAGGCGATACCGTGATCATCGAGGAATCGCGGCCGATCTCGAAGACCAAGGCGTGGAAGGTGGCGCGCCTGGTCGAGAAGGCGCGCCCGATCTGACGGGGTTGCCCGGCACGGATTTTCCCTTTAGAATCGCGCGTTTTCCTCGGCGGCCGAGGGTTAGCCGCCGGGACTTTCCGACCCGGACGGGTTCCAAAACTGGTTCGCCAACCAATTCGAAAAGCGCGGCGGACGAAGTTGGACAGGTGAGATAAATCTATGATTCAAATGCAGACTCGGCTGGACGTGGCCGACAATACCGGCGCCCGTTCGGTCATGTGCATCAAGGTCCTGGGCGGCTCCAAGCGCCGCTACGCGGGCATTGGGGACATCATCAAGGTCAGCGTCAAGGACGCTGCGCCGCGCGGGCGGGTTAAGAAGGGCGAGGTGTACAACGCGGTTGTCGTGCGCACGGCAACCGGCGTTCGTCGGCAGGACGGCTCGCTGATCCGGTTCGACTCGAATGCGGCGGTGCTGCTCAACAACAAGCTCGAACCGATCGGAACCCGCATTTTCGGCCCCGTCACCCGGGAATTGCGAAGCGAGCGCTTCATGAAGATCGTCTCGCTCGCGCCGGAAGTGCTCTGAAGGACCAGGCCATGCGAAAAATCCGTAAAGGCGACGAAGTCGTCGTCATCAGCGGCAAGGACAAAGGAAAGCGCGGCACGGTACTGCGCGTGCTCGATGACGAGAAACTCGTTGTCGAAGGCGCCAACCGCGTGAAGAAGCACGAGAAACCCAACCCGATGAAGGGCACCACCGGCGGGATCGTCGAGAAGGAGATGCCGCTGCATGTCTCCAATGTGGCGATCTTCAATCCCGCCACGCAGAAGGCGGACCGGGTGGGCGTGAAGACACTCGACGACGGCCGTCGAGTGCGCGTCTTCCGTTCCAACGGCGAGATGGTGGACGCGTAAGGAGACATCATGGCGAAGAAACCTGCAGCCGCAGCCAAAGAGCAGCCCGCCGGACCGGTCGCGCCCGCGCGGCTGATGACCTATTACCGCGAAACCGTGGTGCCCGATCTCATCAAGCAGTTCGGGTACAAGAGCGTGATGCAGGTGCCGCGCATCGAGAAGATCGTGCTCAACATGGGCGTGGGCGAGGCCGTCAACGACAAGAAAATCCTCGAGAACGCGGTCGCCGACCTTACCAAGATCGCTGGGCAGAAGCCCGTCGTGACCAAGGCGCGCAAGTCGATCGCCGGTTTCAAGATCCGCAAGGACTATCCGATCGGCTGCATGGTTACCCTGCGCAGCCGGCACATGTTCGAGTTCCTGGACCGCCTAGTCACGGTGGCGATTCCCCGCATTCGCGATTTCCGCGGCATTTCGGCGCGGTCTTTCGACGGGCGCGGCAACTTCAACATGGGCGTGAAGGAGCAGATCATCTTCCCGGAGATCGAGTACGACAAGATCGACGCCCTGCGCGGGATGAACATCACCATCACGACATCGGCAAAGTCCGACGAAGAGGCGCGCGCCCTTTTGTCGGCTTTCCGGTTTCCCTTCAGGACCTGAGGCTGAAATGGCGAAAACCTCGTTGATCAATCGCGAAGCGAAGCGCCGCGATACCGTCAAGAAATACGCCGCCAAGCGGGCGGCATTGTTCGCTGTAATCGAGGACAGCAAGGCGTCCGAGGAAGACAAGGACGCGGCGCGGGAAAAGCTGCAGAAGCTGCCGCGCAATGCGAGCCCCGTTCGCCTGCGCAACCGTTGTTCGCTGACGGGGCGCCCTCGGGGCGTATTCCGCAAGTTCGGGCTCGCGCGCGGCAAGCTGCGCGAGATCGCGATGCGCGGAGAGATTCCGGGCGTGATCAAGGCGAGCTGGTAGGAGATATTACGGATGAGCATGAGTGATCCGATCGCCGACATGCTGACCCGAATCCGCAACGCCCAGCGTGCGGAGAAGGTCTCGGTCGTCGTTCCCAACAGCAATATCAAGACTGCGATCGCGCAGGTCCTCAAGGACGAGGGTTACATCGAGGACTTCCGGGTTCGCGACGATTCCGGCAAGGCCTATCTGGAGATCGGCCTCAAGTACTACGCCGGCAAGCCGGTGATCGAGCGCATCGAGAGGGTGAGCCGCCCCGGGCTGCGCATCTACAAGCCGGCCAAGGATATTCCCCAGGTGCTCAACGGCCTTGGTGTGGCCATCGTCTCCACCTCCAGGGGCGTGATGACGGACCGCAAGGCCCGCGCCGACGGCGTCGGCGGCGAAGTGCTGTGCATCGTGGCGTGATCACTGAGGGCAAAAGGCAATGTCACGCATAGGAAATTACCCGGTGACCGTTCCTGCCGGCGTTGAAATCACGCAGGCCCAGGACCGGATCTCGATCAAGGGGCCGCTCGGGACGCTCTCGCACCCGGTGAGCAAGCTTGTCAGCATCAAGCGCGACGGCGACCGGCTGGTGTTCGCCCGCGCGGACGAGAGCATCGACGCCAACGCGATGTCCGGAACGGTGCGCGCCAACATCGCCAACATGGTTCTCGGCGTGACCAAGGGTTTCGAGCGCCGGCTGAACCTGGTGGGGGTGGGCTTCCGCGCCCAGGCCCAGGGCGACAAGCTGAACCTGTCGCTCGGGTTTTCGCACCCGGTCGTTCATCAGATGCCCAAGGGCATCAAGGTCGAGACGCCGAGCCAGACCGAAATCGTCATCAAAGGCATCGACCGACAACTGGTGGGCCAGGTGGCCGCCGAGGTGCGAGCCTACCGTCCGCCCGAGCCGTACAAGGGCAAGGGCGTGCGCTACTCGGACGAGCGGGTGGTGCTCAAGGAAACCAAGAAGAAGTAAGCGGGGATCGCCATGATCGAGAAAAAGCAGTCCCGGAATCGTCGTGCGCGCAGGACCAGACTCAAGATCGCGGAGCAGAAGGCAACGCGCCTGCTGGTCTACCGGTCCAACGGGCACATT
>CALJLA010000129.1 GCA_937983055.1 uncultured Pseudomonadota bacterium
TGCGGCCGCGGCGCCGCGCGCAGACGCCGGCTCCATCGCCGTTGCCGGCAGTGACGCCAGATGCGGCGGCGGTGCCCTGCGCGGCGCCGGCAGCACCAGCCCCTCGGGCAGCTGAACGATCAGGCTGGCGGCCGGCGGTTCGGTTGCGTGCCCGGCGCCAAGCGGCGGCGGATTGTCGGTGCCAGCCCCGTCGGCGCTTCCGGCATCCTCCACGGCGCCGGCGTCGGGCTGGCGATCGCTGCCGGCGGCTGGCTGCAACGCTGCCTGCGTGGCGGCGTGCGCGCCCAGTTCGAGCGCGAACAGCGCGTCGAATCCGCCCGACGGGGCGGCGTTGCCGGCAGCGGCTGCGGGGCGGGCGGCGGACGCGGCCGTCGCCAGCGAGGGCAGGTGAATGATGCTCATCGGTCGCTCCTCGGGAATCCCATGTCTATCAATCGGCCGTCCTGGCGCGCCGGTGCGCGCTGGCGGCGTGCTCGTCCAGCTGTTTCTGTTCCTGCTTGCGCTCGGCATGCTGCTGCTGCTCGCGCTCCCGGCTCGCCAGCACGTCGAAGGATTTGAGCTTCTGCTGCTGGAGCTGCCACTCGGCCATGCCGGCGCGCGAGCGCGACTCCGCCTGGCCCACCGCCTCGCGCTGCTGCGCCAGGGCGCGCTCGAGCTTGGCGATGAAGGCCTGGAAGTTGCGAAGTTCCGCCGGGCCGATGCCGGCGGCCAGGGCGCGCTCGAGTTTCTGTTCGTACTCGACCCGGCACTGTTCGAGCATCGCCAGCGTCTGGCGGGCCTGGGCCTCCAGGGACTTCAACTCGGCCAGCCGGGCGGCGGCCTGGTCGCTGCGCTGTTGCGCGAGGTCGCGTACCGGCTGCAGGGAAAAATTGCGGCTCATGCGGCGTTATCCGGGGCAGCGATTCAAGCGGTCGGCTGGAAGATGCCGGCGAGGCTGCCGAGGCTGGCGGCATAGTCCTCGCGGCGGTGCATGTCCTGGCGCAGAAACGCCTCGATCGCCGGCAGGCGCTGCATCGCTTCGTCGAGCAGCGGGTCGTTGCCCGCCACGTACGCGCCGACGTTGATCAGGTCGCGCGAGCGCTGGTAGCGCGAGTACAGTGCCTTGACCCGCCGCGCCGCCTCGAGCTGTTCCGGCGGCGCGACCGCCGGCATCACCCGCGAAATCGACGCCTCGATATCGATTGCCGGGTAATGTCCCGCCTCCGCCAGGTGGCGCGAGAGAACGATATGGCCGTCGAGGATCGCGCGTGCGGCGTCGGCGATCGGGTCCTGCGGATCGTCGCCCTCGGTCAGCACGGTGTAAAAGGCGGTGATCGAGCCGCCGCCGGACGGTCCGTTGCCGGTGCGTTCCACCAGCGCCGGCAGCTTGGCGAATACCGAAGGCGGATAGCCCTTGGTGGCGGGCGGCTCGCCGATCGCCAGCGCGATTTCGCGGCTGGCCATCGCATAGCGGGTGAGCGAGTCCATGATGAGCAGCACGTTCTTGCCCTGGTCGCGGAAATATTCCGCGATCGCGGTGGCATAGGCGGCGCCCTGGATGCGCATCAGCGGCGAGGTGTCGGCCGGCGCCGCCACCACCACCGAGCGAGTGAGCCCGTCGGCTCCGAGGATCTGCTCGATGAATTCCTTGACCTCGCGGCCGCGCTCGCCGATCAGCCCGACCACGGTGACGTCGGCGGTGGTGTAGCGCGCCATCATGCCGAGCAGCACCGACTTGCCGACGCCCGAGCCGGCAAACAGGCCCATGCGCTGGCCGCGCCCGACGGTGAGCAGCGCGTTAAGCGTGCGCACGCCCACGTCCAGCACTTCGGAAATCGGCTGGCGCTCGAGCGGGTTGTAGGGGCGGCCGTGCAGCGGCTGGGAATGATCGGTGCCCAGCGGGCCGAGACGGTCGAGCGGGCGGCCGGCGCCGTCCAGCACGCGCCCAAGCAGCTGCACGCCCACCGGCACATGCTTGCCGCGATCGGTGGCGCGCCGGCGCGGCGGTGAAATTTCGCCCAGGCGCGGCGTTTCCAGCCGGTGGCCCTGCGCGATCACCCGTGCCCCGGGCGTCAGCCCGTAGACATCGTGCGACGGCATCAGGAACAGCCGGTCGCCGGCAAAGCCGACGACCTCGGCATCCACGCTGTTGCCGTTCGGCAGCTGCACCACGCAGGTGCTGCCTACCGGCAGCTTGAGTCCCGAGGCTTCCATCACCAGCCCCGCGACCCGGGTGAGATAGCCGCTGGTTTCGGTGGACTGCACACCGTCCACCCGGCGCTCGCACTGGTTGAGCCAGTCGCGAAAGCGCGCGGGGCGGGGCGACGCTGCGTCAGCCATTGTCATGGCCAGCACCGGACGCCGCAGGCGGCAGCCAGGCGTCGTCGCGGCCGATGCTGGCCAGCACCCGTTGCCAGCGCGTTTCCAGGGTGGCGTCGATCTCGCCCAGCCCGGTGCGCACGCGGCCGCCGCCGCGGGTGAGAGCGGGGTCTTCCACCAGCTGCCAGGCGCCGCCCTGCAGCAAATCGGGCGCGTGCTCGCGCACCAGGCGGGCGTCGTCCGGATGCAGCACGATGCGGCGGTGGCTGCCCTGCGCGCTGATTTCCGCGATCGCTTCGCGCAGCACCGGCAACAGCAGCTCGGGCCGCGCGTCGAGCGCGCTCATCAGCACCCTGCGCGCAACCGAAACCGACAGCGACAACAGGTTTTCCGCGAGCGATTCGTCGAGCGTGGTCAGATCGCGGTCGAGCGCCGCAACCAGCCCGGCGAGGCGGGCGGCTTCCGCCTGCGCACGCGCCGCGCCGTCGCGGTAGCCGGCCTCGAAGCCCTCGCGCTGCGCATCGCGCTGCATGTCCTCGAGCTGCTGCGCGGTGGGCAGCTGCACGCCGCGCACCGAGCGGCCGCCGGACAGCGAATCCATCTCCCAGCGCTCCCAGGCGGTGAGGGATTCCTTCGGAATGACGTTGGATTGACTCATACAGGTCAGGTGCCAGGCACTAGGCGCCAGGCGCCAGGAAAAATTCTCGGCCCAAGGCGCCGCACGACAGCCTGGAGCCTAGAGCCTCGAGCCTCGAGCCTCGATGATTAGACATAGGCGTCATCGCCCTTGCCGCCGAGCGCGAGCTGGCCTTCGTCGGCGAGGCGCCGGGCAACCTTGAGGATTTCCTTCTGCTCGGCCTCTACCTCGGACAGGCGCACCGGTCCTTTTGCCTCGAGGTCTTCGCGCAGCATGTCGGCGGCGCGGCCGGACATGTTCTTGAAAATCTTCTCGCGCAGCTCTTCCGAGGCGCCCTTCAGCGCCACGATCAGCGACTCGGACTGCACTTCGCGCAGCAGCGTCTGGATGCCGCGGTCGTCGACGCCGAGCAGGGTCTCGAACACGAACATCTGATCGACGATCTTCTGCGCAAGGTCGGCGTCGTACTCCCGAATCGAGTCGACGATCGCGGTCTCGGCCGCGCCGGGCAGGAAATTCAGCATCTCGGCGGCGGTCTGCACGCCGCCCATGGTGGCTTTCTTCATTCCGTTGCCGGGCCCCGACAGCAGCTTGGCCAGCACGTCGTTGAGTTCCTTCAGCGCGTTCGGCTGGATGCCATCGAGGGTCGCGATGCGCAGCACCACGTCGTTGCGCAGCGCTTCGCTGAAGTGGCCCAGGATCTCGCCCGCCTGGTCGCGGTCGAGGTGCACCAGAATGGTGGCGATGATCTGCGGATGCTCGTTGCGGATCAGGTCGGCGACCGACGGCGAGTCCATCCACTTCAGTCCGTCGATGCCGCTGGTGTCGCCGGCGTGCAGGATGCGGTCGATCAGGCCGGCTGCCTTCTCGTCGCCAAGCGCCTTGTTGAGCACCGTCTTCAGGTACTCGCCGGGCGCCGCGCCCACCGGGCTGTGTTCGCGTGCCGCGCTGTGGAAGGATTCGAGCACCCCGCCAATCGCCTCGCGCGAAACGTTCTTGAGCTGCGCCATCGCCTGGCTCAGCTTCTGCACCTCGCGCGGGCCGAGGTGACGAAATACCTCGGCGGCGCTTTCCTCGCCCAGCGACAGCAGCAGTATCGCGCTGCGCTGCAGCCCGTCAGCGCTCATTGCTCACCCAGTTCTTGACGATGCCGGCAACCAGCTTCGGCTCCTGCCTGGCGAGCTGCTTGGCCGCATCCAGGTCGCGGTCGAAGCGGGGCTGTCCCGGGGGCAGTGAGACCGCGTCGCTGTCCGGCGGCAGCATCGCCGGCGCTGCGCCGGCGGGCGCCACCAGCAGGTTCTGGAACATCGGGCGCAGCACCTTCATGAACACGAACAGCACCACCAGCGCGATCAGCAGGTTCTTGCCCACCGACAACGCGGTTGCGATCACGCCCGGCTGCTTCCAGAGCGGCACCGCCTCCGGCGCCACCGGCTCCTCGCCGGTGAACGGCGCGTTGGCCACGGTGACCGAATCGCCGCGCCCTTCGTTGAAACCCATCGCCTGGCGCACCAGATTCTCGATCTGCTTCATCTCGGCCTCGCCGCGCGGGTCGTAGACCGGCCGGCCTTCCGGACCGATCGAGCGCTTGTGGTTGACCACCACTGCCACCGACAGGCGCTTGATCGAGCCGGTGGGCTGGCGGATATGGCGCACCGTCTTGTCCACCTCGTAAGTGATGGAGGAATCCTTCTGCGAGCTCGAGGGCGCTCCGCCCTGGGCGGCGGCCTGCGCCTGCGCCGGTTGCCCGCCGGTGATCGGCGCCGCCGCCGGTGCGGGCGGTTGATTGGAATAGGCGCCCGGCACGCCGCCGCTAGGCAGGCCGCCTTCGGCGCGTTGCGCCTCGCTGGTCTGCGCAGCGCGCACCGCGCCATCGCCGTTCTGGTTCGGGCGATACAGTTCTTCGGCGGCCTCGGTCTGCGAGAAATCGACGTCGGCGGTGACCTGGGCGCGCACGTTCGTGGCACCGACCACCGGCTCGAGAATGGTTTCGATGCGCTGCATGAAGCCGCGCTCGATCTCTTTCACATAGCGCAGCTGGCCGGGGTCGAGGCCGTTGTCGCCGGCGCCGGTGGACGACAGCAGCAGGCCGTTCTGGTCCACCACGGTCACGTTCTTGACCGGAAGCCCGGGCACGCTGGAGGAGACCAGGTGCACGATCGCGCTGACCTGGCCCGGCTCGAGCGCGCGCGCCGGATGCATGTTGAGCAGCACCGAGGCCGAGGGCTTCTGCGACTCGCGCATGAATACCGACGGCTTGGGAATGGCGAGATGCACGCGCGCCGAGTCGACTGCCGCGAGGGACTGGATCGAACGCGCCAGTTCGCCCTCGAGCGCACGCTGGTAGTTGACCTGCTCGAGAAACTGGCTGGTGCCGAGGCTCGACTTTTCCATCAGCTCGAAGCCGGCGGCGCTGCCCCGCGGCAGGCCCTGGCTGGCGAGCCGCAGCCGGGTGTCGTGCACCTTGTCGGCCGGCACCATGATGGCGCCGCCGCCCTCGGCGAACTTGTAGGGCACGTTCATCTGGGTGAGCGCGGCGACGATCTCTCCGCCGTCGCGGTCCGGGACGCTGGCGAACAACACCCGATAGTCGGGCGTCTGTCCCCAGAGCCAGGCGCCGGCGGCCAGCGCCACCGCGGTGGCTGCCGCCAGCATGAGCCCGAGCCCCTGGCGGACGGCGGGGTGTCCGAGTTGTTGAAGCGGGACCGGTAGTCCCGCGCTGCCTGCCTGTGCCATGACCTGATCCAAGCCTCTATTGGTATTGCCAGGGATTGGGGTGGGCGCCGCATGCTGCGGACGCTTTCCTTCGCCTGCGGATTATCCGAACCGCGGCGGCCGGCAAAGGCGCGAACAGGCGGGCTTTTGGGCGTCTTTTCGGGGCAGGGGCCCGCTTGCGCGCGCGTTATCGTGCTGCCCGATAGCGTTGAAAATCCGGGAGAAAGCAAATGGACCGCAGTGCGATCGATTCGGTGCTGTCGCAGCTGAGAGCGGTGCAGGCGGCCGCCAGCGGGCGGCCCGCGGCCACGCCGGCGCCGGGCGTCAGGGTGGCTGAAGGCTCGTTCGGGAATGCTCTTAAATCCGCCATCGACCAGGTGAACAACACCCAGCAGACCGCCCAGAAAATGGCCCAGGCGTTCGAGCTGGGCACCACCGACGTCAGCCTGCATGAGGTGATGGTGCAGATGGCCAAGGCCAACGTCTCCTTTCAGACCATGATCCAAGTGAGGAACCGGCTTGTGTCGGCCTACCAGGACATGATGAATATGCAGGTTTAACGACAGGCTCCAGGCTCCAGGCGCTAGGCTCCAGGCGCTAGGGGCTAGGCGCTAGGCACTAGGCGCTAGATGATGGATGCGCGCGAAGCGCGCAGTTCTTTTGTCTGAATCGAGTTGCTTGCAACCAGCATTGCGTTCCGCAGAGTCCCCGTCTCGGCGCACCGCTCCGATCCCCTCCCTAGAGCCTAGTGCCTAGCGCCTCGCGTCTAGAGCCAGGCGCTCGGTCGTTCAGCGCGCCCGCAGATTTTTCTTCAGCTCCAGATTCATGATGTAGCGCTGCACCTGGTTCTCGGCGGCGCGCGAAAGGTTGAGGAACTTGCAGCCGGCGCGGCGCGCCACCAGGCCGTTGCGCAGGTTCACCTCGGAAAAGTTGCGTACCTCCAGCCCGACCGTAATCAGGCCGAGTGTGCCCAGCTCTAGTCGGCAGTTTTCATAGACGTTGCCCGGCTCGAAGTCGAGGTCGAGCTGGTTGTCGAGCAGCGCGACCCCGCCCACGCTGACGTCCAGCACCATCGCCGGCGCGTCCTGCCCGGTCTCGGGTACCGGAATCAGGCAGCGGATCGGGTCGGACAGGCTGGTGGCGATACGGAAGAACTGGCGGCGCTGCAGGCGTACCAGGAATTCCGGCATCGGAATGCGGAAGCTGCGCTCGCCGCGGAACATCACCTCGTTTACCTCGCGCGCCACGAACTTGATCTTGACCTGTCCCTGGTTGGTGACCAGCAGGGTGGTGCCCGCCGCCAGCCATCGGCGGTTGGCCGCTTCGTCGGGACCGGGGTCGAGGAACAGCGCGCCCCTGTCGCTGGAAAAGCCGACGATCGAGGTCAGCGCGAACTCGCGGCCGTTCTCGAAATAGGCGGTTACCACCGCGCTCCTGTCGCCGACTTCCTTGAGCACATGCTCGATTTCGGGCTGCGCATACACGCGCAGCGTTTCGTCGGTTTCGAGCGGCGGCCAGGCGCCGGACTCATTGCGAATGGCTTGCTGCGCGCTCACGCGAGGTTTCCTCCAGGCGGTACATGGGTTGTGCTGCCGTCCCGCTCGAGGCGATGGAGCCAGGCCAGCAGTTCCGCCACCACCAGGTACAGTTGCGGCGGAATGTGATCGTCGAGGTCCACCTGCATCAGCAGGCTTACCAGTTCTCTGGAC
>CALJLA010000130.1 GCA_937983055.1 uncultured Pseudomonadota bacterium
ACCGCGCTATTGTGTGAGCGGCGTCGTCGCGGCGTCGAGGTCGACGCCTTCCAGCCGCGCCTCGCCCGCCAGCAGCTGCAGGTACTGGCGCAGCGCGGTGACCCAGCTTTGCTGGCGCAGCGCCATCGCAACCGCGCCGCGCACCGCCTCGAACGGTTGCGCGGTGCCGGGCTCGCGTTCGAGCACCTCGACGATGTGCAGGCCGAAACGGGAGTGCACCAGCCGCGGCAGCACGCCCACCTCGATGCGCCCGAACAGCTCGCGCGCGAACTCCGGCGCGCAGTCGCCCGCCTCCAGCCAGCCGAGATCGCCGCCCTGCGCGCCGCTGGGGCAGTTCGACCACTTGCGCGCCGCGTCGGCGAAGCCATCGCCCTCGCCGGCGTCGCGACAGCGCACGTCGAGATACACCGGCTCCGCCTGCTTGCGCAGCGCCGCCACGTCCACGCCTGGCGTCACCGCGAAGAGGATATGACGCACGCGCACGCGCGCGCCGGTGCGCCAGGCGCCCTGGTTCGCGGCGTAATGGCGGCGGCAGGCGTCTTCGGACGGTTCCGGTACCACCACCTCGCGCTCGAGCAGGGTCTCGATCGCCGCTGCCGCGGCCTCGCTGATCACGCCGTCGGCGCCGGCCTTGTCGGCACTCTCCAGCAGCCCAGCGCGTTGCGCGGCCTGGCGCAGCAGCTCGGTGCAGGCGCGCTGGCGCAGCGCCTCCGGGGTCAGCGCTTCGCCGGGCGCGTGCAGCGCTACGCCGTTGATGCGGGCCACGCTCATGATCTCGCTGCCGGTGCGGGACATCGCGCGCCTCAGTTCGGCAGGCCGCGCGGCGGCTGGCTGTGGCCGGCCGGCAGGTTCAGCCGCCGGCTGCGCACTACCTGCGGCGCGCGGAACAGGTAGAAGAGCGACGCGAACCCACTCCACACATGCACCAGCCGGCTGAACGGAAACAGCAGGAAGATGGTCATGCCCAGCACCAGGTGCACCTTGTACGGCCAGGCCAGGTCGACCAGCCCTTCGGCCCCGCCGACGCGGAAGGTGAACACCCGTTGCGCCCAGTCCGACAGCACCAGCATCACGCTGCCGTCGGCGTGCGCCAGCGAGAACGGCAGCGTGATCAGCCCGAGCACGAGCTGCACCCACAGAATGATCAGAATCGCCAGGTCGGTGCGGTGGCTGGTAAGGCGAATGCGCGGGTCGAACATGCGCCGGTAGATCAGCAGGCTCAGGCCCACGAAGCAGATCGCGCCCGCGGTGCCGCCGGCATAGATCGCCAGCAGCTGCTTGTTGGCCGGCGAGATGAACGGCTCGTACAGCCAGTGCGGCGTCAGCAGCCCGATCAGGTGGCCGAAGAACAGAAAGATGATGCCGATGTGAAACAGGTTGCTGCCCCAGCGCAGCGTGCCAGTGCGCAGCATCTGCGACGAGTCGCTTTTCCAGGTGTACTGGTCGCGGTCGAAGCGCGCCAGGCTGCCCACCAGGAACACCACCATGCAGATGTACGGGTAGGCGCTGAAGAAAAACAGGTGCACATAGGTCTCGAAGGGGCTCATGCGGCGGCTCCTGTCTGGTCGTTGCGGCGCAGGATGCGGACCGGCTGCGGCTGGCCGGGGCCGGCCTGGCCCCGGGTCGAGCAGCCGTCGAACACCGGCGGCTCGCTCCAGCTTTCATCCAGCGGCGGCTCGTCCGCGGGTGCGACCGGCTGCGCGGTCTCGCCGGCCAGCTCGAGCAGCGCGCCCATCACGCCGGCGTAGGCGCTGCCGCGCTGGCGCAGCGCGCCGAACAGTTTGTTCAGCAGGTGCGCGATCTCGCCCAGAAAGGCGCGCGCCTCGCGCGCCGGCCGGGTGGACGCGAATTCCAGCACCACCGGCAGGTAGTCCGGCAGCTCGCCCGGCGCCAGGTACAGGCCGGCCTGTGCGTAGGTCTGCGCCAGGTCGATCATCGCCGGGCCGCGCTCGCGCGACTCGCCGTGCACATGCTCGAACAGGTGCAGCGCGGTGTTGCGGCTGCGGTCGAACAGCTCGACGTAGTTCGCCTCGACCTCGAACGGATCGCCGCCGCCAAGCGCGTCGATCAGCGCCTCGATCTCCGCCAGGCGGTCGGCGCCGAGCGCGCCTTCGTCGCGCAGCGCCTGCCGCACTTCCGGCAGATGCGCGCGCAGCCGCGCGTCCGGATAGCCGAGCAGCGCGGCGAGCGCCCGCAGCGTGCGGGCGGCCGATACGGGTTTGCCAAGTCCCAGCATGGTCAGACCTCCAGCTTGATCGGGATGGTGCGTTTCTTCTCGCTGCCGAACAGGCTGGTCTGCGTGCTGCCTTCGGAACAGCCGTTGCCGAACGAGAAGCCGCAGCCGCCGCGCACGTTGAAGGTGTTCTCGGCGTACTCGCGGTGGGTGCTGGGAATGACGAAACGGTCTTCGTAGTTCGCGATCGCCATGACCTTGTACATGTCCGCCACCATCGCTTCGGTGAGCCCGGCCTGCGCCAGCACCGCCGCGTCGGCGCGGCCTTCGACATGCTTGCCGCGCTGGTAGGCGCGCATCGCCAGCATGCGCTCCAGCGCCCGCACCACCGGGGCGGTGTCGCCGGCAGTGAGCAGGTTGGCCAGGTACTTGACCGGAATGCGCAGCTGCTTCACGTCGGGAATCGCGCCGTTGGCGCCGAGCTGCCCGGCATTGGCCGCCGCGCTGATCGGCGACAGCGGCGGCACGTACCACACCATCGGCAGCGTGCGGTATTCCGGGTGCAGCGGCAGCGCGACCTGCCATTGCACCGCCATCTTGTACACCGGGCTGTTGCGCGCCGCCGCCATCCACTGGTCCGGGATGCCGTCGGCCGCCGCCTGGGCGATGACCTGCGGATCGTTCGGGTCGAGAAACACGTCGAGCTGCGCCGCGTACACGTCGCGGTCGTGCTCGACGCTGGCCGCCGCCTGGATGCGGTTGGCGTCGTAGAGCATCACGCCCAGGTAGCGGATGCGCCCGACGCAGGTCTCCGAGCACACCGTCGGCTCGCCCGCCTCGATGCGCGGGTAGCAGAAGATGCACTTCTCCGCCTTGCCGCTTTTCCAGTTGTAGTAGATCTTCTTGTACGGGCAGCCGGAAACGCACATCCGCCAGCCCCGGCACTTGTCCTGGTCGATCAGCACGATGCCGTCTTCCTCGCGCTTGTAGATCGAGCCCGACGGGCAGCTCGCCACGCAGGTGGGATTCAGGCAGTGCTCGCACAGCCGCGGCAGGTACATCATGAAGGTGTTTTCGAACTGCCCGTAGATGTCCTTCTGCACGTCGTCGAAGTTGCGGTCCTTGCCGCGCTTCGCGAACTCGCCGCCGAGGATTTCTTCCCAGTTCGGGCCCCACACGATCTTGTCCATCTGCCGGCCGGTGATCAGGCTGCGCGGCCGCGCGGTCGGCGCCGCCTTCATTTCCGGCGCGCTCTGCAGGTGGCCGTAGTCGAAAGTGAAGGGTTCGTAGTAGTCGTCGATCTCCGGCAGGTTCGGGTTGGCGAAGATCTTCATCAGCACCTGCCACTTCGCACCCTGGCGCGGCACGATGCGCCCATCGGCCTTGCGCACCCAGCCGCCATTCCAGCGGTCCTGGTTTTCCCATTCCTTCGGGTAGCCGATGCCGGGCTTGGTCTCGACGTTGTTGAACCAGGCGTACTCCATGCCCGGCCGGCTGGTCCAGACGTTCTTGCAGGTGACCGAACAGGTGTGGCAGCCGATGCACTTGTCCAGGTTCAGCACCATCGCGATCTGCGCGCGTATCTTCATGCCACTTCTCCATGGGCCTGCACCGGGCGGATCAGGTCTTCCTGCGCCGGCGTGTCCAGCCAGTCGACCCTGGCCATCCTGCGCACCACCACGAACTCGTCGCGGTTGGTGCCGATGGTGCCGTAGTAGTTGA
>CALJLA010000131.1 GCA_937983055.1 uncultured Pseudomonadota bacterium
CGCGGCGCATCGGCGATATTTGACGATTTTGCCCAAGCCCCCGAGTCCGAGCCGGAGAAACAGGCGTTCGGCCGTGCCGGCAAAGTCGCCTTGCTCAGCGACCTGGGGCAGTTTCAGGAATCGCAGCGCGAGTTCCTCACCGCCCTGGATCCCGACGATCCGAATTCGCTCTTTAAGGACCTCGACGACGACGAGATGCGGCTGCTGCGCGAAGTCGCCGGCGACATCGCCTTTTCGCTGGATCACCTCGGCAAGGTCGAGGAGCTCGCGACGATCGCCTACGGCGACCAGCTTACCGGGCTGCCGAACCGCGCGCTCTTCAGCGACCGCCTGGGCCAGCTTCTGGTCGTGGCGCGGCCACTGGCCGTGGTGGTGTGCGACATCGACCGGTTGCGCAACATCAACGACACCTTCGGCCAGGTGTTCGGCGACGAGGTGCTGCGCACGCTGGGTCAGCGGCTGATCGAGGCGGCGCCGCCCGGCGCCACCGTCGCGCGCCTGGGCACCGACGACTTCGGCGTGATCCTGCCCGACGCCGAACATGCCGCCGAGGTCCGTGCGTTGCTCGCCGACCGCATGCTGCCGGCGGTCGGGCGGCCGATCGGCTTTCAGGGCAACGAGGTGCGGCTTTCGGTGCGCTTCGGCATCGCGGTCGCGCCGAACGACGGCGCCGTCGCCGATGCGCTGCTGGGCAACGCCGAGGCGGCGCTGCGGCGGGCGGTGGACACCGGCGAGCGCTTTCTGTTCTACGAACCGCAGATGAACGCGCGCGTGGCCGAGCGCCTTACCCTGCAGACCCGGCTGCTGCAGGCCATCGAGGGCGAGCAGTTCCGCCTGTTCTATCAGCCCAAGCTGGACCTGAAATCGAACACGGTGGTCGGATTCGAGGCGCTGATCCGCTGGAAGGACCCCGAGCGCGGCATGGTGTCGCCGGCGGAATTCGTTCCACTGCTGGAGGAAACCGGCCTGATCGTCGAAGCCGGGCGCTGGGT
Organism: uncultured Pseudomonadota bacterium; assembly: GCA_937983055.1. Taxonomy (GTDB): domain Bacteria; phylum Pseudomonadota; class Gammaproteobacteria; order Burkholderiales; family Eutrophovitaceae; genus CALJLA01. The sequence continues at coordinate 993 of CALJLA010000131.1, forward strand.
GCTGCGCCAGGCGATCGCGGACCGGATGGCGTGGATCGCGGCCGGGCACCCGCCGGTGCCGGTGGCGGTAAACGTTTCTGCGGTGCAACTGCGCCAGCCGGGCTTCGTGGATGACGTGCGTGCCGCGATGGCCGCCTGCGACAGCCCGGACGCGATCGCGATCGAGATTACCGAGAGTCTGTTCCTGGAAGATCTCGAAGGGTCGATCAGCAAGCTCAATGCCGTGCGGGAACTGGGCGCGGGCGTGTGCATCGACGACTTCGGCACCGGCTACTCATCGCTGCGCTACATCGCGCGTCTGCCGGTGGACACGCTGAAGATCGATCGCAGCTTCATTTCCCTGATCGACAGCAGCCCCGACAACATGGCGATCGTGTCCGCCGTGATATCGCTGGCGCACGCGCTCGACCTGCGGGTAGTGGCCGAGGGCGTCGAAACCCGCGAGCAATTGAACCTGCTTCGCTTGCTGAAATGCGACGAGATCCAGGGCTATATCCTGAGCCGCCCGGTGCCTGCGGACGATGCGGTTTCCCTTTTGCACGCCGAACGGATTCAGCTTTGATGCCGCCAGCGCCCAGGCCGGACCTTCCCGCGGCGACCGGCGCAGCGATCTGGCGCGTGCTGCTGGTCGAGGACGATCCTGAGGACTACATGCTCACCCGCGAGCTGCTCGCCGAAAGCCGCGCCGCACGGGTCATGCTGGACTGGGTGCCGGCACCCGCGCCGGCGCTGGAAAAGCTCGGTCGCGAAGCGTTCGACGCCATGCTGCTCGATTACCGCCTGGGCGAGGACGATGGCCTCGCGCTGCTGCGCAAGGTGAAGGCGGAGCGTCCACGGCTGCCGGTGATCCTGCTGACGGGCGTGGGCGACCGCGACGTCGATCTCGAGGCGATGCGCCTCGGGGCGGCCGACTACCTGGTCAAGGGCCGCATCGATGCAACGCTGCTGGAGCGCACCATCCGCTACGCCATCGCGCAGGGGGAAGCGGTCGACAAGATCGCCCGCCTGAACGCCGAGCTTGAGGCGCGCGTGAGGGAGCGCACCGCCGCCTTGGAATATGCCAACCGCGAACTCGAGGCCTTCGCCTTCTCGGTATCGCACGACCTGCGCGCGCCGCTGAGAGTGGTCGAGGGCATCGGCCGGGTGCTGCAGGAAGATTTCGGCGAGCGGCTTGGCGACGAAGGCCTGGCGCACCTCGGCCGCATCGTCAGGGCCGGACGCACCATGAGCGCGATGATCGAGGCGATGCTGCGCCTTTCGCAGGCGTCATGGACGCCGCCGCGGGTGGCGCGCGTCGATCTGAGCGCGCTGGCGGTCGAGATCATCGACAGCCTCAAGGCGGTCGAGCCGGCCCGCGCGGTGGAAACCCGCATAGAGCCCGGGCTGCAGGCAGACGGCGATCCGTTCCTGCTGCGCACCGTGCTCGAGAACCTGCTCGGCAATGCCTGGAAGTTCTCGGCCAGGGCGACGCCGGCGCGCATCGAGTTCGGCGCCGAGGCCGCGGAGAACGGCCCCGTCTACTTCGTACGCGATAACGGCGCGGGTTTCGACATGGCGTACGCCGACCGGCTGTTCGGCCTGTTCCAGCGCTTGCATGCGCAGGACGCTTTTCCCGGCAATGGCGCCGGGCTGGCGATCGTCGAACGCATCATCCATCGCCATGGGGGACGGGTATGGGGCGAAGGCGCACCCGGGCAGGGCGCGGTATTCCGGTTCACGCTGGGCGCCTGGCAATGAGCAAGACCGAATCGCGGCGCCGGTTGAAAGTGGTTCCAAACGGCAAGCAGTCCGCGCCGCAGGCCGAGCTTGCCGCCGTGCTGCGGGTGCTGATCGTGGAGGATTCGGAGGGCGACGCGGCGCTGATGGCGCGGGTGCTGTCCGATGCCGGTCACAGGCTGGAAACGCGCAGGGTGACCACGGAGGCGGCATTCCGCGACGCTCTGGCGAACTTTCATCCCGACCTGGTGCTGTGCGACTACATGGTGCCCGGCTTCGGCGGGGTGACGGCACTGGAGATTCTCCGCTCGGAGAGGCCGGAACTGCCTTGCATCTTCGTATCCGGCACGCTCGGCGAGGAAAAGGCGGTCGAGATCCTGAAGAGCGGCGCCGACGATTTCGTGCTGAAATCGGCGATGAAGCGCTTGCCGAGGGTGGTGGAACGCGCCCGCCGCGAGCGCGAGGCGCAGCGCCAGCTGCGGCTGCTGCAGCAGGCGCTGGCCGAGAGCGAAGAGCGCTTCCGCAGCCTCACCGAGCTTTCCGCCGACTGGTACTGGGAACAGGATGCCGAGCACCGCTTCACCGGGCTGAGCGGCAGCTATTTCGCCGGCAAGGGCGTTCGGGAGACGCCCAAGGTCGGCAAGCGGCGCTGGGAATTGCCGGAATACCGGCTTTCCGAAGCCGAATGGGCGCGCTACCGCGGGTATGTCGAGGCGCGACAACCGTTTCGCGACCTTGAGTTCCGCTATGTTGTCGGCGACGAGACCTTTCGCGTCAGCATCAGCGGCGAGCCGGTGTTCGACGCCGAGGGCCGGTTCAGGGGTTATCGCGGCGTCGGCCGCGACGTGACCGGGCGCAAGCTCGCCGAGGAGTCGCTGCGCCGCTTCCGCGCGGCGATGGACGCCAGCGGCGACAGCATCTTCATCGTCGATCCGTCGCTGCGCATCCTGGATGTCAATCGCACCGCCTGCGAGAGCACCGGTTACACCCGGGAGGAACTGCTGTCGATGACGGCGGACCGGCTGATGCCGCGCTTCAGCCGCGACGAGGTTCAGCGCGGGTTTCGCGAGGCGATCGCGCGGCTGCCGGAAACCTTCGTGTTCGAAACCGAGCTGCTGCGCAAGGATGGCAGCGAGCTGCCGGTGGATGTTTACCGTCGCGCGGTCGAGTCGGAGGACGGGCATGTCGTCCTCGGCATCGCGCGCGACATCACCAACCAGCGGCGCATGTTCGAGCAGCTTCGCGTGCGCAACGAGCAGCAGTCGGCAGTGGCTGCGCTGGGCGCCTATGCCCTCGAAGAAAAGGACCTCGCCGCGGTGATGAATCGGGCGGTACGGGACGTATCGCGGGTGCTGGGCGTGGAGTTCGCGCGGGTGCTGGAGCGGGTGCCCGACGGCCGGTCGCTGGTGCTGCGGGCGGCGGCCGGCTGGCCGGCGGCGGCGGTCGGCACGATGCACGTGGAGGTGGGGCGCGCCACCCACGCCGGCTACACGCTGGAGCACACGCAGGGCATCGTGCTGGCCGACCTGCGCACCGAAACCCGGTTCGCGGCCGAGGCGCTAAAGCAGCGCGGCATCGTCAGCGGCATCGGTGTGGTCATCCGCGGCCACGGCGCCCACTACGGTGTGCTCGACGCCCACAGCCGGTCGCCGCGGGAGTTCAGCGGCGACGACAGCAATTTCATGACGGCGGTGGCCAACGTGCTGGCGGCGGCGATCGAGCGTCGGCGCTCCGAGTTGTCGCTGCGCCTGCGCGAGCGTGCGCTGGAGGCGAGCGTCAGCGCGGTGATCATCACCAATGCGCAGGCGCCGGACCATCCGATCGAGTACGTGAACCCCGCTTTCGAGCGCATCACCGGATATCGGGCCGACGAGGCGATCGGGCGCAACTGCCGCTTCCTCCAGTGGAACGACCACTCGCAGCCGGGGCTGGAGGCGATTCGCAGCGCCATCCGCACCGAGTCCGAGGCGCATACCCTGTTGCGCAACTACACCAGGGACGGCCGGCTGTTCTGGAACGAGCTGCACATCGCCCCGGTGCGTGACGACACCGGCACGGTCACCCATTTCATCGGCATCCAGAACGATGTCACGGAAAGCCGGCGCTACCAGGAGCAGCTCGAACACCAGGCCACCCACGACGAGCTGACCGGGCTGCCCAACCGCAACCTGTTGCGCGACCGGCTGACGCAGGCGATCCTGATGGCGCAGCGCAGCGGCCACCAGGTGGTGGTCGCATTCGTCGATCTCGACCACTTCAAGTACATCAACGACAGCCTGGGGCATGCCACTGGCGACCGCGTGCTGCAAAGTGTGTCGGCGCGCATTTCTTCCTGTCTGCGCGAAGGCGATACCGTGGCGCGCGTGGGCGGCGACGAGTTCGTGCTGGTGCTGGCCGACCATATCGAAAGCGACTTTGCGGCGCACGCTATGCGCCGCATCAGCGAGCGCATCGCCGAGCCGGTGGAGGTCGACGGGCGCGAGTTTCATCTTTCCTGCAGCATCGGATTGAGCGTGTTTCCGCGCGACGGCCGGAATGCCGACGCGCTGCTCAAGCATGCCGACGTGGCGATGTACCGGGCGAAGGAGCAGGGGCGAAATGCCTTCGTGTTCTATTCGGAGGAGATGAACGAGGGCATCAACGAGCGGATCGCCCTCGAAGCCAGCTTGCGCCGCGCGCTCGCGCAGCAGCAGTTCCAGCTGCACTTCCAGCCGCGGGTGAACCTGGAGAGCGGGCTGATTACCGGCGCCGAGGCGCTGATCCGCTGGAACCATCCCGACCTCGGCCTGGTGTCGCCCAACCGGTTCATTGCGCTGGCCGAAGAGCTTGGCCTGATCGGCACCATCGGCGAATGGGTGCTGCAGACCGCCTGCCGGCACCTCAGCGCCTGGCGCGACAAGGGCCTGCGGCCGCTGGTGATGGCGGTGAACCTGTCGGCCCGCCAGATGTCCGATCCGCGGCTGGTCGATTCGGTGGCGCAGATTCTGAACGCCGCTGGCGTGGACGGAAGCTGGCTCGAGCTGGAGATCACCGAGAGCACCATGATGCGTAACCCCCGATTGACCGAGCAGGTGCTGGCCGATCTGCATGAACTCGGGGTGGCGATCGCGATCGACGACTTTGGCACCGGTTACTCGTCGCTGAGCTATCTGAAGAACTTCCGCATCGACTGCCTGAAGATCGATCAGAGCTTCGTGCGCGGCCTGCCGGACGACAAGGACGACTTCGAGATCACCCGCGCCATCGTGGCCTTGGCGCGCAGCATGCGGATGCGGGTGATCGCCGAAGGCATCGAGCGCGAGGAGCAGCGCGCGTTTCTATCGGCGCTCGGTTGCGAGGAGGCGCAGGGGTATCTGTTCAGCAAGCCAGTTGCCGCGCCGGAGTTTCGCCGTCTTCTCGAAGCGAACCGGCCGCTGGGCGAATCGGCCGCGTGAGCGGGGTGCGCGGCGAGTTTGTGCCGCAAGATCGAGAGGAGGCGGCTTGTCGTTCGGGGATCTTTTTCGGGAATTCGATCTTGCGGCGCTGGACGCCGCGGACGACGTCGTTTACGGCCTGGACGAGCGCCTTCGCCTGGTCTACCGCAACCCGGCCTGGTTCCGGTTCGCCAGCGAGAACGGCGGCGAGCCGGCCCTCGCCGCGCGAGTCGGCACCGGCACTTGCGTGCTCGATGCCATCGGCGGGCCGCTGCGGGATTTCTATCGGGATGCCTATGCCCGGGCGCTGGCCACCGGCCAGGTGTGGGCGCACGACTACGAATGCTCCAGCGCAGAGACCCGCCGCGTCTACCGGCAAACGGTCTATCCGCTGCGCAGTCGTGACGGACTGCTGGTGGTGAACAGCCTCACGGTGTCGGAGCCGATGAAAGCGGCGCGCAAGGGGCGGCGTTTGCCGCTCCAGTCGCGGTACAGGGACGGCAACGGTCTGATCACGCAGTGCAGCCACTGCCGCCGGGTGCAACTCCGCGATAACCCGAACCGCTGGGACTGGGTGCCGGCCTGGGTGAAGGAGATGCCCGAGGAGACCAGTCACGGGCTGTGCCCGGCCTGTTACGGACACTACTACACCCCGTTGGGTCGCGGTTGATCGTGTCGCAAAGGCGTTCGGAGAGCGTGCGGCGCCCGGGCGACGAGGCGACTGCCGGGAGCGGCGATCTCCGGCTGTGGCCGTACCCAATGTCCCGTCCTTCGTAGCACGGCGGTCCGGGGTCCAATGTCCGCCAGTGACCGCCTTGGCAAGGCCCGGTCCCTGTACTAAAGTGGTTGTAAGAACCAACAACAACCCGCGCATATCGTGGAAAATCAGGCGCCTGAGCGGCGTCGCCACGTAACCGACCTGCAACTGCGGCTGCAGTTGCTCATCTTCTGTTCCCTGCTGCCTCTCGTAGTCATCACCCTGGCGGCTGCCTGGCACATACGCCAGACGCTGCTCGATGCGTCGCGCGCCGAGTCCCTGACGGTCGCCCGCCTGATCGCGGCCGACATTGGCCAGGTTTCGCAGCACACCGAGCAGCTGCTGACGGCGTTGGCGGTCAGCCTGCGCGACCGCCGGACGTTGAACGAGGCGTGCGCGCCCATCCAGCGACTGGCGCGGGCCTATCCGTACTATCACCAGCTGGCGGTGGCGGACGCCGGCGGCAGCATTCTCTGCACCGCGGTGCCCTTGCAAGGCCCCGTCAACGTCGGCGACCGCGAGTACTTCCGTGAACTCCTCGAGCGCCGAGCTTATGTGACCTCGCCGCTGATCCGGTCGCGCAGTACCCATGCGCTGACCCTGGTGGGCGCGCTGCCGCTGCTCGATGTCGAGGGCCGGGTGAAGGGGGCCTTGCTGGCGTCGATCGATCTCGACTGGATGCGCCGCCTGATTGCGCAGATTCAGCTGCCCGAGGCGGCGGTGGTTTCGGTCGTGGACGGCGGCGGCACGATCCTCGCCCGCTTTCCCGACGGCGCCGTGCATGTCGGCAAGAAGGTGCCCGATCTGGAGCGATTTCTCGAAATGATCCGCTCGCAGGGCGAAGGGACGGGCGACATGCGCGGTCACGACGCGGTGGAGCGGGTGATTGCATTCTCCCAAGTGCACGGCTTCGGGCGAGAACCCCTGTTCGTGCGCGTGGGCATTCCGCGGTCGGTTGCCGATGCGTACGCCGCCCGGCTGCTGTATCTCGGGGTTGGCGCATTGCTGCTGGTCGGCGTGCTGGCGGCAGCGGCCGCCTGGATCGGATCGCGCAGGCTGGTGCTCGAGCCGGTGGAGCGACTGATCGGCGCTGCCGAGCGTCTCGGCAGTGGAGATCTCTCCGCGCGGACCGGCCTGGCGCACGATGGCACCGAACTGGGCCGACTGGCCGAGAAGCTCGACCAGCTCGCCTCCAGCGTACAGCGGCATGAGCGGGCCCTGCGCACCCTGAGTGGCTGCAACCGGAACCTGATACGGAACCAGTCCGGCCAGGACCTGTTGAACAACATGTGTGCCGTCGCGGTGGAGCGCGGCGGCTACCGGGCGGCCTCGGTCGTGTTTGCGAATAACGGTTCAGTATCGGTGGTTGCGCGCGCCGGCGCGCGCCCCGGCTTGTTCCGGGCCTTCGGCGTCGCGTGGTCGGACATGAGTGCCGGCGAAAGCGTGGTGATGCGGGCGGTGCGCTCCGGCACGCCGTGCGTTGTGCACGACCTCGCCGAAAGCGCTGAGTTCGCCTACTGGCAGGACGAGCTGCGGGCGCTGGAGATGAATGCGCTGATCGCGCTGCCGCTGCGGGCCGAGGACCGGGTGCTGGGCGCGTTCGTGCTCATCGCTGCCGAGCGCGAGGCGTTCGACGCGGACGAGATCCATTTGCTTTTGGAAATGGCCGACGATCTTGCGTACGGCATCTTCGTGCTGCGCAACCGGGTGCGGCAGGCCAATGCGGAAGCGCGGGTCGCGTATGCCTCGACGCACGACCCGCTCACCGGCCTGCCCAACCGAAGTGCGCTGCTGTCGCACCTGGAAAGCGCGATGGCGGACTCGAAGGGCGAGGCGAAACCGCTTGCAGTGCTCGCGGTGCATATCGAACGCGTGCAGGAATTGTTCGATGCCCTCGGTTACGACCCGACCAACAGGATCCTGATCGAACTGGCCGACCGGTTGCGCGGCACGGGCGTGGACAAGGGCCTGACGGCGCGCGTGTCGGTGGAGGACTTCTGCGTGGTACTGGCCAGCCGCCAGGTTGCCCAGGCAGAGGAGATCTCCAGGCGGATTCACGCCGCGCTGTCGGAAGCAGTGCCGCTTGGCGACGCGCGGATCGAGGTGCAGGTATCGGTGGGCCCGGCCGAGTACCCGGTACATGGCGACATCGC
>CALJLA010000132.1 GCA_937983055.1 uncultured Pseudomonadota bacterium
GCGCTGCGAGCGGGCCCTTGCCGACCCACCCGGGCCGGCAGACGCGAGTTCTTACGCCAATGGCCTTTGTTTCATCTGAAAATTTTATTCCGCCATCATCGCGGCTTAGCGCATGCAGTTGAAGTAAGTTCCACGCCACGCGAACTCGCCTGGTTGACGCCGGCCTGCTTTGGCGTAGATTGGTGGCCATAAAAGCAAAACAGCAGCACCGCAGTTGAGTACAAAGGGAGGCAATCATGGCGCTCTTCAAGGCGTTGAGATTGGCCATGTGCGTGGCGTTGGTGGCGATTGCCGCCATCGGCTCGAGTGTCACGCACGAAGGGCCGGTTCTGCTGCATGAGCAGAACTACACTCGGGTCGTTGGCTTCAACGGCGCAGCCGCACCCGACTTTCGAAATTTCTATGTCGCGGTGGAGAAGTCGCGCTGGCGCAAGCCGACCGACAAGGACTTCATCGCGCTGCCGTTCGAAACGCCGTCGCTCTCCGACGGATTTTCCGGCTCGTTCCTGGTCGACGCGAACGAATCGCTGCGCGGCGGGCTCGCCTCGCACTTCGACTCGCTCGCGCGGCAGCCCGGTTCGGAGAATCTGCAGCTCTACCTCGGCTTCACGCCGGACGCGGCCGCAACGGAGGCGTACAAGATCCCGATCGGCAAGCTCGATCTGCCGGCGCCAGGTGCGCGCGTGGCGTTGATCCGCTTCGACATCAAGCGCTGGCACATGGCTGGCGGTGTCGTCAGCTACGACATCGGCGTGAGCTACTGGGGCAGGCCGGCGTCCGACACGCAAACGGTGCTCGCGCTGGCCGAAGACGCCAGCCCGGTCGGGGCCGCGCCGCGCTGAAGCCGCATGGGTTGCCTCGGCGAGGGCTATAAAGTATAGGCCTGACCCCGGTTTTTCAGAGCATGGCGCCGGGCTGGCCGAGGGCTTTCTCGGCCAGCTGCAGCACGATCCAGTCGTAGGCGTCGTCCACCGAATCGGTGCGGTGCATCAGCTCGATGTCGCGGGCGTCGATGGTGCCGTGACGCACCATCGCGTCGAAGTCGACGATCTCCTTCCAGTACTCGGTGCCGAACAGCACGATCGGCATCGGCTTGCGCATCTTGCGCGTCTGCACCAGGGTGAGCAGCTCGAACAGCTCGTCCAGCGTGCCGTAGCCGCCGGGAAACACGATCACCGCCTTGGCGAGGTAGGCAAACCAGAACTTGCGCATGAAGAAGTAGTGGAAGTGAAAGGCAAGCTCTCGGGTGACGAAGGGGTTGTCGAACTCCTCGAGCGGAATCGAGATGGCCAGGCCCACGTTCATGCCCTTCGCCTCGGCCGCGCCGCGGTTGGCCGCTTCCATGATGCCGGGGCCGCCACCGGTGCACACCACGAATCGGCGCTCTTCGCGGTTGAGTTCCTTCGACCACTGGGTCAGGCGAAAGGCCAGCACGCGCGCCGCCTCGTAATACTCCGACATGCGGAGCGCAATCTGTGCCCGCGCCAGATCGCCGTCGCCGGCCTCGGCGCGGCGCAGTAGCGCCTGCGCGTCCTCGCGCGACTTCAGCCGCGCCGAGCCCATGAACACGATGGTGTCGTCGACGCGATGGTGGTCGAAGCGGCTCTTCGGCTCGAGATACTCGGCGAGGATGCGCAGCGCGCGTGCGTCCTTGCTGTTGAGAAAGCCGGTGTTCTGGTAGGCCTTGGTGGCGGTGCGCTTGCGGTCGGTCATGGGGCGTATGCGGACGATGATGATGAGGCCATGATACGGCCTTCGACCGCCTGCGCTGCTTGCGGTTAAGCTTCGGACTGACCGTTGATCAAACACCGGGCCGGCGGCAAGCGGGGAGGGGCCATGAAGGTCAAGACCATCGAAACGCTGTCCTGCGACGCAGGCTGGCGCAACTACCACTACGTCAAGCTCACCACCGACAAGGGGGTCGTCGGCTGGAGCGAGTTCGACGAGGGCTTCGGCGCGCCGGGCGTGAGCGCGGTGATCGCGCGGCTCGCGCCGCGGGTCATCGGGCAGGACGTGTACGCCCACGAGCGTGTCTACGCCGAGCTCTACTGCGCCATCCGCCCGGCCGCCGGCGGGGTGGTGGCGCTCGCCATGGGCGCCATCGAGAACGCGCTGCTCGATGCCAAGGCCAGGGCGCTGGGCGTGCCCTGCTACGAGCTGCTGGGCGGCAAGATCCGCGAGCGCATCCGCGTGTACTGGTCGCACTGCGCCACCTGGCGGATCAATCTTCCGAATGTCTACCAGCCCGCGATCACCGACCTCGACGGCGTCAGGGCGCTCGGGCGCGAGGTGCGCGACAAGGGCTTCTCCGCGCTCAAGACCAACATCTTCCTGTACGACGCCGACGGCAAGAACGCGCGCGGCTGGATTCCCGGTTTCGGCCTGCCCTTCGCGCCGGAACTGAACGTCGAGCGCGACGTGCTGCGCAACCTGGTGCGCCACCTCGAGGCCCTGCGCG
>CALJLA010000133.1 GCA_937983055.1 uncultured Pseudomonadota bacterium
GTCCGCGGCCGGCCGCAGCCCGCGCCAGATCCGTTCTTCGACAGGCCTTACGAGTCGGCCGAGCCTGCGCCCGCATTGACGCAGGGCGATCAGACGGCCGGCGTGACCGGCCCCAACGCAGGCAAGCGCGGCAAGCGCGAGGTCGCGGCCCTGTTTCTTCCACCCGCCGGGGAAAAGCAGCGGGCCTGAGCGCCGTGCAGCCGTGACGAGGTGGCAATGACCGGGGCGCTTGCCGAACGACTTACGGAACTGCTCTCCGGTCCCGACACCGACATTCCCCTCACCGAAGCGGCGCTGCTGGTCGCGACGCACGCCTATCCGGACCTCGATCTGCCGTACTGGATGGGCCGCATCGACCGGATGGCCCAGGCGGTGTCGCAGCGCATCGGCGATGAGGCGAGCGCCACCGAACGCATCGCGGCATTGAACCAGTACCTGTTCGTCGACCAGGGCTTCGGGCCGAATACCGACGATTACTACGACCCGCGCAACAGCCTGCTGAACGACGTGATCGAGCGGCGCGTGGGCATTCCGATCACGCTGTCGCTGCTGTACATGGAACTGGGCAATCGCATCGGGCTGCCGCTGCGCGGCGTGTGCTTTCCGGGGCATTTCCTGGTGAAGTGCAAGGTGCGCGAGGGCGTCGTGATGCTCGACCCGTATGCCGGCGGCCTGTCGCTGGGCCTGACCGATCTGCAGCGCCGGTTGCGGGAGGTGCGCGGCGGCGAAGTCTCGCGCGCGATCATCGCCGGGCTGCTGGTGGCCGCCACCCGCAAGGAGATCCTGGTGCGCATGCTGCGAAATCTGAAGGCCATCTACCTGCGCCGCCACGATCTGGAACATGCGCTGCCGATCATGGAGTGGATCGTCTGCGCCGACCCCGGGCAGCCCGCGGAAATCCGCGATCGCGGCATGGTGTATCAGGAACTCAACTGCTTCCGCGCCGCCATCGCCGACTTCGAGCACTACCTGAAGCTCGAACCCGCCTGCATCGACGCCGAGGAAATCCGCCAACGCCTGATCGACGTCCAGCGCAACGCCGCGCGGCTGAACTAGCGCGAAAGGGACTGCGTACTGCGTAAAAAAAACCGAGGGCCGAGTAAGCCGGCCTGCAGCCGGCTCCAGGAGCAGCTCTCACCACGGGGGACACAGAGGACGCGGAGGAAAAACAAAAGGCGGTGCGAACCACCAAGTCACCAAAGCACCAAGAAAATACGGCTCGGGACTCGAGACTCGGAGAAACCGGTGCTCGGAGCTTAGTGCTCGGTGCTCGGAGCGGGTCTTTACCATTCACCCAATCGCTTAATCACCTAGTCAGGGCCGCGTGAGTCAGCCCAAGCAACATGCAGCCCTGTTCTTTGCACTCGGAACCCGGAACTCGGAACTGCTTTTCACCGTTCACCTAATTACCTAGTCACTTAAGTCACCGTAGTTCACGCCGGCGACGCAGCACACAGCACTCAGCACGCAGCACGCAGCACGCAGCACGAAGCACACAGGACACCAAAAACAAATGCTCCGCCGATTACTTGATCCGTCGCCGTATCTCCTGCTGTCGTTGTCCGCGCTGTTCTGGGCGGGCAACTGGGTCGTGGGGCGCGCGATGCGCAACGACATGGGGCCGGTGGCGATGGGTTTCTGGCGCTGGACGCTGGCGCTGGCCATTCTGCTGCCGTTCGTCGCGGCGGAGCTGCTGCGCCGCCTGCCGGTGCTGCGCGCGAACTGGCGCGGCCTGATGCTGCTCGGCGCGCTCGGCGCGGTGGCCTTCAACACCATGGTCTACACCGGGCTGCAGTTCACCGCGGCGACCAACGGCGTGCTGTTCAATTCGGTCACGCCGGTGCTGATCATTCTGATGTCCGGCCTGTTTCTGCGCGAGAATCTGTCGCGCCTGCAGGCAGTGGGTGTCGCCTGCTCGCTGGCGGGAGTTGCTGCCATCGTTGCCCGGGGCGAGCCCGCACTGCTGGCGCGGTTGCAGTTCAACACCGGCGACCTGTGGCTGATGGCGGCCATGGTGCTGTGGGCCGGCTACACGGTGCTGGTGCCGCGGCTGCGGCCGCCGGCGCTGTCGGCCCCGGCCTTTCTCGCAGCGATGCTGGCGCTTAGCCTGCCGCTGCTGCTGCCGGTATACCTCTGGGAGTGGTCGGTGCGCGGCGGGTTCGCGATCAGCGTGGCGAGCGTCTCGGCGCTGGCCTACTACGCGACGCTGCCTTCGATCGTGGCCTACCTGTTCTGGAACCGGGCGGTTGCCCAGGTGGGACCGAACCGTGCCGGCCTGTTCGTGCATCTGATGCCGGTGTTCGGTGCGCTGCTGTCGGTGGTTTTTCTCGGCGAGCGGCTGCACGGCTATCACTTCGCCGGTGCAGCGCTGATCTTTGGCGGGATCTATCTCACCACGCGCAGAGGGCGGGTAACGGCGGGGCAGGGCGTCGACTGAGCCTACTGCGCCGCCGGCGATGGCCGGCGCCGGACGTCAGAAGCGGACGGACAAGCCGATCGAATGCACCGCGCTGTCGAGCCCCAGCCCGCGATCGAGCCTCAGCCCGGTGCCCTGCGACAGCTCGCTGAAGCGCTCGGACTCGGCGTGCAGGTACCAATCCTTGCGAAACTCGTAGCTGACACCGATGCCGTAGGTGGCGCCCACGTCCGCCGCGCCGTTGCGCCAGGGCAGGCCTTCACCCGTGCCGCCCGGCTGCCAGTACTGCATGCCGAGGCGGCCGTACAGGGACAGGCCTTCTTCGAACGGCAGTGTGGCGACCCCGGTCACGCTCCAGGCAGCGCCATGGCAGGGCGCCGCCAGGTCGCCCGCCAGCCGGTCGGTGTGGCAGCCGCCGGGCGACAGGGACAACTGGCTTTGCGCACCCTCCAGCGCGAACAGATCACTGAAACGGTAGCCGGTGTAATGCTTGTCGATGAGCGGGCCTTCAACCGGACCGCCGAAGGGCGACAGCCCGAACATCCCGAGCGCGCCTTCGAATATCTGGCTGTCCGGCGACAGGCCGCGAAAGCCGCTCGATTGCCCCTGGTACCAGGTGCCTTCCTCGGCCGCGACCCCGGCCATCCACACGCCAGACAGCAGCGCGACTAATCCAGTCAAAGCAAAACGATCAGTCTTCATGATGCACACTCCCCGTTTAATTTTAGCTAACGAAACGGGAAATTTCCGAGAAAAACACACACCGTTGCGTTTATGAGACAGGGGAAGCTGACAAAGAACAAGGGCCAAGGATCGAGGGCCGAGGGCCGAAAAGACGGTGCTGTGTACTGCGTGAAAAGCGCAAGGGCAGAAGGCGAAAAGAAAGTGCTGAGTGCTGCGGGGAAGTGGAATCGCCGGGTTAGCCGGCCTGCAGCCGGCCGGGACGCTTTCAACGCAGATTGCTCGGAGTCACGCGGAGGATCCGGAGAACAACGAGGACCTGCGCGCGGACCACCCTGCTCACAAAGCCGCCAAGACGCGCTTCTCTAGTTTACTTGGTGCCCTTGGTGGCTTGGTGGTTCGATCTGGTTTTCTCGAGTCCGCTTTCCAGTCTTGTCGCCGTTAGGCCCTCGGCCCTTGTCCTTTCTACCCCCGGCACACTGAGGCTAGGGCGCCTCGTCTGGCTGGATCGGCTCGTCGCCGAACTCCTCCTCTTCCAGCTCGAGCAGCGACTTGCGGCCCGAACGGCCCGACTGATCCGCGCTGGGCGGCAGGCCGTCGTACACCATGTACGCGCGGCGCTGCAGATGCGTGTCGCGCACGAAGCTGTAGGGGTCGATCTGCTGCTGGAGCACCGGGTCCAGGCTCAGCAGGTTGGCCCGCACGTCCACCACCCGCAGGGCGACGAGACCCCAGCGGGCGCTGTCGTCGTTGAGCACGCCGCCGGACAGCGGGCTCACCACGAAATCGGCGGGCAGGGCCGCGGCGTCGCGCACCGTGCTCGGTCCGAGCAGCGGCAGCACCAGGTAAGGGCCGCTGCCCACGCCCCAGACGCCGAGCGTCTGCCCGAAATCCTCGTTGTTGTAGGCGATGCCCACCTCGCTGGCCACGTCGATCAGCCCGCCGAGGCCGAACACGGTGTTCACCGAGAAGCGCATCACATCCACCGGCACCTGCTGCGCCTTGCCCTGCAGGGCGTCGTTCAGCGTGGTGACCACCATGCCGAGATTGCGAAAGAAGTTGCTCACGCCGACCTGCGCGAACTCCGGCAGCACGAACACGTAGGCCTTCGCCACCGGCTTCAGCACCGCCTTGTCCACGGCCTCGTTGAACGCGTAGATCTTGCGGTTCATCGGTTCGAGCGGATCGCGCTTGTCGGGCCCGGTGGCGCAGCCGGAAAGGATCAGCGACGAGAGCAGAAGACAGGTGAGCGTGCGCGGCATTGCGAAGACTTTTTTCCTGCGACGGTCGATTATAGCCGCCGCACCGGGTCCGGGCGCATGCAGAATCTTGCGGTTTGCATTCGATCTCCGCCTTCGCCACCATACCGCCCTCAACCGGCACCCGAGTGGTGCCACGATTATTCGAACAGCAGGGAGCGAGCATGGATCTTGGAATCAAGGGAAAAAACGCGCTGGTGTGCGCCGCCAGCAAGGGGCTGGGCAAAGGCTGCGCGCTGGCGCTCGCACGCGAGGGCGTGAACGTCACCATCGTCGCCCGCGGCAAGGAGGCCCTGGAAGCCACCGCTGAGGAAATTCGCAAGGCCACCGGCGTCAAGGTCAACGCGGTGGCGACCGACATCACCACCGAAGCGGGCCGCAGGCAGGCGCTTGCCGCGTGCCCCAGCCCGGACATCCTGGTGAACAATGCCGGCGGCCCGCCGGCCGGCGATTTCCGCGATTTCACGCGCGACGACTGGATCAAGGCGCTCGATGCCAACATGCTTACGCCGATCGAGCTGATCAAGGCCAGCGTCGACGGCATGATCGAGCTCAAGTTCTGCCGCATCGTCCACATCACCTCCGCGGCGGTGAAGGCGCCGATCGAGATCCTGGCGCTGTCCAACGGGGCGCGTTCCGGCCTGACCGGGTTCGTGGCCGGGCTCGCCCGCAAGACCGTCGCCCACAACGTCACGGTCAACAACATCCTGCCGGGCCTGTTCGACACCGACACGCTGAAAAGCCGCATCGCCGCCGGCGCCAAGATGGCGGGCGCGAGCGTCGAGCAGGTTTCCAAGCAGCGCATGGCGGGCGTGCCGGCCGGCCGCTTCGGCACGCCGGAGGAGTTCGGCGCACTGTGCGCCTACATCTGCAGCGTGCACACCGCGTACATCACCGGCCAGAACTTCCTGATCGACGGCGGGGCGTATCCGGGGACGTTCTGAACGGGCGGAAAAAGTCGCGGCCGTCGGCGGCTGAAGAGGCCGCCGGGCCTGCGGCTGCGTGCTGGCAGAACAGTTCCGAGGGCCGAGTTCCGAATTCCGAGTAAAGCCGGCCTTGAGTTCGGTGACTAGGTGACTAGGTGAATGGAGAAAAGCAGTTCCGAGTCCCGAGTTCCGGGTTCCGAGTGAAAAGAACGGGACTGCGTGTTGCTTGGGCCGGCTTACGCGGCCGTGACTAGGTGATTAAGTGATTAGGTGAATGGTAAAGACCAGTTCCGAGCACAGAGCACTAAGCACCGAGCACCGGTTTCTCCGAGTCTTGGTTCCCGAGTCCCGAGTCCGATTTCTTGTCGTTCCTCCGTGTCCTCCGCGTCCTCCGTGGTGAGAGTCGGGTCTGATGCCGGCGCCAGGCCGGCTTACTCGGAACCTGGAACTGGTTCTTCGAAGGAACTCCCCCTTCGCGCGGCAGTCGAGACCTATAATTCGCGCAACAACTCTGGCTGTGATGGGAGGCCACCATGAACGCACCGCGTGACGGCAACGCCGCACCGCAACTCAAGGATCCGAAGCTTTTCCGCCAGCAGGGCTACATCGACGGCAAGTGGGTGGATGCCGATGGCAAGGCCACCGTCAACGTGGTCAATCCCGCCGACGGTTCGGTGGTCGGCACCATTCCGAAGATGGGCGCGGTGGAGACCCGGCGCGCCATCGAGGCGGCGAACGCGGCGCTGCCGGCCTGGCGCGGCAAGCTCGCCAAGGAGCGCGCCGCCATTCTGCGCAAGTGGTTCGAGCTGATGATGGCGAACCAGGACGATCTCGGCCTGCTGATGACCACCGAGCAGGGCAAGCCGCTGGCCGAGGCGAAGGGCGAGATCGCCTACGCCGCCTCGTTCATCGAATGGTTCTCGGAAGAAGCCAAGCGCGTCTACGGCGACGTCATTCCCCAGCACCAGGCCGACAAGCGCCTGGTGGTGATCAAGCAGCCGGTCGGCGTGTGCGCGCTGATCACCCCGTGGAATTTTCCGGCGGCGATGATCACCCGCAAGGCGGCGCCGGCGCTTGCCGCGGGCTGCACCGTGGTGATCAAGCCGGCGACGCAGACGCCGTATTCCGCGTTCGCGCTGGCCGAGCTGGCCGAGCGCGCGGGCGTGCCGAAGGGCGTGATCAACATCGTCACCGGCAGCGCGAAGGAGATCGGCGGCGAGCTGACCGGCAGTGCCACGGTGCGCAAGCTCAGCTTCACCGGGTCGACCGAGGTCGGCGCCATGCTGATGCGGCAAAGCGCCGACACCATCAAAAAGATCTCGCTCGAGCTGGGCGGCAACGCGCCCTTCCTGGTGTTCGACGACGCCGACCTCGACGCGGCGGTCGAGGGCGCGATGATCTCGAAGTACCGCAACAACGGGCAGACCTGCGTATGCGCCAACCGCATCCTGGTGCAGGACGGCGTCTACGATGCGTTCGCCGCAAAGCTCGCCGAAAAGGTGAAAGGGCTGAAGGTCGGCCGCGGCACCGATGCCGGCGTCACCACCGGCCCGCTGATCGACGAGAACGCGGTGGCCAAGGTCGAGGAGCACATCAAGGACGCGCTCGACAAGGGCGCCAAGGTGCTGGTCGGCGGCAAGAAGCACTCGCTCGGCGGGCTGTTCTTCGAGCCGACCGTGCTGACCGGCGTGAACACCAGCATGAAGGTCACCCGCGAGGAAACCTTCGGCCCGGTCGCGCCGCTGTTCCGCTTCAAGACCGAAGACGAGGCCATCAAGATGGCCAACGATACCGAGTTCGGGCTGGCGTCGTACTTTTATGCCCGCGACATCGGCCGCATCTGGCGGGTGGCGGAAGGCATCGAGTCCGGCATGGTCGGCATCAACACCGGGCTGATCTCGAACGAGGTGGCGCCCTTCGGCGGCGTCAAGCAGTCCGGCATCGGCCGCGAAGGCTCCAAGTACGGCATCGACGAGTTTCTCGAGGTGAAGTACCTGTGCATCGGCGGCATCTGAGGGCGGCGTGCGCGGGCCTGTGACAGGCGGGTCCATGCCGAAGCGCCGCGGGCCGTCCGATGCCGGCGCAGGCGCGGCGCGCGGTTCACGCTAAGTGCCCTTCAACCAGCCGCCGCCGACGCTCGGCAACCAGTACTCCGACGACCGGGTGCTGCGCGCCTTTCTGGCGCGGGCGCTGCCGGCGGCGGTGCTTGCCGACATCGAGCCCGCGCTCCTGCGCATGGGCGAGCTGGCGGGCGGCGAGCTGTACCGCTTTCAGCTCGAAGACCGGCTCAACGAGCCGCGCCACACGCCCTGGGATGCCTGGGGCAACCGCATCGATGCCATCGAGGTGTCGCCGCTGTGGCGGCGCGCCGAGCGCATCGCCGCGGAGCAGGGGCTGATCGCCACCGCCTACGAGCGGCGTCACGGCCGCCATTCCCGGCTGCACCAGTTCGCGCTGGTGTACCTGTTCACCCCGTCGACCGACGTCTACAGCTGCCCGCTGGCGATGACCGACGGCGCAGCCCGCGCGCTGACGGGCGCCGGCAACGCGGCGCTGATCGAGCGGGCGGTCGCGCGGCTCACGAGCCGCGACCCGGCCACGTTCTGGACCAGCGGACAATGGATGACCGAGTCCACCGGCGGCTCGGATGTCGGCCTGTCGGAAACGGTGGCACGCCAGGTCGATGGCCAGTGGCGGCTGTACGGCCGCAAGTGGTTTACCTCGGCGGTGACCTCGCAGATGGCGCTGACGCTGGCGCGGCCGGAGGGCAATCCGGCTGGCGGCAAGGGGCTCGCCCTGTTCTACGTCGAGACCCGGCGACCCGATGGCGGGCTGAATGCCATCGTCGTGCACCGGCTCAAGGACAAGTTCGGCACCCGCAAGGTGCCCACCGCCGAGCTCACGCTCGACGGCACGCCGGCCGTGCCGGTGGCAGGGCTGACGGAGGGCGTGCGCAACATCGCGCCGATGCTCAATGTCACCCGCACCTGGAACGCGGTAAGCGCGGTGGCCTACATGCGCCGCGGGCTGGCGCTGGCGCGCGACTACGCCCGCCGGCGCGTCGCCTTCGGCGCGCCGCTCATCGACAAGGCGCTGCACGCCGACACGCTGGCCGGCCTTCAGGCCGAATTCGAGGCGAGCTTCGCGCTGACCTTCGCGGTGGTGGAGCTGCTCGGCCGCGAAGAGGCGGGCGAGTCCGACGAGGCGCGCCGCGAACTGCTGAGGCTGCTCACCCCGGTGGCCAAGCTGGTCACCGGCAAGCAGTCGGTGGCGGTGCTGTCCGAAGTGATGGAGGCGTTCGGCGGCGCCGGCTATGTCGAGGACACCGGCATACCCCTGCTGCTGCGCGACGCCCAGGTATTCCCGATCTGGGAGGGCACCACCAACGTGCTGTCGCTGGACGTGCTGCGGGCCGCCAGCCAGCCGGCGCTGGCGGCGCTGGAAGTCGAGGCGCAGACCCTTTGCTCGGCGGTGCGCGACACCGTGCTGGCCGAAACGGCGAAGCCGGCGCTGGCGGCGCTGCAGCGTGCGGCGGGCTGGCTGCGCGGCACCCGCGGGGCGGCGCTCGAGGCCGGCGCCCGCCGGTTTGCAATGACGCTCGGGCGCGCGTTTGCGCTGCTGCTGCTGTGCCGCCAGGCGCAATGGTCGCTGGACCATGGCGGCGACGCGCGGCCGCTGGCGGCGGCGGTTGCCTTCTCGCGCCGGCCGCTGGATCTCATCGACGAAGCCACCGACACCGATGCGGCGGCGCTGCTCGCCGCCGACGGCGGCGGTTGAGCGCCCAAATGTCGGTAAAACCGTTGGAATTTCACAAAAAGGTCTTGAAAATCTCGCGCAAAGACGTATAGTGCGCCGTTCAAGTTTTTGGCCGGGTACTGAGCATTTGTCTCCGACCGGCCGCTGGGTCGCTGAGAAGCCGACTCCAGCTTTTCCGGCGGAATGCCGGCGGGCTGAAGCAGGTTCTCGCAGCGGGAATCGGTTGGTTTGGGTACGCGTCCTCGACGCAACGCGCGGGTTCCGGGAGGAACTCCGCCTTACGGAGGGAGGAATACTGAGATGCGTAATCTCAAGCTGAAGCAGGTTCTTCCGGTAGATACAGCGGAGACGCTTCAGAAGGTCAAGGAGACCCCGGGTCTCCACATCATGGGCGATCTTTACGACTGCGAGTGCGAAGATCGCTATCTCACTGACTCACGGCTGCTCACCGAGCACTGCCTCCGTCTGGTCGAAGAGGCCGGGCTGAGCGTGGTTGGAAATTACTTCCACCAGTTCGACGGCGGTGGCGGCGTGACCGGCATGATCGTGCTGGCCGAATCGCACATGTCGATCCACACATGGCCCGAGAAGCGCTATGTGACGGTGGACGTGTACGTTTGCAGCTACACGCAGGACAATCGTCCCAAGGCGCGCAATCTCTACGAGAACCTGCGCCGGACCTTCGCGCCGGCGCACGAGAACGTGCACTCGGTCGAAAGGCTCTGATGGCCGGAGGCCGCGACGACCTCTACCTTCTGGAGGAGCTGAACGACGGTTACGGCTTCTGGGTGAGGGCGACCAGGCGCATCGCGCAGGTGAAGTCGCCCTTCCAGGACATCGAGGTGCTCGAAACCGCGAAGTTCGGACGCGCGCTGCGCATCGACGACTACTTCATGACCTCGGATGGAGACGAGTTCTTCTATCACGAGAACATGATCCATGTCGCCGGCATCACCCACCCGAACCCGAAGCGCGCGCTGATCATCGGCGGCGGCGACGGCGGCGCGGCCGAGGAGTACCTCAAGTACAAGAGCATGCAGGAAGTGGTGATGGCGGAAATCGACGAAGTCGTGGTCGATTTCTGCAGGCAGCACCTGCCCGACGTGCATCGCGGCGCCTTCGACGACCCGCGGCTGAAAGTGCTGATCACCGACGGCAAGGCCTACGTCGAGAACTGCAAGGATTCGTTCGACCTGATGATGCTCGACCTGACCGACCCGTTCGGGCCGGCGGAGATGCTCTACCGGGTCGAGTTCCTGCGCGAATGCCGGCGCATTCTCGGCCCGCAGGGCGTGATGTCGATGCACCTCGGCTCGCCGGTGACGCGCCCGAACGTGTTCCATCGACTGGTCAGTTCGCTGCGCGAGGTGTTCAAGGTGGTGCGGCCGTACTTGGTGTACGTGCCCTTGTACGGCACCTGGTGGGGCATGGCGGCCGCCTCCGACGAAACCGATCCGCTCGCCGTTGCCGAGCAGGAAGTCGAGCGGCGCATCGCCGAGCGCGGGCTGCGAGACCTGCAGTTCTACAACGGCGGCACCCATCGCGGCGTGTTCGCCCTGCCGAACTTCGTGCGCGACATTGTCGCCCGCCCGTCGCGGCCGATCAGCGCCGCCTCGCCGATGGACGAGGCCGACCTCGATCCGAGCAAACACCTGCCGCTCAAGGTCGTGTACGCGGCATAGTTACCCAGCGGACAACAAACCGCCCTCGCGGCGAACCAAGAAACAACAAAAGCAAAAACCTCAAGAGCAAGAAAAATGCGGCGGGCCCTGGGCCCGCTATTTTTTTGCCCGACCGCGAGTCCCGAGTTTCGAGTTCCGCGTTCCGAGTGTGAGCCGGCCGCAGGCTGGCTTACTCGGGCCTCGGAACTCGGAACCTGCCCTAGCGGTTTCCCCGCCTCACGTACGCCCGCTTCGGCAGCGCGTTCAGGGCGGCGCGGAATTCGGCGGCGGTGCCGGCGACGTCCTTGGGCTTGGCGCCGGTCTTGTACAGCGCCGAGCCCAGGCCGAATCCGTCTGCACCGGCATTCCAGTAATCGGCCAGCGATTTCGGCGTGATGCCGCCGACCGGCAGCACCGCGATCTCCCGCGGCAGCACCGCCCGCATCGCCTTCAGCACCGAAGGCGGGTAGACCTCGGCGGGAAACAGCTTCAGCGCGTCGGCGCCCGCGTCGATCATCCGGAAAGCCTCTGTCGGCGTCGCGAAGCCGGGCAGGGCGTACATGCCATTGCGCTTGGCGGCCTCGACCACCCGCTCGTCGGCATGCGGCATCACCACCAGCCGGCCGCCGGCGTCGGAGATCTTGGATACCGTTGTCCAGTCGGTGACCGTGCCGGCGCCGATCAGCACGTCCTTGCCGAAGCGCTTTGCCAGCTTGACGATGCTGGCGTAGGGCTCCGGCGAGTTAAGCGGCACCTCGATGGTATTGAACCCGGCTTCGACCAGCACCTCGCCGATCGCCACCGCGTCGACCGGCTTGATGCCGCGCAGGATTGCAACCAGCGGAAAGGGCTTGATCCATTCGGCGAACGTCTTGCTCTTCATGTGTCTCCCGGAAGATGTGCGGCGAGCCGGTGCAGGCCGCGGGCGGCGGCATCGGGATCGAACAACCGCGTTTGAACGCCCAACGCTGCACAGGCACGAGTGTAGAGTGCACCGAGCTGCGGCGTACAGACAAGGCTCAGCTGCCGGGCGGTGCCCGCCGCCGCGCGCAGTTCGTGGCCGATCAGCAGGCCGGACAGATAGGCGGGCGATTCGGTGTCCTTTAGCTCGCCGAACAGGCCGCGCGCGCGCACGCCGAACAGATGGTGCAGCAGCCCGGCGCCGTCGGCCGAACGGGCGACGCCGTCGGCGAAAGCACCCTCGGCGCTGTCGCTGCCGCTCATCATCCGGCCGAGAATGCTGTGCGCCTTGAGCACCGCGAACACCTCGCCGGTCATGTAGGTGGCGAACGACACGATCGCGCCGTCGCGCACCGTCACCCACTTGCTGTGGGTGCCCGGCAGGCATACCAGCTGCTGCCCGGCGCCGAGCGCATCCAGCACGCCGAGCACCTGCGTTTCTTCGCCGCGCATCACGTCCTGAACGCCGCTGGCGTCGCGGCAGGCAAGGCCGGGCACGATCCAGGCCTGTCGATCGCCCCAGCGCACCAGCTTCAGCGCGCCGGCGATCTGCGCCAGCCCGGCCGGGCATTCGACGTAAGGCGCCTCGACCCAGCCCTGGCGGCTGCCGATCATGCCGCTCATCAGAATCGGCCGCTCGCCGGCCGCGATCCAGTCGCCCGCTTCGCGCTCGAGCACCTGCGCAAAGGCGCCATCCTGCACCGCGAGAATGCCCTGCGCCGAAGAGCGCGCCTCGGCAATAGCGCCCCTCACGTCGAGACGGTAGACCCGCAACGAAGAGGTGCCCCAGTCGATGGCGATCATGTTTTAAGGACAGGCCCGAGTTCCGAGTGCCGAGTTCCGCGTTCCGAGTCCAGAGAACTGAGCACCGAGCACTGGGCACCGGTTTTTCCCGAGTCCCGAGTCCAGACTCCCGAGTCCTAAGTCCCGTCTTTCTCCTCCGCGTCCTCCGTGTCCTCCGCGGTGGAGGCCGATCGTGCCGCCGGCCGCACAGGCCGGCTTTACTCGGAACGCGGAACCCGGAACTTGTCGTCTCTCGGCCCTTTTCCCGCAGCACGCAGTACGCACTAGTGTCTTTCCCGCTGAGGACTCGGAACGCGGAACTCGGCACGGGTGTTCAAATCCGTCCAAACTCCTCCAGCAGTTGCTCGAAGGTGCGGCCTTCGGCGATGCGGCGGCGCGTGGCTTCCTCGCGATCGGCCTGGGCCTTGGCCTGGGCCAGCACCTCGGCCAGGTTCTCGCGCGGCACCACAGTGACGCCGATCTCGTCGGCCACGATCATGTCGCCGGGATTGACCACGATGCCGCCGCAGCTGACCGGCACGTTCAGCTCGACGTCGTCCTTGCGCCCGGAGAACATGGTGTGCGTGCCGCGCGCAGTCACCGCGCGCGAGAACAGGATGAACTTCATATCGATCAGCTCGTCGATGTCTCGGCAGGCGCCGTCGACGATCGCGCCCTGCACGCCGCGGTTCTTGAACAGGCTGCCCATCAGGCCGCCGAATACCGAGGTCTCGGTTTCGCCGCCGGCGTCGACCACCACGACGTCGCCCGGCTGTGCGACGTGCAGCGCGGCCAGCGGGTCCTGCAGGTCGCCCGGCGAGAGCTTCACCGTCAGCGCCGGGCCTACCGCCTTGCCGCGAAAGATCGGCTTCATGCTCGAATGCATCACTCCGCCGCGCTTCTGCACGTCCGCGAATACGCACGAGACGCTGTAGCACTTGGCCACCTGGCGATACTGCTCCAGCAGCGCCGCATCCGGGCGCTTGAAATCCCGCAAATTCATGTTGCCTCCTCTGCAATCGAAGAAGGGAGTTTAAGGCACTGAGGGAAAAGTTCCGAGTTCCGAGGCCCGCGTTCCGAGTCCAGAGTCCGGAGTCCCACGTCCAGTTCTTGGTTCTTTTTTTGCTCCGCGTCCTTCGCGTCCTCTGCGCTGAGAGTCGCTTTTGACGCCGGCCCCAGGCCGACTCACTCGGAACTCGGGCCTCGGAACTGTCCTTTTACGCCGCCGACAGAAACTCCTTCACTACCGCGATCTGATCCTTGTCCATCAGCATCGCCGCGTGACCGATGCCCTCGA